>CAZGCK010000216.1:1316-1527 GCA_964524175.1 uncultured Bacteriovoracaceae bacterium | reverse complement strand
CATCACCACGGCTATTACTCTGACTCCTTAGGACTTCCTCGATTTCGAACTCAATACGATGAACCGCGCTTTGAGCTGAGTCAACTCGGTCAGCTTCTTTTCGTACCTGCGACTCCAGATCTTGGACGAGCTTGCGATACTCGAAGCGCACTGACTCCGCCTGATTGGGGATCGCCTGAATTTGTTTCCCGAACTTCAATTTTTCATTCTT
>CAZGCK010000216.1:0-1306 GCA_964524175.1 uncultured Bacteriovoracaceae bacterium | reverse complement strand
GAGCATTTTCTCCCTTCGGCCGGCTACTCGCTCGCCTCAGGTCACTCAATGTAGACTCAATGGACAAAACCTCGCGCTCATAGTTTGCAACCGCCGTCTTGATGACAGCTTGATAGCTTTTTGCGAGCTCGTCGATTGCCTGCACGCTTTGAGCAAGCTCAATGGTGTGTCGCAAGCTCTCCCGTTTTTTCTTATCCTCGACAGAAAGATTTGTTCCCTTGAGCACTGAGAGAGTCTTTAGAAACAAAATCATCTCAGGATCAAAGCGAGGGGTTCCTGCTTGGGACAGAGCCAGCGCCATGGGCGAATGACTCGCTGGATTTTGCTTTCCAACGGCAGCGATTGGATCGCCCCCTTGGAGATAGGCTTCCATCACCAGATCTAATCGTGATCGACCCTGCTCTGGGAGAGATTCATTGACGGCTTGATAAAGTTTCTCCTGAGCACGAGCGAGGCGTTTCTCAGATTCTTGAGAGTCCGTTGCAAAAGAGTAAGAAGCCGACCCCACCAAGAGGAGGCCAGCCAAGGCGATTTTAGTTTTCATAAGATTTCCACTTCCCTTCCTAATCGAGGGGAGAAGTATAGGGGATGCCGCGTCTTGTCAAATCGCGTTGTATGATTTGATAAAAAACAGCCCATCACCACTTAAAACGCATTAAAATTAACAGATTTAGATAAATTAGGGTTTTCGGCGCTTATGGAGGCGCATGGCAAGCCCCACGTGGCCTCGCTTTAAAAGCCACTTGGCTGCCACAGGCCTCAACCAGCGGAAGAGCCAGTAGAGGGCAATCGCTATCCCTACGGCCCAGGAAATCCATTCTTGAAGAGCAGGTGACATGGTTGAAGCTTTAAGTCCTTTCCTACAGAAAGGCTCGATAGACGATAAACGAAGCGAGGTAGGCCAAAGCCGTTAAATAAAAGAGCATGAACAGCGGCCACCTCCAAGAATTAGTCTCTCGTCTCGTGACCGCGAGAGTTGAAAGACATTGAGGAGCAAAGATGTACCAAACCAACAAACTCAGTGCCGTGGCTAGACTGTACTGCTTGACGAGAAGCCCTGAGAGCGCTGCCTCTTGTTCTTGCTCCGCATTTTCCACATTTTCTTTTTTCTCTACGGCAAACACAGTCGCCAGAGCTCCCACCATGACCTCGCGAGCGGCAAATCCCGGCACCAGCGCCACACTGATTTTCCAATCAAAGCCAATGGCGTCGCGCCGGGCACTGAATTTAACCGCAGCCGTATCGTTGATACTCACTTGAGTAAAGGGTTTGTCGTTAAGAAGAGCCACACGGGTACCGGCTTTGG
>CAZGCK010000215.1:0-1563 GCA_964524175.1 uncultured Bacteriovoracaceae bacterium | reverse complement strand
GTCAATCGGAGCACGTGATAGCTCTTTGGATCCTTGCTCGTGTCGTTGATGGTTTCCATTTCTGAAAGTTGCTCTACGCTCTCTACCTTCACTCCTGCCGGCACGTGAGTACGAGAATAGATCGTCGAAGCATCGTTCAGGGCCTTAAGCGTATAGCCAATCACGACTGCCGAAGTAAATGCGCCAATGAGAAGCGCGATTTGCTGAGACCTAGGCGTAGCGCCGACCAGATAACCTGTCTTAAGATCTTGTGAAGTTGTTCCTCCATTCGAAGCGGCCACGCAAACCACGGCGGCTACGCTGAGCGCGGTCACGCGATAGTCTCCACCCACCCACCCGAGCAGCAAGAAAATGAGACTCGTCAGGAGCAGAGTCGCGACTGTCATGCCCGAAATCGGGTTAGAAGAAGAGCCGATTTGCCCTGTCAAGCGCGAGCTCACGGTCACAAAGAGAAATCCAAAGGCTACGATCATTAGGGCACCCAAGAAGTTCATCTTGAGCGAAGGAGCCATCCAGATCACCAAGACCAACAACGCAACCCCGACAAGCACAAACCACATCGGCAAATCTCGACCCGTGCGCTCCGTGCTTTCGCCTTTAACACCAGAGGATTTGAGGTTGCCCATAGCCGCGGCTGCCGAGCGAACGATTGTCGGCAAGCTGCGCCCAAGGCTGATGATCCCACCGGCGGCGACAGCGCCTGCACCGATATAGAGCACATAATTCTTCCAAACCTCGTGCAAGCTCATCTCGGAGATCAGCTTGGTGGCGGGAAATAGCGGCGCGGACAACCCGCCCCCAAACAGCTTAATGGCGGGAATGAGAACCCAACTCGCCAAGATCCCACCCGCGACCTGAATGCATGCGATGCGAGGTCCAATGATATAGCCTACGCCCAAAAGCTCGGGCGAGACTTCAGCGGCGACTGAGGCATCTTTAAAGAAGCCAAGCGCTCTGGAAGGAGCGTCGTTCCAAAGCTTGAAACCGACATTGAAGACCTTGTAGCCCAGACCCAAGAAAAAACCGGTAAAGACCGTTTTTGCGCTGGTTCCGCCTTTTTCGCCCACGATTAATACTTCAGCGCAGGCGGTGCCTTCTGGATAAACAAGCTCGTCGCTCGCCTTGACGATCAATGCGTGACGAAGAGGGATCATCATCAACACGCCCAGCAAGCCACCGAGAACTGCGACCAACATGATCCGAGAGAGCTCCATCTCGTAGCCCAAGATCAAAAGAGCAGGCATGGTCACTGCCACACCAAACGCAATCGACTCGCCAGCGGAGCCAGTGGTCTGAACGATGTTGTTCTCTAGAATCGTCGGCCGACTGAGACCGGTAATGTTTGAGAATGCCTTGAAGAGCGTGATTGAGAGAACCGCTACTGGGATCGATGCACTCACCGTCATCCCGACTTTAAGTGCCAAGTAAAGTGATGAGGCACCAAAGATAATGCCAAGCACGATACCCAGGAGCACCGCTCGAACCGTCAACTCTGCGACGCTTTTGTTGGCTGCAATAAAAGGCTTATGCTCAACGCGAACAGACTGCATGAAACTCTCCCCC
>CAZGCK010000214.1:0-1744 GCA_964524175.1 uncultured Bacteriovoracaceae bacterium | reverse complement strand
GTCATCGCTTCGTAATTCCAGGCGTCGCCTATCGCATCGAAAGAGTTCGTGGAGGTGACCTTGCCCGTGAGCTTCACTGCCAACTTGTGCGCGGGCGAGAGCTCAATGGTTACGTTGACTGACGGAGGTGCGTCCGATGCGGGCGCGGCCCCTGCTGCTGCGACCCCCGCGTCCAAGATCCCGATCGAGAGAAACGAGGCGGACGCCAGCATGAAGGCGATCAGCACCGTGAAGCAGTCGATGATCGAGGCTAAGTTGAGCTCAAAGTCTTGGCCATTGCCTTGACCTGAGCCCGAAATGCCAGCGCTCATGCCACCCTCCTAAGGGGGGCGGCCTTGCCTTTGGCGCTCTTGGCGTGCCCAGTGCTCTCGGATTCATCTTCGCCATCAAAGTCAGAGTCTTGAGCGCTAGCTCCCCGTAGAGCGCCGCTTTCTGCCGCATAGTAACGTTGCTTGAGGATGTCCAAAGAGTGAATCGCAGCATGTTCGATGTCTGACACGAGTCGATTGGTTTTGTTCATCAAGAAGCTGAAGGCAACCATGCATGGGATGGCTACGCCAAGGCCCAGCATCGTAGCATTCATGGCCGTCGAGATCCCTTGTGCGAGGAGTGCGGCCTTTTGCTGTGGATCGGCGTGACCGACAGCTTCGAAGGAGTGAATTAGGCCAGCGATCGTGCCCAAGAGGCCGAGCAATGTTGAAACGTTGGCGATGGTTGCCAGGTAGCTCGTTCGCTTCTGAACGCTTTGGGTCGCTTCGCCAACGGCCAGTTGAAGTCCATGCTCGATAAGGGTTTCTGGTTGATGTGCGCGTAGAAGAGCTTGCTTGACGATGCGTGCGGCGGGTTTATTGCCGTGACGATCGCAGAGCGAGAGTGCTTCACTGACTTTTCCAGAGAGCACAAGCTCATGAAGTTTGTCGAAGAAGGCCTGTGGATTGCTGATAGGGTAGGCCAAGTAGAGGGCCCTAACCCGCTCAGCGATGATTGCCACCGCGATCGCCGCAGAGATCAGGATCGGTGCGACGTGGAAGAAGCTCTCTCTGATAAATTGCATGAAGTTGCCCATAAACGTGTCTCCTAAGATCCTTTACTGGTTAAGTGCTGTTCGGGCCGCGCAAGCGGGGGTGCCTGCATCCGCGATCCAATCTTTGAACATCTCTCCGGCAGGCGCCCGGCCGTTGAGCTCTTCGTTAGTCTCGAGCTCCTTTTTGACTTCGCCGTCGAGCTTAGCCAAGACGTCGGATTCTTTTTCTGAGGGTGCTTTTGGGTCCCATTGGCCGAGCAATGGGTTTTGGCCCTTGCTGTCGGTTCCGCCTATCGCTTCCATGAATTCGTCTTTCGGTACGGTGCAATCGTCTTTTGCTGCCACCCCTTGTGGTGTTGGGCAAGTGGCTTTGCCTAGGCAATAGCGAACTGTGATCTGAGCTTTAGGTCCTGCAAGCGCGCCGATGATGAGCTCGTCCGAGCGGCCTTTGACCGTAAGGTAGTGAACAGGGGTTCCGTTCACGCGCACGCAGACAGACTTAGAATTGATCTTGGTGTGCTTGAGCGTGAGCAGGTTCTTGTGGCGTGAGCAAGTTTCTTCGTCGGTGTGGGAGGTGAGGTGCTTATGCTTATAAGTGACGAGAAAACAGCCTTCTTCTTCCTTTTCAGTGGGCTTTTCAGTCACAGGAGTAGAAGAAACTGAGGGATTGCCGCCGACCACAGGAGAGCCACTAGTGGCTCCCGGGGTCCCACTGCCGAC
>CAZGCK010000213.1:0-1801 GCA_964524175.1 uncultured Bacteriovoracaceae bacterium | reverse complement strand
CCCGTGCACAAGACTGATATCTCGTTTATCCGCACAGAAGTGAATCCTCAGTTCGTGGGAGTTGTTCCTCCCTCGGACGTGATCATCTCCACGACTTTTGAAGTCGAGCTTGAGAACGCAAGCGGAACCATCGCGCTCGTGATTCCCTACTCAACGATCGAGCCCATCAAGAACAAGCTCAATGCTTCCTTCCAAACCGAGTCGGACCGTGTCGACAAGGAATGGACTGCGAAAATGGAAGAGCATCTTCGAAACGCGAACGCCAGCGTGCTTGTGAATCTCGGCGTTGCCAATATCACGGTGGGTGACCTCGTGAATCTCAATGTCGGCGACATCATCCCGCTTGCGCAAGATGCGGACGGCGAGCTCGATGTATTGGTCGAGGGTGTCTCTAAGTTTAAGTGTTTCTTTGGCGTCTCTCGCGGCAATCGAGCCGTGCAGGTCACTCGCCATGCGGATGATGAATGATGAAAGGCAAGGGAGCTTAGAATGAACGCAAACGAATCATCGCCTCTGAGCGAAGTGAATATGGGAGATATCGGAGCGGCCTTGGCTGCGGCGGGCTCCCAGGCGGGTCAGGCGGACGCACCGGGAGGTTCCCCTGCGGCACCGACACCTGGAGCTCCGGCTTCGGCCTCAAAGGCCTCACCCATGCAGTCACTCGATTTCATCCTAGATATCCCGCTAAAGGTCACTGTCGAGTTGGGTCGATCAAAGATGGCTATTCGGGACATCCTGCAGCTTGCACAAGGCTCTGTCATCGAGCTCTCTAAGTTCGCCGGTGAGCCCCTCGAGGTGCTCGTCAACGAAAAGCTCATCGCTCGCGGCGAAGTCGTGGTGGTGAACGAGAAGTTTGGGATTCGCTTGACGGATATCATCTCTCCAGTCGAACGCATTGAGCAGTTGAAGTAAGACTCTTTGAGGCGAGGGCAGGATGCCCTCTTTTTTTGGATCGCTAGGAAGGCGTAGAATGAAACCAATTCGGTTCCTAAAGACAGTCTGGGCTTTTTCTTCATTGGGCGTTTTAGCTGGGATTTCGAGTCAGCTCTGTTTGGCTGCAGGTGTCGTGAATCTCAAGCAGATTCAGGTCAGCGATGGTCCCCAGATCGACATCATGTTTGATGGAAAAGTGCAGAAGGATCAGATCAAAGCTGAGTTCTTCAACGACATCATCCAGCTGAGCATCACCGATGTCGCCGTCTACCCGGCCAAGATTTCCTCGGTGAACGGCGGCAATCTCCTTAAGATCTTCGCTTATCAATACGCTCCAAAGCTCGTGCGTTGCCGTTTTACAGTCAAAGGACGAGCCGAGAACTATAAGGATCGCTTTGACATCAAAGCGGGAGGAAAAGTCCTCACCATTCTGGTTGAAGGCCAGCATCTGGCCAAGGCCGAGAGGGATCCTGGCGAGCAGGCTCTGCTAGAGAGAGTGTTGGCGGCAGATCCCGGCGCTCCATCCGCCGCGCCTGCCCAGGGAACGGGCGCCACAAAGACTGTCGAGGCTCAGCAGAAGCCCAAGGACTCGATCACCGTTAGCTCAGCGGCGCCTACTATCGCGCAGCCGGGAAATGCCGAAAAAAGCGTAGAAAAAGTCGAGCCAGCAGGAGCTGCAAAGGCCACCTCTTCTGAAGAGAAATCCTTAGGCAAGCCAAAGCTCACGGGTGGGAAGCCGCTTCCGAGTCCCTTCAAGGCGATGGGCAAGATGATGTTGGTTCTTGCTCTGTTTGGGTTCGTCGCTTTTGGCGTGACCCGACTGGCGAAGAACCGCCGCCGTACGCGTCGCTGGCCGACATCAACAAGC
>CAZGCK010000212.1:0-2337 GCA_964524175.1 uncultured Bacteriovoracaceae bacterium | reverse complement strand
GACGCCTTATCTGGACGAGCAAAAGGCACTTGAAAAGCAGGCCCAGCAGGCCGCAAAAGTCCAAGCCTTGGCCGCACTCGAGGCCCTCCCTGTGGGGACTCAGCTCGGACTCGAGAACGCCCAAACGTCCGCAATTTCGCCAGAAATGGTCGATATCCCTCCCCCGATCCACCTCGACGCGGCTGAATCCTCGACTGAACAACTATAAGATGATATTGGCCAATCCATCATGGCCACTTCAGAACGTCTTCAGAAGATCTTAGCAAAAGCAGGAATCGCCTCGCGCCGCCGCGCCGAGGACCTCATCCAAGAAGGCCAAGTCACGGTCAATGGTCGAGTCGCCAAATTAGGAGACAAAGCAGAACTTGGCAAAGACGCCATCAAGGTAGCGGGCAAACTCCTCCAGCGTGCAGAAGACCCCGTGTACTTGGCGTTCTACAAGCCCAAGGGCGTGATCTCGATGCTTGTGGATACCGAGAACCGCCCAACTCTTGCCGACTACTTGACCAAGGTTCATGAGCGCGTCTTCCCGATTGGCCGCCTCGACTTTAATAGTGAAGGTTTGATTTTTCTCACCAATGACGGGGACTTCGCTGAAAAGCTTCAGCGCCGAGATGATATCCCACGCGTTTATCAGATCAAGGTCCGCGGCCACTTGGATGCCGAGATGGTCAAGCGCCTACAAAAAGGCGCACGCATCGGCAATCGCATGGTTCGCCCTCACTCAGTGCGAGTGAAGCAGGAGCTCAATAGCAAGACATTCGTAGAACTTGTGATCCTGGGTTCAGGCGCTCATGACATCAAGAGCATGGTCGAGTTCAAGGGCTTTCTCGTCGAGCGGATCACGCGCACAGCAATCGGGCATCTAACCCTCAAAGGATTGATCCCCGGTCACTATCGATTGCTCAAAAAATCACAAGCCGATGCCCTACTAGAGCACCCTGAGCTCGGATTGCAGAAACTCGAGGCAGGCGAGCGCGCTGATCGCGAACGCGGAGGCCAACGCAACATCCACGCTAAGAAAGTGGTTGTGGCGCCCATCTCAGGAGACATTCAGGAGCAACCTAGCGTAAAGCGCGACACACCGAAGCCTCGCCCTCGAACACCTATGACAAGAACTGCGCCCCTTCGCACCGAAAGCCGCACTCCTCGAGGCGCAGGCCGTCCTTCGATGCCTCGTGCAGGATCTTCACGCACTGATAGTCGCGGCAAATCAGCTCCGCGCGGCCCGATCAAGCCCCGCCGTAATTCATCATACTAGAGACGGCCTTAATCACGTCTACGGGACATTCCTTCTGCGGCATATGCCCGCATTGAGGTACTGAGTGCCAGATCGCTCGCGGGAGCATCGCCTTGAACTGCTGACCCACCTCAAGCGGTAAGATCCGATCCGACTCACCCCAGAAGATCATTGTAGGCACCCGCAAGGCCCCTATTCTTCCATCCAAATAGTCTTCAGGCGTTTGCGCCTCGATGACCTGCCGAGAATTGCTTGCTTTCATTCGGCTTACGACCGCCCTCCAAACATGGTCCGGCAGCTCACGTCCAAGAAAATACGCACGCCGCTGAAACTCTTTGAGAGTCTCAACCGTGGGCTCTTCAAAGGCTTTGCGAGCCTCTGAGTTGCTCGCTAACTTGATGCCCGCCGAGTCGAGCATCAAAAGCCTCGTCACCGCATCCGGCCAATCCAGCGCAAGCCAGGCCCCAATCCACCCCCCCAGACTATTGCCCACCACGATCCACTGCTTACAGAGCGGAGCAAGCGCACGCCTCATGCGCTCGGCTTGCTTGCGAACTCGGTAGTCAACCAAGTACTTTGGAGGGGGCGAGGCCCCCGAGCCCGGGAGGTCGAAAGCGTAGAGCTTTACTGGATGGATCCAGCCGTTCTCAGGCCAGATGAGAAGCTTTTTCCAAGTCATCGCGCTGTCGCCCAACCCATGAATCAGAGCAATGCACGTGCATTCCTTCTTGGGGTCCTTCGAGCAAGTGTCGTGAAGGTAGCCGTTGAGGCCGTCCGATTCGACTGACACCACACCTTCTTCCCGGAGTTTTAAGCGATCCGATATCTGGGAAGCCTGTAGCGGAAAAAAATACCAAAACCCGCCGTAAGCCAGTGCGGCGATCACAACGAGCAAAATGGGGACAAGCCAGATTTTGCGCATGAGTTAAGAATATAGGCTGGGGGCGTAAAAGGTAAGTCCCAACGCTACTGCAAGTGTGCGTCACCAATGAGTTCTGACAAACAACCAAGAGATTTTCGAATAAGCGATTGACTATTACAGGGCCGAGCAATAGATTCGCTAAGCTCGATACATATGACGCGGGGTGGAGCAGTCT
>CAZGCK010000211.1:0-2495 GCA_964524175.1 uncultured Bacteriovoracaceae bacterium | reverse complement strand
TTGCCCGCCCTGCTTGGGGTTGGCGAGCATGGTCAGAAGAAGGTATTGCGAGCGATTGGTGTCCTGATACTCGTCGACGTGGATGTAACGAAAGCGCTTCTGGTATTTTTTTCTTACTTCCTCGTTGTCTCTGAGAATCCGATAGACCATGCAAATGATCTCGCCAAAATCGAGCGCATTATTGGCGAAGAGGTCTTTTTGGTATTGCTCGTAGAGGCGCTTGACTTGTTTCTCGAGAATGTTGTGAGCCGCGGGCATGAGCTCATGCGGCTCGATGGCGTCACACTTGGCGCGGTTGATAGCAGCTTGGATCGATTTGGGACTAAACGCTTTTTCGTCGATTCCGAGCTTATCCATAGCGGATTTGACAAGGCTCAGCTGATCGCTATCGTCGTAAATGACAAAAGGCTTGCTAAAAGGCGTGGCGTGCATCTCGCGCCGAAGCAAGCGAACGCAGACCGAGTGAAAAGTGCCGATCTCAGGCAAGCCCAAATAAGAACCTGCGCCCCTAGCTCCGGGATCCTGCGAAGCGAGGCCCAGTGTTTTCTCGACGCGATCACGCATCTCGGCGGCAGCTTTGTTGGTGAAGGTGACGGCGAGTATTTGATGCGGCGAAGCTCTGCGCGATTCGATGAGGTAGGCAATGCGGGAGGTAAGCATCTTGGTCTTACCAGAGCCCGCACCCGCAAGAACAATGAGGGGGCCCTCAGTGATGAGCACGGCTTCGCGCTGCCGATCATTGAGAAGATTGACGAAAGCAGGAGGCTCGACGGGTTCGCCGGCCCTTCCGATCGCCTGAGATTCGGGACTCTCATCTTCTTCGAGCCACTTCGCTTGAGTCGCAAAGAATCGGCCGGCTTTCTTGCCAGAGGAGCTGGGCGCGGAGTCAAAATCAATCATGCATTAGCCTCCGAGAGGTCGTAACTGATTTGGAAGAAATTTTCTGCATGCCTTTGACAAAAATGCAATGCGTTAACAGAGTTTCTTCCAAACCCTTAGAGTAAGCCGCTCGGAGTCAGATTCTAGATTCCGCGTGTGTCTTCGCAGCCGATCGGAAAAGTTAGACCTTCTCCTGGAACCTGAAAGAACCACGGAAAGCAGCTCGTATTCTCAACAAAGTTTAAGTACGTAGCGCCCGGAGTATATTGAAAAAGAGAGAGTACAACGCTTCGAGCTAAAATATCTGGGGTAGGCCCGGTACCTGGATAACGAGCCAAGTTGTAGACAGCCAATTGAACAAGGATTTGAAAACTAGAATTGAGATCCACTTCGGGGACATTCAAACGAACCGAAAGATTGGCGCCTTCTGGATTGATTGGACCATCGATGGACGGACCGATCAAGTTCGCTCCCACGCCTGACAAAGCACTCGTCCCATGAAGGCTGCTTGTCGGCACTGAGCCGGTGACGTAATTGCTTCCCGTTCTCATCGCAGCGACGTACCACTCAAACCTTGGAGTGCCATTCGCGTTGCCACCCAGCCAAGTTCCACGGCTACAGCCAGCGTCTAGGTTCAAATAGGTATGAGTGCCATCTGAAGTGATCGTGGGCGCAAAATCCAGGCACGGGTAAGGATGAAGACTGCTATCAGCGACATAAATAGTCTTTTCAGAAAACGAAACTTGTCCGTCGCCATAGGTTACAGTCGCTCTAACGGCCGTAGGATCTACAATAGAGAACTGGCCGGAAGTGACCTCCGCATTGCCGGCAGCATCCGCATAGATCGAAGCCCGATCCTCGCCGGTGTCGCTCAAGATCGTAGACTCCGATGGGAAATATCGGGTCCACCTGACATTCAACAACTGATAGGGATTAGTCTTAATATACGCCTTAGCTCTCACTCTCGATCCCGATTGAACGGAGTTGGTCAGGATCCGAGTGGACTCACTCACATAAAGACCCGCGAAAGTGATCACAGTCGAGCCCGAGGCATTACTAACCGGGGTTGACACCGTTGTCCCAAAGCCGTCAGGGATTGTTATTTGATCCTCTGGCCCGCAAGAAATGGCTCCAGCCGCGCTGACAAGAGCCATAAGTGTAAGCCACTTTTCACATCCTTTGGACATCAACTTCATATGCTAGGCTAGGTTTGCAAATCTCGAGCTAACTACGAACTCCTTGATTTCCTATCACTTAGTTTAGAATGGAATGTCTAACATTTAGACACCAGCCTAGGATTCAAGGGACCTCGGTTTTGTGGGGTTCAGGGACATCGGTAGGCATCTTCACGAGGCGGAACCCATTTCTGAAGCTACGGTCACCAATATCGTAACGTTCACGACTGACTGAGCGGGCAGTCATGTCGTTGTATCGCCATGACCCGCCCCGAACCACGCGGATCGAGCCCTCTCTAGGCTGGGTGATATCCCTCACAAGAGACTTCGAATACATTTTGTGCGCATTCTCCACCCACTCCGACACGTTGCCATGCATGTCGTACAAGCCACAGTCATTGGCTAGCAATGAGCCCGGGTCGGCTGGCTGTTCAACCCCAT
>CAZGCK010000210.1:0-2576 GCA_964524175.1 uncultured Bacteriovoracaceae bacterium | reverse complement strand
GGCTTTCCGGGCAGGAGAGCCGGAGCCTAAGCTTTTTCCTGCCCGTCAAACGCTTGAAGCCTCACAGGCCGTAGCGCGCAATCATGGGTTGGACCTTGGACGGACCGTATTTGCTCTGCAGAATCCGATCGCAATCGACGCGGGAGTTTTTCATAACGATGTCGCTTCGGTGGGGAATCGAGATCTGCTCTTCTATCACGAGCACGCGTTTTATCGGACGGATGCAGTGCTTAAAGAGCTTGCTGATAAGTTTGCGAAAGTATCGTCGCGACCCATGCGTTTTCTGAGAGTGTCGTCAGATGCAGTGAGTCTCGAGGACGCGGTTAAATCTTACTTATTTAATAGTCAGCTTCTGAGTCTGCCGCACCAAGCTCCTGGCGACATGGCGCTCGTGGCGCCGCTCGAGTGTCAGGAGCGTCCCAGCGTAAAGAAGTACCTCGACGGATTGCTCAAGGATATGTCGCAGCCGATCCGCGAAATTCATTATTACGACCTTAGGCAAAGCATGCGCAATGGGGGCGGCCCGGCCTGTCTCAGGCTGCGAGTGGTGCTGTCTGCGCAGCAGCTGGCGCGCGCGAATCAGCAGGTGTTCTTCTCTCCGGGTGAGGGTGGGCTTTATGCGACCTTGACTGCGTGGGTGAAGCGGCACTATCGCACGCAGCTCACGCATGCCGACCTCGCTGATCCCAAGTTGGTGGACGAGAGCAGGCGCGCGCTTGATGAGCTCACGCGACTGCTGGGATTGGGATCGATTTATCCGTTTCAGTTGGGGCGGGGATAAAATCAATAGGGACTCGGTGGTTTAACAATGAGACGACCTATCACGTTATGGATTCTGACGAGTTATCCCTATCGATGGTCAGCTACATCCGTTCCGGTAGCGGGATCCCGATCAGTCCGAGTCCCTGCGCCAGCACGCGGCGAGTGGCTTCAACGAGCATGAGGCGCGCGCGCGTCAGTTCTGGATCTTTGTCATCCAGCACGCGGCACTCGCGATAGAAAAGGCCAAACGCCTGGGTGATATCGATCAGATAGTGCGCAAGTTGGCTGGCTTTGGCCTGAGAAAGCGTGCGCTCCAAATAAAGGGGAAACATCCCGAGCGTCTTGATGAGCGCGATCTCTTCGGACTTGCCAAGTCTACGGATTAGGGCCGCCGAGAAAGCGCCAGCGTCTGGCATCGCGGGCAACGTAGTGGATCCGCCGCCGGCCTTAGCTTTGCGCAAAATGCTGGCACAACGCGTGTGCGCGTACTGAAGATAAGGTCCTGTCTCGCCTTCAAAGTCGACTACGCGCTCGACATCAAATTCGATGTCTCGCACGGGGTCCGAATGCAGATCGTGAAAAACGACGGCGCCGACTGCGATCGACTCGGTGATGGCTTCGAGTTCGGCCCCTTTAGGAGGCGTGCTGCCACCGAGCTCAGGCGAGGTCGCGGCTCGCTGCTGGATTAAGTTCGCGACGCGTTCTTTGGCGACTGTCAAAACCTCTTCGAGGGTGACGAAGTTGCCTTTGCGTGTAGACATCTTCGCGTCTTTGAAGCGGTACAAACCAAACGGGACGTGCTCGCAGCGACTCGCCCATTCAAAACCCATCTGACGAAGCACGCCAAATACTTGTTGAAAATGCAGCTTTTGCTCAGCTCCTACGATGTAGGTCATGCGATCAAAATCAAACTTGCGATGTCGATAGATAGCGGCCGCCACGTCCCGAGTCGCATAGATCGTAGCGCCATCGCTTTTTTGAATGATGCAAGGAGTAAGCTCTTTGCCTTCGGTGTCGGTCACGGGCACGACCCATGCTCCTTCGCTTTGGATCAAAATGCCCCGCTTTTTGAGGTCATCGATGAGGGGCAGAAGTTTATCCTTGTAGAAGCTCTCGCCCCAGATATGGTCGAACTTCACGCCGAGTCGATGGTAGACGCGATCAAAGTCGGCAATCGAGATGTCGGCGCATTTTCTCCAGAGTGCTGTTACTTCTGCGTCACCTTGCTCGAGCTTCAAGAAGGCTTGGCGAGCTTCGATTTCAATAGACGGGTCCTTCTCTGCTTCGGCGTTGATCTTCACGTACATGTCGACCAAATCCATCATGGAGAGCTTCGACTCGATCGTTTTTCCAAACCGCCTAAATGCGACGGTCAGCATTCCGTATTGCTTGCCCCAATCTCCCAGGTGGTTGATCGAGGTGACTTTGAAGCCACGAAAGCGACCCACGCGATCCAGCGCGGCGCCTAGCGCAGTCGGTCTCAGATGGTAGATGTTCAGCGGCTTCGCCCTGTAGGTACAGATCCTTTCGCTTGAAGATCTGCTACGAGAGATTGAGCCACTTGCGGTGGGCCCTTGCGAAACTGTTTTGCGAGTTTAAAGCAAGGAAAGGCAAAGTCCCCGAGTTTTGGATCGGGCGGTATCTCGAGATCTTGCGGCTGGACAGGTGTTTCGAGCACTGTGTTGAGAGCTTGTGCAGCTAACTTGGCAAATCGTTCCATGAATAAACTCCAGGCCCAGCAGTTAACTCGATTGGAGGCAGGATTTCAAGAAGTGGTCTTAGCCGTCATCCAGACTTTTGTTGCTCCCTCGTCT
>CAZGCK010000209.1:0-2674 GCA_964524175.1 uncultured Bacteriovoracaceae bacterium | reverse complement strand
GGGCGATCAAATAGGCTGGGGTTTTCAGCTTCAGTCGCCGGGCTTCATCGTTTTGCGCGCGTGCTTGCTTTTCTTCATGGGGCTGAATTTGATGGGCGTATTCGAGCTCGGCGGATCGCTCCAGGGGGCGGGGCAGGGGTTAGTCTCTGCGGGGGGAGCGAGTGGCGCGTTTTTTACAGGTGTACTCGCAGCGGTCGTCTCCACTCCTTGCTCGGCGCCGTTTATGGGGACCGCAGTAGGATTTGCTCTGGCGCAGCCAGGGATAGTCACTTGGGTAATCCTCACGTCTTTGGGTATCGGACTCAGTCTGCCCTTTGTAGCGCTCTGCTATCATCCCGCTTGGATGAGGCGGTTGCCTCGGCCGGGTCGCTGGATGGAGACGCTCAAGCAGGTGCTGTCGTTTCCTATTTTCGGCACGGTGGTGTGGCTCGTTTGGGTTTTTGGGCTTCAGACGGGCGTAGACGGGGTGCTCTTTCTTCTCGTGGGCTTGTTGCTCGTGAGCATCGCGGCTTGGATGTTGGGTCGGTACCCTTCTCGTCGGGTGGGAGTGGTAGCCCTCGTGCTCTTGGGGATTTCGTTGGCCATTCCGCTTAGGCGCGGAGAGGTTCTCAAAGCAGAGCCTTTTTCTCCTGCACGGGTGGCCGAGCTTAGGGCTGCAAGCAAGCCCGTTTTCGTTGATTTTACCGCGGCTTGGTGCGTGAGTTGCAAAGTCAATGAGCTGGTGGCTTTGAGTCCTCAGGTGGTGCGTGATAAGTTTCAAGAACATGGAGTCACTTTCATGCGCGCAGATTGGACCCTCAGGGATCCACAGATCACTCAGGCACTCGCTGAACATGGCCGCAGCGCTGTGCCTTTATATGTGCTGTATTACGGGCCGAGCGGCAAGAGTGTAGCGATTCTTCCCGAGGTCCTCACCCCACAGATTGTTTTAGATGCTCTGGATAAAGTCGGTTCGCATTAAAACCCTATTGACCCTATTGAAAGGATCCCTATGACAAAGCAACTCAATTGGAAATCAGTCTGCGCTGCGCTCGCGCTTTTTACGATGATGAGCTCTGCCCATGCCGCCAAGGTGGGTGAGAGCGCCCCTGCTTTTGAAGGCAAGGGCACCGACGGAAAGTCCTACAAGCTTGAAGATTTCAAGGGCAAGTATGTCGTTCTCGAGTGGCATAACCAAGGCTGCCCGTTTGTGAAGAAGCACTACGAAAAAGGCAATATGCAGAAGTTGCAAGCCGAGTGGACCAAAAAGGGCGTGGTTTGGCTGTCAGTCATTTCTTCAGCCCCCGGTAAGCAGGGCTTCGTGACTGCCGCTGAGGAGAAAAAATACCTGACGGAGAACAAGTCGTCTCCGACGGCGGTGCTCATGGATTCGGATGGGACCATCGGCCGCGCCTACGACGCTAAGACAACTCCTCACATGTTTGTCATTCATCCGTCGGGCAAACTGGTTTATGCGGGCGCCATCGATGACAAACCGAGCTCGGATTCTGATGACATCCCGACGTCACGAAACTACGTCCAAGCTGCTCTAGAAGAGTCCCTCGCCGGCAAGCCTGTGACCACGGCCAGCACTCAGGCCTATGGTTGTGGCGTGAAGTACGGCTCGAAGTAAGAGTCAATCCTGATCGATTATCTTGAGAGGTCATCAGCCTCAGAAGCGCTGGCTTTGGGAGGGATGATTGAAATGCCCAGGGGTTTTGGGCTTCACGAGGTCTACAGAGCAATCGATCGCTTGATGGGCGCGTAGTAAGGTCTTATGGGCTGATCGGATCGAGTCACAGCTCATAAATTATTAAACTATAGTTGTTACATAAATAGCGGTGCGGGTTAGCAAGAGGCGTAGCGCCTAGTTCAGCGATTGGGCTGACAATGAACCTCTTTGCAGTGCATAGCGTGATATTTCTGCTGGCAAGCCTGTTGGGTCGCCTGACGAGCTTCGATTTCCGTCGGACCAAAGGCTTGGAAGTTCTGCATAAAAGCCTCGCTCGTGCAGTACCAGGCTTTGGGATTGGCCGTTGGAGCGGCAGCACCTTGCTGGCCAAAGTTGATGTTGATTTGAGTTCCGCTGTTTGTCGAGACAGGCACGGGCGTTGCGGTCGTCAAGGGCTGCGTTTGTGGGCGATTTTGCGCGTTCATTTCTTTTACGCGCTCATCAAGCCGTTTGCGCCCACCTGCATACCCCTCACGATAGCCTTCTTGAGCCTGGGCCCTCAAATCTTCGCGGCACCGATAGGCATAGTCTGAGCCCATCGCACGACCTTCTTCACCATCATTGAATCCCGCTTCATAAGAAGCGTGCTTGTTGCAGAGTGCGGGATCGAAACCGCGCTCGCGGGCCGGCAGTGTGGCGCAAGCTGATAAGGCAAGAAGAGTACAAAACCCTGAGAACTTCGAAGCAGAGGATAGGTTCATGGGCCGCACCGTACCACGGCTTTTGGGCAGAATCCTGAGCAAATCCAAAGCGAAGCTAAGCTTTGGATTTGCAAGAGAATGCCTGCTCGAGTCGAGCACTCGCTCAGGGGGATAGGGGTTTTACTTTGGAATGCTCACGAGTGGAAACGCTTTTGCATTTGTTGCGGGACTGGGGTTCAGGTGGGCTTGATTCAGGCGGGGTTTGGCAACGACTTTAGTCGTTCGCCTTCTTCTTCCAGTTCATGAACTCGATAATGAAGCC
>CAZGCK010000208.1:0-2682 GCA_964524175.1 uncultured Bacteriovoracaceae bacterium | reverse complement strand
AGGCCCTTGAGACGGGCTTTGGCACCCGCCTCATCAATGACGTCGATGGCTTTGTCAGGAAGAAAACGCTCGGTGATGTGCTTGCTCGAAAGCTCTACGGCCGCTCTCACTGCTTCGTTCGTGTACTGAATCCCATGATGCTCTTCAAACTTGCTCTTGAGGCCGCTCACGATCTGAACAGCTTCTTCTACCGTGGGCTCCGTCACGTCGATTTTTTGAAACCTACGAACCAAAGCATGGTCTTTTTCGAAGACGTTCCTAAACTCGGCGTAAGTAGTCGATCCGATGCAACGAATCTCACCTTGAGCCAAAAGCGGCTTAAGAAGATTAGCAGCATCCAGCGCTCCGCCACTCACCGCGCCTGCACCAATGATGGTGTGAATCTCGTCGATCAGTAGCACGGGTTGCTGACCCTGTTCACGTTTTCGATCCAAGGCCTGCAGGACTTTCTTCAGCCTTTGCTCAAAATCACCCCGAAATTTTGCACCCGCAAGAAGTGAACCCATATCGAGCGCATAGACGACCGCGTTTGCCAAAAGATCTGGGATGTTCTTCTCAATAATTCTGAGTGCCAACCCCTCAGCGAGGGCGGTCTTACCGACTCCGGCCTCACCGACAAGCAGAGGGTTGTTCTTTCTCCTGCGACAAAGCGTTTGGATCATTCGCTCCAGCTCGTTCTGCCGGCCGACCAGCGGATCGATCTTGCCCTGTTTCGCTCGCTCATTCAGGTTCATGCAGTACAGAGCCAGAGGATCGTCAGAGCCTTGACTCGCTTTTCGATCTGAGCCTTTGGCCCGCCCCGAAGGCCTAAATCCAGGAGGCACAAAGCCTGGATCATCCGAGTCTTTTTCCGACGGACCCAATTCTTCATCAGAGATCTCATCACGGCCCGAATCCTTGGAGAGATCTGGATCCTTACCTTCGCCATGGCTGACAAATCTCAACACATCCAAACGCTCGATGCCCTGGCGCCCAAGCAAAAGGAGCGCATGAGAATCCTTGGCTTGAAAAAGCGCAACAAACAGGTCGATGGGCTGAATCTCTTCTTTACCGGCTGATTGCACTTGAAAAAGGGCCCGTTGAATCAACCGCTGAATACTCAGAGTAGCAACCGGATGCTCTGCATCACCCTCGTCTTCATCTTTTTCGTCACTCTTTCCTTTATCACCCTTTCGAGCGATTTCGCTATTGGGCGGGCGACGAGGAGCCTTGGGAATCTCACTCTCAAGATAGTTCTCAAGCTCGCGCCTGATTCCAGAAGCTTCTGCTCCGCAGGCACGAACTGTTTCGATAATGGTAGTCTCTGCGAGCAAACTCCAGAGCACATGCTCGAGCGTAAAATACTCATGCTCATGCTCAACAGCGTAACGAACGGCACGATTGAGAACGGTCTCCGCTTTGCGGCCAATCATGTTTCGCCCTCCTGATTGCACATGGCAACAAAGAGCTCGCGCTTCCGGCGCGCATTTTTATACGGTTCGTGCAGTAGCACTAAAACGCCTTTCATTTTCCCTTTAGGTATAAGCGGTATCAAAAGAAGTCCAGGCGGATTCGGACCCCCTGCCTCTCTGTCATACTCCTTTCTCGCGC
The DNA here is from genome assembly GCA_964524175.1 of uncultured Bacteriovoracaceae bacterium. GTDB lineage: Bacteria > Bdellovibrionota > UBA1018 > UBA1018 > UBA1018 > CAZGCK01. Next base: position 1,092 of record CAZGCK010000208.1, on the reverse strand, counting down.
CGCACAACACTACGCACAGCATTACACAGGCTCACAAGTACATTTGAGTGGAAAGTTGCGACTCTGAGCTTCCTCTGTCACCTGCGCCACCTTAGTTTCGGCAATCTCGTAGCTATAAATACCTGCAACACCACGCCCCTCTTGATGAACCTTAAGCATGATCTGGGCCGCTTCAGGAGCGGACTTATGAAAATAGCGCAGCAAGATCTCAACGACGAACTCCATCGTCGTGTAGTCATCGTTATGAAGAAGCACCGCGTATTTGGGCGGCTCCTTGAGTTTTGGGCGGCCCTCTTGAACAGCTACGCCTGAATCTGAATCTTCGTCGGACTCTCGCTGACTCATAAAATCAATTTAAGCACATCAACCGGCATCACGCTTGTGCGTAATGTGGACTTGACCCAGCCGAGCGCTTCTTTCAATATGCGACGACGACCAGACTGAAGGAGAATGCAGTGCCTGATTCAACACCGCCCAGTATCCCCCCTAGCTCCCCTATGTCCCTCAAACGCCAGCTCGAACTCACTCGATTCGAGCATGCGCGCGAGGTAGCAGAGAGCCTGGCTGAACATCGAGCCCTCCTCACGACTTCTGAGCTCGCGCGACTCAACAATATTCTTACTGGCAAACCCGTGGGAGATATGGGGCGCCCATGGCGTAAAGGAACCGTGACGATCACCTTGCCCTCAGGCAAGACCGAGACGCTTGCTCTGATCGCAGACCCAATCATCACTGCTCGCGAAAAACTTCACCGATCTACTGAGCAAGCAGAAGCAGGAGCAGCCCTTGATGCCGGAGTCGATATCTACACGGGCTTAGTACTAGCGCACGTCTTCGAGGATGCGAACCGCCGCACCGCAGTGCTCGCCGCTCACTATTTTTTTAGACGTTACGGAGTGCCACTTTCCGGACTCGCGATGCATGAATTAGGACTTCCCGACCTGCGTGAAGAAGGCCAGATCGAGCAACTTCGCGAAACGGTGAGACACATGGCCAAGTTTGGAGCAAAGCAGTCGCAACAGTAATCGAGCACCACTGTCCCACTAGTCCCACTAGTCCCACTAGTCCCACTAGTCCCACTAGTCCCACTAG
>CAZGCK010000207.1:0-2742 GCA_964524175.1 uncultured Bacteriovoracaceae bacterium | reverse complement strand
TGGCACTTGAAGGCTCGCAGCGAAGGAGTCTCCCGATGAGTCAGGGTAAAGTGGGGCCTTGGGAGATTACGTTTAAGTCCGTGCCGCGTGGACCTTATGGGACTGCATCCGCACAAGTCAAAGATACGCGGCCCGGCGGCACCACCAGGCAGATCGAAATCAGCTGGCGCCGCGATGGGGATGGGGTTTGGATCGAGTTCCCGGATCAAGTGCGCGGCTATGATATCGCAGGTGAGCCCGGAGATGATGGTTTGCCGCTTTATCAAATGAATGAGCGTGGTGGCCATCCGTTTTGGGCGGGGCTCGTATTGATGCGTGCGGGAGAGGAGCTAGCGCAGGCAGGCGCTGGCGGAGCGAAGAAGAATCTACGTGTTCGGGCGCAGATGCCAGGCAAGATTTTGCGTTTGCTCGTAAAAGAAGGCGCGACAGTCGAGAAGGGCCAGCCCCTCGCAGTGATGGAAGCCATGAAGATGGAGAACGAGATCCGGGCCGCGCAAGGGGGACGGGTAGCAACTGTTAAAGTGAGTGAAGGACAAGCCGTCGAAACGGGCGCCGATTTGATGTTGATCGAGCCGTCAGGGAGTTGAAGCAGTGGCTGAAAAAAATAAGAACTCTTCCCAAAAAAAACCTTCGTCGCGGCCCGATGCTGTTTCGCGCGCACCATCGGCTAATAATCGCTCGGGCATTCCGATTCCTGAAGCGGCATGGCCTTCAACTGCTCCTCGCGAGCTGCAAACTCCCGAGGGCGCGCGAGCCTACTTAGGTGAGCCCGGTCAGTACCCTTTTACTCGCGGTGTTCAAAAGGACATGTACCGCGGACGCCTGTGGACCATGCGGCAGTATGCGGGCTTCGGCACTGCTGAGGAGTCTAACAAGCGCTATCACTACTTGCTCTCGCAGGGCACGATGGGCCTGTCTGTCGCTTTCGATCTTCCAACGCAACTTGGCTATGACCCGGATCATGCGAGATCCAAGGGCGAGGTGGGCAAGGTCGGAGTCTCGATCTCCACGCTCGATGATATGCGCACGCTGTTCAAAGGCATCGATCAGGCAAAGGTGTCGACTTCGATGACCATCAACGCCACTGCCAGCATCTTGCTTGCGTTCTATGTCGCGGTCGCAGAAGAAAAGGGCGCGAAAGTCTCCGAACTAAGAGGCACGGTTCAGAACGATGTGCTCAAGGAGTATGTCGCGCGCGGTAACTACATCTACCCGCCTGACGGCGCGCTCAGGATCGCGACAGACATGTTTGCTTGGTGCGCGAAAAACGCGCCCAAGTGGAATCCGATCAGCATTTCCGGCTACCACATCCGTGAGGCGGGCTCGACGGCGGCGCAGGAGTTGGCCTTTACCTTTGCCAACGCGATCGCTTACGTCGAAGCGGCGCTCAAGTCAGGGCTGGACGTCGACGCGTTTGCGGGGCAGCTTTCGTTCTTTTTCAACGTGCACAATGATTTCTTCGAGGAGGTCGCTAAGTTTCGCGCTGCTCGAAGGATCTGGGCCAAGCTCATGAAAGAGCGTTTTCATGCTAAGGACCCTCGCAGCTGCATGTTGAGGTTTCATTCGCAGACGGCTGGGTCCACGCTCACTGCTCAGCAGCCACAGAACAATGTCGTGCGCGTTTCGATTCAAGCACTGGCAGCCGTCCTCGGAGGCACGCAGTCGCTTCATACCAACTCCATGGACGAGGCACTGGCGCTCCCCACTGAATCGTCGGCGAGACTTGCGCTCAGAACCCAGCAAGTGATTGCGTGCGAGACCAACGTCACGCAGTCTGTCGATCCACTCGCAGGCAGTTGGTTTGTTGAGAACCTCACCGCCGAGCTCGAGACGCGCGCGATGGAGTATCTGGCTGAGATCGATCGCAGGGGCGGGACCATCGCCTGCATCGAGAGCGGCTATATCCAAAACGAGATCGCAGGTTCTGCTTACGCGGATCAGCGAGGAATCGACGAGGGTCGGATCCAGGTCGTTGGAGTGAACTGTTATCAAGAAACGGGTACTGCTGCCCCTGTCGAGCTGCTCAAGATATCGCCCAAGCTCGAGCGTGCCACTGTCGAGCGGATAAAGGCTTATCGCGCTAAGCGCTCAGCAGCTCAAACTCGCGACGCATTAAAGTCCATTGCTCAAGGAGTGAAGGCTGGCGCCAATCTGCAAGAGCGCATCATTTTGGCTGCTCAGGCAGGAGCCACCTTGGGCGAGATCGCCGATTCTATGCGCGGGGAGTTTGGGCTGTATCGGGAGTACTCGGGGTTTTAGCGATCCGATGGCCCTGGTGGTTGGTCTTGGCAGTCTGGGGTTCCCTCGGGACGCAGGCAGTGTTGGATTTTTTGGATACCGCAGATTTTGACTCCAAGGCATTCTCGACGCGTATGTAGTCGGAGAGTGTTGAATGGCTGCGGAACGAGCGTTTTTTTGCTGACTTGAAAAGTAGACCAAACTCCTTGGTCGTTGCGTTTGATGTCGATCCAGATTTCTTTCATGTCATCAAGACTTGCGATGAGAGCCCCATTCGACAAATAGCGCAGCGTGATCCGTCCTCCGGTGTGGGCATTGAGATCTTCACTGAAAAGTGCCGAAACAATATGGCCATTCAATTCTTCGAGCACGGCGCCTTGGGCGCTCTTGATTTCAGAGATGGACTTGTACTTGTGATTGCCCCTTTTTGTGTAAACGAACCTCGAGATCTCGTTCTTCTCATCGACCTGGAGGGTGAGCGAGGACTTGTTGAATTGAGCGGGT
>CAZGCK010000206.1:0-2769 GCA_964524175.1 uncultured Bacteriovoracaceae bacterium | reverse complement strand
TTCTCAAATGATGAAGTCTCAACCACAACCGCCACAGCAACGATGCCTGCTCAGATAACCCCGGTAGAGGATCTGCACGGCTCCAGCCCCAGCTGCATGTCTTGTCACTACAAACTTGATCCTCTCGGCAAAGCTTTTGAGAAAATGAATCTTACCCTGGGTGAGCCATCGCCCGGAAGGCTCGTTTATCGACGCGAAAACGGCGATCTCGTCGACATTTCAGGAAACGGCTTAGGAGACCTCACTCAAGCCATTACGCAGCAACCTGAATATGCGCGCTGCCAGGTAAAGCGGCTCTGGAGTTGGTTCATAGGGACGGACGCCCCACTCTCCGAGAAAAAAACCCAAGAACTGGTTCAAAACTTCAACCGGCTGGGACGGGCCACCCAAGACTTTGTAGGGTATCTCGTCAATCGTCCCGAGTTTATCGATTCTGTGCTCGCGATGGAAAACCGCTCTAACCCCTTCCTCAAGGCAAAGTCCGCTCTCCATCGCTGCGACAGCTGTCACGCAGGCGAGAGTGTTCCGAGCTTTACCCACTTCCCCATTGGAGGATCCGAGCAAGCACATAGAGAGTCACTTCTCAATATTGCTGATCGCCTAGACCTTGCGCACGACGGACGCAATGCCACCATGCCTGATGCTTCGGGCGGATGGACACCTCATGAGGTCCGCGATGCCTCGACACAGATCAGAGCGTGGCTTTGCGCAGGAGCTCCAGGCGACTCTGGTCAGCCTACGATCTATAAAGACACTCTACCCCAAGGAATCTGTCCATGACCCGGGCTGCACACCTCTTATTGATTGCGACCCTGGCAATGGGAGCAAGCACTCCCTCTCTCGCTTTCGAGGACACCTATGTTCGTTACCTCGGGCGGAACGACATCTTGAGAGTCTTCAATGACAAATTTCCCAACGCAAGGCACGGTGTCACAGACAGAACGTTTTTCGCGCAAATTCCGATTTATGAAATAGATAGGGACTGCGTCGAATTAACAGGCGCTTTTAGTAATAGCCGATTCTATCGAAAAGGAATCCCTAACATCGAACTGCTCGGAGTCCCCGATCCTAAGAACGGAGAGGCTATTAGCCGGACCCCTTCCGCCGCGTTCGCACGTTGGATCAAGAAATGCGCAGCTCAACACGTTCAGAGCGACATCGAGCAGTCGATGAAAGCAGGAAAAAGCCTAGAGCACTACTTTGGCGAGGAGGGCGCCGAGCAATTTTATCGACTTCGTAACCTCGAATGGAGTGATGTCACTCCCGAGCTGCAACGATGGCTCATCCGAGCTTTGATTGTCCGTTTTATCGGCCCTGGAATCGTTGAAAACGAAAAGTCGGTCGTCGATGCCCTTCGTACGGCATCCTCTAGGTACGCCAAAAAAGGGGTGCCCGAAGCCATTGGGCAGATCGTAGTGATGATCTGCTTGCGTGAAGAATTCTTGAGGTATTGATCGATGATCCAAAAGACCATAAGCCGCAGATCCTTTATCGCTCGCTCCAAGAATCTGGCGGGCGGCCTTTTGCTCTCGAGCTTTTTACCCATAGGCTTGCAGCGCGGGATCTGGCCTCTTGCACACGCAGAAGAGTTTTCGACGCAAAATGATCACTTTTTCGTACTGGTTCGAACCACTGGCGGAATGGATGTATCCTACGGGCTCGATCCGCAGATCTTACCCCGTGGCGCGGACGCCTCTGATCTTTATGTTGGCTACACAGAGGACAAAATCATCAGCGCAGGGCCCGGGATCCGCCTAGCACCTGCGGCTCAGGCCCTCTCGCGCTACGCCCCTGATCTTCTGGTGATCAATGGGATCCGCATGGAGAACGATGGGCATGATCAACTCAATCACTACATCTCATCAGGCATGACAGACCAGAACGAGCCGTTACTGCCCGCAAAGCTCCAATCCCTACTAGGCTCCGAAGACGACTTAGGCGTGCTGGCAGATGCGAGCATGGCTTCATCCGGAGCGCTAGTCACCAACCTCAAGGACCTCAGTTCGGGCTCTTATAAAGACCTGATTGCAATGATGGATACACCGAACTCCAAACTATCGAGCCCTTATCAGAAGGTCATTCGAACACTGCGAGCCCAAGCTCCACAGTTCGAAACCATGAAGGACACGCTTTCTGAAGTTCGCTCCAAAGTATCAGGTGCGCCAGAAACCTACTCTAAGTTAGCGGCAGCGATTAGCGTTGGTCTTGCAGGGTTTGGCGCAGTTCAAGGCAATGAGGATACAAACGACCTCGATACCCACAGAGAACACGACAGCAATCAGACCAAAGGCCAAAAGATCGTCTGGGAAAACGTCGCCAGCCTGTTCGATACCTTCAAAGCCATTCAGTGGAAAGAAACCGGCTCCTCCCTTTTTGATCGCACGACCTTCATGGTGGTCAGCGAGTTTAGCCGAGGCCCGTATCTCAACTCGCAGAATGGCAAAGACCACAATACTCTCACTAACTCCGTGCTTCTCGCGGGACGCGGCATCCACGGCGGCAAAACAGTCGGGGGCAGTCGCCTTTTTACACGGAGACAGTTAAAAAACGGCGTAGCAGACCAAAGAGGCGTCCCTATCGACTACGAAACGGGGCTAATCGCTCGCTCGCCAGAAAACGCCGACTTCATCCGGCCTGAAAATATCGCTCGCACGATCGCCAAGATCTTTGGCGAGCCTAAGGGCCATACGATCGTCAACCCCTACACCCGATCCATCCCAGGCATCGTAAAACTAAGTTAAGTGCCGTCGCTGGCGTATTGGCAAGCGT
>CAZGCK010000205.1:0-2843 GCA_964524175.1 uncultured Bacteriovoracaceae bacterium | reverse complement strand
TAGGACGGTGACTCATTCTTCTACGGATCGGCTATGTTTGCCGAGTGCTTGAGGCTACTCCTGGAGAATAGGTACTTGGCCTAGGCAATGAGTGGTGGCTGGCGAATCAGGAGAGGATATCGTATCTAGAAACTTCCTTGCAATTGATTGACTGAGTTCTATTCCTCTTTCATGGAAAGTACGGCTTACCTCTCTGGCGACAGGGTTGGTTGGGTCTTGGTTGATGATTGCTCGAATTAAACTAATTGAATGCTTTCTAGGTATTGTGCCCTCTACCAAAGCACGTAAAAGCAGTTCACTTATCTCAGGACCCTGGGGTGGCACCTTTCCTAGAAGGAAGCAATAGCCCTCATCAAGGCCGTTCCGCTTTAGGCCTTCCCTAATGTATCCCGCAAGTTCTTCTGAGATAGGCGTTTTGAAATTCTTTCCAATAGCTGCATGCGCATGGTCACGGAGATTGGGATCTGGACTCAGCAACAGTCGACCCAGTTGAGCAAAAACAGGGCTATCCCGTGCAATAGAAAAACTCTCAAACTTAGAAGAGAGTGCGCCGATCACGTTAGGATGTGCGTTCTCGACGATTGTGCGCATAATGGCGGGATCTGTAGCAAGTCGAGGCTCAATCGCTTTTAGTACATCAAGGGCCTGTCCTCCTACCGTTTGCTTAAAAACATCTAAGGAAGGGGTACTTTCATAAAAAAATATTCCATCAGACCCATAACGTAGGCTTTTGTCGATCAATACATTCTTGGCTCTCTCATCACCTAGCGTTTGCATGATGTTTACCACGGCATGAGCGATGACTTTGTCAGCTTCAAGTGTCCAGGAGTTCTCGATGATACTCCGGATGGATTCTAGTGCGAGCAGCGAACGGGGCACTCTCCCTCGGAGGACCGTATAGGCCATGTTGAGTGGTTCGCGCCTAAAAAGCTCGATGAGCGAACGAACGGCACTCGCATCTCCCTTCTCTGCCAGGCGCAAAAGGACACTTCGTCTCAGGATGGGATCCCGGATCTGACTCAGGAGGGCCAAACCCGCCGTCTTACCCTCAGAGAAAGCGCGAATTGCTTGCGCGGCCTCGATGATCGAGTCGGTCAACGGACGTGTCTTCTTTTGGAGGCTTCTATAGGCATCTAAAACTGGGCTATCAAGAAGCCGAAATGCCTCGGAGGCGTCAATCATAGTCTCTGGCCGACGACGCCCACGGGGCGAGTGTTTGGAGTTAAATATCCGGTCGAGCAAGGCTTGGTGCTCGGCCGAAAGAGGAGCGGAATCTAACAATGCTCCCACCTCTCTAATATTTTTCTCGTTCCATTCAAGTTTAGCCATCCAAAAAGGCTTTCCAAGATTGATCGCGGCGCTCAACATTCCGTCACCAGACAAAACGAGCGGAAGCTCAGAGAGGCCCATGAGTCCCACGAAAACGTTATTTGGTACGACTCCCGTTTGCACTACATAGACTTTGCCAGACACAGGACGGCGAGGAAGAGGCTCGCCGAGCCGGACCACCTCAATGCTTTCGGACCGGGGAGAATCATACGTATCTGGCGTCATGATCACGTAGCTTCGTCTCTTTCTCTTTGCGCTCTTCGCTAGTCCATCAAGGTAGTCATCGAAGTCCCTAATATCGGTATGACTCAACCCGTAGGCTACCCCCATTTTCGCGCCCTGGAGTTTCTGGCCCGAGACGATACTGCTAATGACGTTCTTGGCCTCGCTGGAAGGGATGTCCGCTGATCCCTTCAGTACAAAATCCCGCACTTGCTCCTTCAATTTCCCGCGAAGCATGCGGGCTACTGGATCCACATAGATACCTGCTTCACCAACTCCTGCACCTGCCGCCTGCATTTCAAACTCCACCCCATTTGCGCGTCCATGAGCAAAAGGATCAATCGTGTGGCCGTTCTCGGTGTTACCCAAAACAGGTTGACTAATGAGGACGGAGTTCTTTTTTAACGGAATTCCAGAAACCGCTTGGTCGCCCGATCCCTTCGGCAAATGACGTCTGACCACGTCATCCCACGTCCCCATCTTAAATACAAATGACTCAGAATCAAAAGCGCCGCTTGGGCTAGCGACTCGTATGTAAAGATCAACGGGAGTGATTTCTTTAGACAGGTCTACCTCGTGTAGAAAGTTAATCCTTTTATTCGAGAAAGAGGTACGACTCTGAACTTGCTCGCCTGTCAGATTACTTAGGATTTCGATCGATTTGTCGTCTCCCAATATCGTCATCCGACCACGGTATTGCATGCGCCCGAGCAAGTCTAACGCAGTGTTATACGCAGCAGCGATGTCGCCACTGCCGCCCCGCCAAGTGCGACTATCTATAAGAATATGCTCAAAGCTTTCTGCATTAACGGGCGAACCGGAGACCGCGCGACTGATACGCGACAGACTTTTGATCTCCTGCTCGTGATCCCGAGGAGGGTCCATTGAGGATGCGAGAGCTGCCTGATACTCAATATCAAACGCTAAAAACAACAATAATGAAAAGATTTCGAAAAACCGATAAATCTTGCCATTACTTATGCATCGCACTGACTTACTTTTCGGCCAAATCACATGCGCCCTTTATAGCCCTTTAGCGCGAGTCGCTTCTCCGAGTCGCCTGTATCGTCATAAAGAATGTTACCGAGCTGCAGCGTGACATTTTAGCCTCAAGCGCTGTGAGACGAAGCTAAGTTTCCTAAAAAACCCGCCAACTTGTTGGCGATCTCGGCATAATATTAAACTCTAAACAAACGATTTAATATACTACATTAATTTAATTTTTATTTATCCATACCTACGGTCATTCGGATTCCATTAGTAGCAACCGTGCCTACAAAATAGGTCAGCAT
>CAZGCK010000204.1:0-2859 GCA_964524175.1 uncultured Bacteriovoracaceae bacterium | reverse complement strand
GGAGTGCTGGGATTGTGATCGCCGAGCTGTCTTGTTGCTGATTGAACTGCTTCTTTGAGAGTGGAGTCCGAGCCAGTGTCAGCAACGGAGGCGGGCACCACGGGCGCTGCTGAACTTTCGAGCAGAAGACGCATTTGATGGGTAAGGTTTTGTGCCAATATTCCAACATTTCGGGGAGTCAGGTCTCCTGCTCCTGGCGACATAGGAATCGGATCGGTGCCAACGAGCTCAAGAAAGTCCCCCGAATCGGACATCAGCAAATCTTTTTTTAGCTCAGCTGTTTGCGAGTTAAACACGAGCGCGCCCTTGGGTTCGGGGCTGCGTTTTGCAACGACTGCGAATCCCTCGGGATAGCTTGCCAGTGCAGGTTGCGCTTTAGCTAAGGCACCAAAGCATGCAATTGCGGAAGCGAGTTGGATCCGGCTCTCAACAATCGAAGGCTCGCGCGGGATCCCTGGTTCGGGGATAGCTGTGAGTTTCTGTGTGGCTTGGGCGACGTTTCCGGGCGCTGGAACTGCAGCCTCCTGAGCGGGGCCACTCGGGTTTGCGTCGTAAAACTTCAGTCCTGGGTTGCTGCGATTGAGGTACACCCAGACGGTCTCTCCTGCGTGAGAGCCATTGGTCAGGCGCAATTGAATGCCTTGATTGCCGGAATTAAAAGTTTTGATGCCCAGAACCTCTCCCTGCGTCCCAGGGTTCACCACAAACTGAATGTTATTTTCAGTTTTGAGAAAGTTCGCTCCCGATCTTCCGTTCAGAAACGAGGTCAGCTCCGCAAATTGCGCAAACGCGATCGGACCGCAGAGGGCCGTGACGACGAGACATATCGAACTCAGTCTTGGTTTCATCATCCTTCAACGTGGTAGGGATGGCCTCTGTTCACACTCCATGCGCGGTAAAGTTGCTCAAGCAAGACAACTCGTGCCAACTCATGCGGCAGGGTTTGAGGTCCCAAGCTTAGGATACCACGTGCGCGTTTTCTCAAGTCAGAAGAAAATCCTAGGCTGCTGCCGATGCATAGAGCGACTTCTGGGACTCCGTTTTCCTCCCACGACTTGCTCAGCAGCGCCCAGTCTTGGGTTGTGCGCGCTTTGCCGCCTTCATCGAGCAAGTAAAAAACACCTCTCCCTGTGAGAAGTACCGACAATTTTTCGTCGAGGATCTGAGCTTCTTTTTGTTGGATTCGCTCTCGTGTGGCTGGGCTTTTGTCAGGAACCGCAATGGGTTTGAGTTCTGACTCTGTACAAAAAACCCATGTGCCAAGAAGCTTGCGATAGTAAGCAGCAGTCTCCTCTAGGCCCGCGGTCTTGAGCTTACCGAAGGCGAGGAGATGGAGCTTCATGAGTTAGTTAACGCGGCTAGCGGCTGGGCCGTAAAACTCAGACGGAATTTTGACTCTTGGGGCATCGGCCCAAAGATTTTCGAGATCGTAGTACTCGCGAAGCGCATCCAAGAAAACGTGAACAACGACATCGCCTAGATCCATCAATACCCAGCGACCCTCGGTGTAGCCTTTGTTGGAGAGGAGTGTGTGCCCACTGCTATCCATAACTCCTTCAACGGAGTCAGCAATGGACTTTACTTGGCGATCCGACATCCCGCTGCAAATGACAAAATAATCTGTGAAGCCTGAAAGGTCAGTTAAATCGAGAATTTTGACATTCTCAGCTTTTTTCTCAATCGCTGCTCGTGCGCAGATCAACGCCTTTTCGCGAGATGGGTCGGTGGTGTCGAGGCGAGTGGTCGAAGCTTCGGATTTTTGAGTCATCATGTTGGTTTCCGCATACCATAAAGGCCGCGCTGCTTCAAATAGTCTACTACTTCGAGCGACAGACTGCCTTCTGGCGGACTGCCGCTCCTGGCAAGGGTTTCGCGTACTTTTGTAGAAGAAATCGCCCGTGCTTCGGTGGGAACGACCTGAATCCAGCGAGGAGCGTTGGCTGCTTTGATCTGCCATCGTCCAGCGTCTTGTCGAACGAGTCCGCCTGCTTCCCATTGGCTCAAAATGGGGTAGGGGGCAGCCGTCTCTTGGCGTGCCAGAACGATCCAGTGGCAAAGGCCTAATACCTCCGGAAACCGATACCAAGTTGAGAGTTTTTCTAGCTGATCGGTACCCACCACAAAGGCAAGCTCACGAAACTCTCGTCTCAAATCGTTCAAAGTATCAAATGAGTAGCTCGGTATTCCTGGGTTAAGCTCAGCTCTTTTTAGTTCTCTCAAGTCGATGCTCACCGGCATGTCTGCGAAAGCAAGTTGGGTCATTTTGATTCGATCGTCTACATCGGCAAAGGCGGCTTTATGCGGAGGCCTTGGTCCCGGCAGGATAAGTACTCGCGATACTCCTGGTTGTTTAAATAGCCCCGCCACGGCTTCGCGATGCCCTAAATGAGGTGGATCAAAGGTCCCGCCAAACACCGCGGTGGTCTCTGACCAGCGCGGTCCGTTCATTTTCGAATTTCCTGATGATCAGGAAGGCGCACTTCGCTAGCGTCGCCTCGGGGACGATAGATTTCGAGCTGAGATTTGATCTCAAACAGAAGCTTTTCGAGTCCCGAGCCAGTGACCGCTGAAATCACGAAAGGCTCCTGAGGGGCAGGATGCGTGCCGCGGAGGCCTGCGATTCGCTGTCTGAGCGCGATTCGGGCGCGCTCCACCAAGGATGGGTCTGACTCAAGCACGTCGAGCTTGTTGAGGACAACGATCTCTGGCTTGTGCAATAGCGCCTCGTTAAAGAGACCCAGCTCTTTACGAATCACGACGTAGCGGTCGATCAGTTTTTCGATGGCGAGGTCAAAACTGCTTTTGCCATCGTCACCAATCGCAGTCGCATCTTCAAGTACCTGGGTTCCGTCGAGGAGG
>CAZGCK010000203.1:0-2860 GCA_964524175.1 uncultured Bacteriovoracaceae bacterium | reverse complement strand
GGCAAGTGGGCAAGTGGGCAAGTGGGTCAGTGGGCCAGCGGGCCAGTGGGTAAGTGGGTAAGTGGGTAAGTGGGTAAGTGAGCCCAGTGATTTATCCAGGCTGGCTCAATCGTCGAGACTAAAGCTTTGCGAGTGACTTTCTTGCTGAGAATAGTGGTTGGGTCAAATTTATCGGCTCTAGTGCCCTAGGCTCTGGCTCGTACGGCAGAAATTCATTTCTCCCACGATAAATGGTGTGCATTTAAAATCGTTCCAAGGAAGCTGTGTAAATGCTTTCTCGTAATAACGACGATCACCCAGAATAAGAAACTCGTAGTGGTTCCATTTTTTCCGCATTTCAGCCAAGACAGGAGCTGGGGCTCCCCGCTCAGTGATATAAATTGGATTGAATTCGCGAGTGTAATGGAGATGGGCTCCCCCGATGTAGACTCCACGGTCGGTACCTGCATAGTGAGTTCCATCGTCTGCGCCAACCACAACAAGCTTTCTGGAGTCGGGCAATTGGCGGTAAAAGTCGCGAAACTTTGCTAGCGCGAAGTTACTCTTGGCGGGGCTGGTGAGTGCGCGCTCTGAGGCGGTACGAGTGATTGCGGCTGCAGTGTATCCAAAAAGCAGAGTTGTGCCTAAAAGCGGAACCCATCGATATCCGTAAGGCAAGCCAGGAATCTTGGCCAGCCAGGGTCTTAGTTGATTGCTGATGATTTCGGGTCTCAAGTCCGAGAAGAAAAGGTAAGCCAGCGATGCATAAATCACTGGTATCTCGAATAGGAGATTTCTTTCGGCGAGCGGGTAGTTGTTTGCATTTGCTGAAATCAAAATCAAAAAGCTCCCGCCGATGAGCAGGCTGGACAGAAAGATTCCTTGATAGATGCCTGGTTTGTTCTTGCGATAGATATCGAAGACGAGTTTTGCCGGTAGAGCTAAAAAAAGAAGCGTCAATCCCGGAGAGTTCCAGAGTCTAGCAAAAGGCAAAGAGGATGAGATCAGTTGGGGTAGAAACGAGGGCGCTTGGCGGAGGGAATCCCAGAATACTGCCCCCATTCCTTTTCCACCCGGAAGAAATATCCAGTGATGCTTCTCGTGTTTAAAAAGAAGATATGGAAAGCAGCACAGAGCCAGTACTAGGGCAGGGTAAACCCATTCTCGCAGTGCCCCTCGGCTCTTGCCTCTCAAGTAGCGAACGAGCAGGTGCTTCCCCGCAAAAAACAACCCGAACCAAAAAAACAGATAGCAGTTCAGCGCCAACGCGATGTGAAAGCAAACCCCTGCGGCGGTAAAGATCGAGATCGCGACTAAGTTCACGAGGGCAAACCCGGTTTGGGCCGCGATCATCACCTCCCAGGTGGAGAGAGTCATGAACATCAGGCCCCAGATGTAGAATCGATTCTCTGTGGCGTAAGTGAATGTGCCGGGCGTTAGCAGAAAGGCGCAAAACAGGAGAAACGCGAAAGCATCCGATTTGCTCCAGCGCAAGCTCATCAAGTAGGTAAAGAATCCAGTCAGCGAGTAGACGAGTATATAGGGGGCGCGCCAGAAGATTTCTTCATGAAACTTCTTGAGCCAATCGAACCCGCCCACTTGAAGCAATCCTCTCAGTACCCACGGATCGCCGGGGGGATTGGCATTGTACTGTCGGATTTGCCACCAAAAGCTTTTCTCTCCCGTCCAGGGTCTCAGCGCAGGCGCAATGTTATCGAGCTCGTCACCCCAAAGACTATACCCGGACGCAAGAGCTGTCTGAAGCAGTGTGACGAGCACGAGTAGAAAAGCGATGTAAATGAGCGTCGAGCGTCTCGGGTGCACGTCGACATCGTACTTGGGCGAGTAGGGCCTGTCTTCAATTAATTTCCAAGGGGCTTAGGTCCGTCGAGTCGATTAGCGGCCTAGTGTCTTGAAGATAAACGGATAGGTTACGGCTACAGTGATGCCGCCGCGAGGATTAGGAAACTTCCAGGTGACGAGCCGGCGCAGGATGCAGTCATCTAGGCGTGGGTCGGGCAGAGTGGAACTCTTGATTTCGGTCGAGCTCACCATGCCATTGGGGCCGATGCTGAAGTTCACCATGAGTTTGCCTTCGATATCCGGAGTGCGGATCATGGCGGACTCGTAACAGTAGCGTACTTCGCTTAGGTGGCGATGAATGATCTCGCCGACCTCATCTTTGGTTAGGCCTTCTTCGACGCTCGCTCCTGCGATGTCCATCGATACAAAAGCCTGACCCTGTCCTTTGACTCCAGCTTTATCTCCTTTGCCGTAACCAACACCTTTGCCGTTTCCGCCGACGGCTGCGATCTTGACGTTTGTGTCGGAAGCCGCTCCACTCGTAGGTACATTGGCACCGAGGGCGCTCGAGCGCTGGTTGAGTGAGTTGCGGGCATCTGCGCTGGCTTTGTTGCCAGAGACAAAGTCGGATTGAGCAAGTAGGCTCGTCATGCCGCCTTTGAGGAGTCCGCTTACGGCGTGGCTCAACGCTTTTGCTCGGAAAGCTTGAACGACCGCAGCTTTCTGAACTTTTTCTGGAACAGGAGCTGCTGAACCGCTCGACGCCGCTTCAGTCTGAGATGCTTGGGCGGCCTTCTTTTCGGATTTCGCAGGTTGGCTCATGACGATCTTAGTGAACTGCGCGGGGATGAGTTCTTTCTCCATCTTTGGCTTTGGCCATAACCAGCTCATGACGGCAAATGCTCCTAGGCCTACAACCGCGAAGCGAAGCGCTTTTTTAAACCACTCAGTATCCGAATCCTGTGCGCTTTTGACGGGAGAATCCGAAATGGTGACTGCTTGACTCAGGCCAAATCGCCAGGAGTAGGTTGATCCTGCGCCAAGATAGATCTGGGTATGAGAGAGAGCCTCGCGCGTG
>CAZGCK010000202.1:0-2862 GCA_964524175.1 uncultured Bacteriovoracaceae bacterium | reverse complement strand
GATGCCCATGATGACGCTCTTGACCAGATCCGATAGGTAGGTAGCAGGCGTCGTGCGATTGAAGCCGTAGCGTTCTTCAATCACAAATGTGTCGTAAATCGAGAAGGGGATTTGAATGACAGCGCGTAGAGTCGTGAGAAGACCTACGAAAAGTAAGCCCGCTAATACCTCATTCTGACCGACTCCGGACGGAGCATAACCTATGTTTGCAGCTAGACTACGAGCGACGCCGTCCACGGCGTTAAAGCCTCCAGCTAGCAAGAAAGTGAGGATGATTGGCGTCAAGATCGTGCGTCGCAGGCCTTCCGCACGTAAGCGGTCCTTTTGATATTGCAAAGACTCACGGTATTTCTGCGAATCGTAGATCTCTCTAAACTCCGCAGGAAGCTCAGTATGGGCGCTTCGATAACTTAGATAGTCCGCCACTAGATCTAGGACGGTGGTGAAAAGAATAAAGAATACGATCCAAGTCGTGAGTAAGGTCATAAGCTTCTCTATCACGACGAGCTGCATATGCTCAATTGGACTGAGCGCCGCTCTGTTGCATGGCAAGGCGCTTGCTTTATCTCACCTGCCGGAAGGAGGTGAGTGATGCCCAAAGTTGAGTTCAGGCTTCTGCCCTGGTTAGTGGGGTTTATGTTTTTGCTAACAAGTCCACCTGTTCTCTCGGACGTGGATAGCTCTGATCTTCAGGAGCAGGCGGTCACCGAATCGACAGATCCTTCTCAGCTGGAAATTGAGGAGGAGCTTGGCTCTGGAGAGAAAGTCGCGAGCGCTGGTAGGGTCGTGGGCGCGGGCCCAGGTGGCTTTGTTGAGACTTCAACGACGTTTGATGAGGGGTCTGATGAGGGCTCGGGATTTCCTATCTCTCTCAACTACACCAATATACTTTTTGGCCCATCACTCGATGGGCCCTCGAGTTTTCAGCCCAATGCGTATGGACAGCCCGACATCAATCGACCCGTTTTTATGAAAAATTTCCTGAGTGTTGCCTATTCATTTAACGAGTCCTGGGCGATCACTGGGACTGGGTACTGGCTCTATAGGCCCGTGCTTGGGCAGGAACTGATCATGCAGGACCCGTTTATACGGCTCTCTCACGCTCATTTGATTCATACCGATTGGGGGCTCAATCTTTATAGTGATGCGCGTGTCCACTTTGGTGTGAGCAATGATTCAAGGAATGCAGATCTCCTCACGGGGGCGCAAGGCTTTAGCTTGCTGAGCTGGCAGATTGCTCAAAGTCGAGCCATGGTAGGGCTCAGGTTTTCTGTGCGCGGCAATCTGTATGGCCCTCGTGGGTCAGGAACCGACGTCGAACTTTGGTTCGCACCTGAGGCGGCCTACCAATTGGCCCCCACGCTCGCTGCTACGCTGCTTTACGAGATGGGGGCGAGCCACCAGTTTGGCGATCGATCCACTTTCTACACAAACGACGGTACGGCTCTAGAGCCCGGCATTTCGTGGGATCCTACGCCTAATGTGACGATCAATCCGTATTTGGTGATCAACACTGGGGGAAAAATCACCTTGGCTTCGACATCGGTTGGGATGTTCTTAACTTGGACGATTCTCTAAGCTCTTGGGCATGAAGCCACACGCAGCTGGCCACGGAAGGCCTCTCTCTATTCGATAAATGAGGCCTAGAAAACTCAACTCGCCTTCTGTGGAGCGGCAGTCAGATTTATGCTCGAAGCTCCTTCAGCAAAATGAGCTTCTTCCATTCGGATTCATTGAATCCTACCGTTCCAAAGCTCGAACCCAATACAAAGGGGCGCTTGACGAGCTTTCCGTTTGTCGCAAGAAGATGGATCGCTTCTGACTGGCTCATTGAGGCGAGTTTTCTGCCAAGTCCCAGCTCGCGATAAACTTGTCCTGAGGTGTTGAACAGGCGGCGTAGGTCACCACCGAGATGTGCCAGCATCTGTTTGAGCTCAGCTTGAGTCGGAGGGCGCTCGACGATTGGGATGCGCTCGAACGCAACTTTTTTAGAGTTGAGAAATTTTAGCGCCTTTTTGCAGGTGCTGCACTTTTCATATTCAAAGACTTTAAGCGTGGCCATGCAATCGTTCTACATCAGGGTTTTTGCGTTTGAGTAGCATTGTTTTTATAGATGTAGCTTTGTTCTCAATAAGAAAGTCGTTAACACTGACACTCAAGCTGCGTGATGAAACGCAAGCCACTCAACTGCGAGTTTGATCTGACTGAGGTACAAAGCCGGATTATTGAGGGGCTTCTACACAGTTCTTGAGTTTGTAAATGATCAGCGGCCTATCCGGCGCCGAAATATTGGAAGCCTTAATTAGGCAGATGTAGTTTTTACTCCTATCCATCTGATCAAACTGTTCTGAGACTCTCTCTGAACCCGGCACGACGGTAAAACCGTAAAAAGGTCTGGGGTTCTTATGAGAATAGGCCCGAACTTGATACATCCCTTCTTGATTTCCCACTGCGACATCATCAAACTCCACAGTCATGGGTTGAAAGTCGATAGCTTGCGCGACTGAGCCGCAAAGCAGAAACAGAACCGGTATCAAGATTTTCATTGAACTCTCCTGTGTTTGGGGAAGAAGGTAATTGAGTTTCACTATCTGTCAATCTAAAGGTGAGCCTCGGAAATTTTACTGTCATTCAGCAAATCCGTCTGGACTCTCAGCCGCACGTCCAAAACGAGAGCAAAAGCCCTCGCCTGAGCATACTCCCCGTGAGCTCACCATGGTTGCCATGGGCCCGATATCGAAGCTCTACTTGCACCGGCGGCGCCGTGCACCGGTGTCACGGCCGATGATCGGTATGAATTTAAGTACACTCGCACTGCAAGCGCTGGTCGTTTGAGTGCTGCTAACGGTTACGCCGTGGTAC
>CAZGCK010000201.1:0-2939 GCA_964524175.1 uncultured Bacteriovoracaceae bacterium | reverse complement strand
GATCCGTTCGCCCCGAACGGACCGCTGGATCAGGGCTGAACGCGCGCCCCACTCCCTCAGCGGACGCGATCCGATCCAACTGATCGGGCGCGCACTCGCTCGTTACTACTTCATCCTTCGCGCAATCGACCAATCCTAGTCCGAGTAGCGCAACACCAGCGACAAGAAGTCCATTCCTCATGCTTTCACCATGCTAGCACAGAGAAAGCTGCGAACCAGTATTTGGTGAAAGAGATTAAGCGCCACGACATTGACGCCGCGCAATTTCTCACTCTTCCATACTGAGTCACCGACAAGTAAACCGAAGTTTCATGAAAAAAATCTGCGCACCGCTTCTATTTGCAGCCGCACTCTCATCTCCCATCGCATGGGGCGGAAAGAATGCCATTTGTCTGACTCTGCAAATTAAAAAATATAGCGAGACAGTAGAACCCGGCAGTGCCCTTGTCGCGAAGCCCGTGATCGACCGCATTCGCGCTTCGGTCATTCAAGCCATCGATCAATCTCCCGCGATGCAGTCCCTTCAGCCCTATCTCGAAAAAAACGTCGACAAGCGTGCTATCCTCGCCACAGTTACCAATAATATCGTTTTACGTTAATGCGCCAGCTCAAGCCGAACCACGTGAGCCTGTAGCGCCGCGATGACCGCCGCGCTATGCTCTGGCCCGCGAGTCTCCAAGGTGAGCGCCACCTCAGTCTGATCGATCTGCGTCGAAGGCTCGCTGCGATCGTGGATCGCCTGAATGATGTTCGCGCCCTCTTGCGCGATCAGCGCAGTCAGTCGCGCGAGCGATCCGGGCCGATCTGACATCAAAACATTGACTCGCAGCCTGCGACCCGCGCGGATCAAGCCGCGGTCGATAATTCGCGAGAGCACATTAACGTCGATGTTGCCTCCGCTCACGATAATTACGACTTTTTTGCCATTGATCTGTTTTCGCATCTTCTCGAGCACTGCCAGCGGCAATGCTCCCGACCCCTCTGTGATGGTCTTAGCCTTTTCTAGAAGCATGAGAACGGCTGCAGCGATAGCTTCATCATCGGCTTCGAGAATTCCATCCAACCGCGCCGCCAATACTTTGCGCATCGGCTCGCTCGCGCGTCCGACTGCGATACCGTCCGCAAAGGTATCTACAGACTCAAGCTCAACTGCTTTGCCCTTGGCAAAGGACCTCACCATAGAAGCTGCACCTGATGCCTGGCAACCATAGAGCTTTGTCTGCGGTCTGAGCGCCTTCACCGTTAGCCCGATGCCAGACATCAGGCCTCCGCCACCGATCGATCCGACGATAAAGTCTGGATCAGGCAACTGCTCTAGGATCTCAAGGCCCACGGTTCCCTGCCCAGCGATCACATGGCGATCCTCAAACGGATGGACCAGTACTCGCCCCGACTTTCGCGCGATGCGAGTCGCTGCGACAAACGCTTCCTTGAGACTATCGCCTTCGAGAACGACTTCAGCTCCCAGCGTGCGAGTGTTCTGAACCTTGATCAACGGCGCGTTCTTAGGCATCACGATCAATGCACTGGTCCCATGCTTGCGCGATCCCCAAGCCACACCCTGCGCATGATTGCCAGCACTCGCGGCGATCACACCGCGTTTGCGCTCAGAGGCTGAAAGTTGCGAGATCTTGTAACTTGCGCCACGAATCTTAAAAGAGCCGATCGGCTGCATATTTTCCAATTTCAAAAACAGCTCGCATCCCAGCAGCTCCGAGAGCCAGGTATTAGGCAGAAGCGGAGTCGGCTCAAGATACTTGGCCAGTTCCATCTTGGCGGTCTGGATTTCGGCGAGCGTCAATTCGAGACTTTTGGCAGTCTTTTTCGTCTTCATACTCGGCCAGCCACCGGGATCAGCGCTCCATGCACCGGCTGCATCGCAGGCTGAGTGAGTGAGTAGATGACCTCAGCAAGCGCTTCAGGCTTCACCCATTTCGCCGCGTCTGCATCCCCCATGTCCTTGCGGTTCGCTGGCGTATCGATGACGGATGGCAATACCGCATTCACGTTGATATCGTATGACCGAGTCTCGTCCGCTAACGCAGACACAATCTGATTGATCCCTGCCTTGGATGCAGCGTAGGCGCCCAGTCCCGCCCCAGCACCTTGGAGCGTCGCTTTCGAGCTGACAAAAACGATGCGCCCAAAGCCGCGCTTCTTCATTCCTGGCAAAAGCGCACGTGCAAGATACAACGCAGATTTAAGATTGGATCCGAGCAAAAACTCAATTGCGTCGTCGCTAATCTCATCAGCCTTGGCCCAACGAAAGCCTCCCGCGCAATGAACCCATGCATCTACCGAGGCGATCTGCGGCAACACGCTTTGAACAGCTTGCGGATCTGCCGCATCAAGGCGCAACCATTGCCAAGCATGATCTCCAGCAGGGGGCGCTCCAAAACAGGTGCCAATCACCTCGCAACCACTCGCTCGAAATCTGCGTGCCACAGCTCCGCCCAAAATCCCCTCAGCTCCGGTGACTAAGACTCTCTTAAGAACGGTCATGTTGATCCTCGATTTGTTCAATAAACTATCACCCACATTCAGGGTTGCCAACGCCACCTCGCAACATGACTCAAGGTATCTTCAGATTTGTCTCGAGAACCGAAGCCACCCCGGATAGCATCAGAGCAAGGAGCCTTCACTTTATGCGCTTGAACCTCGCATTGGTTTTGATGCTTTACATAACCGTGGCCCATGCTGCAGGTGTGACCCGCTCCCCAACCAAGAACTCTCACCACTTCCCGATG
Organism: uncultured Bacteriovoracaceae bacterium; assembly: GCA_964524175.1. Taxonomy (GTDB): domain Bacteria; phylum Bdellovibrionota; class UBA1018; order UBA1018; family UBA1018; genus CAZGCK01. The sequence goes on along the minus strand of CAZGCK010000201.1, from coordinate 192 downwards.
ACTGTTGCGGGTGTCACTCTACCTGCCGACACGCTTCAAGTTCCGCTCGTCCGCCAAAACACGGACTACAGCTGTGGTGCCGCAGCCCTTCTTTCGGTTCTTTTTTATTGGAAAGCTTACGACGGAACAGAAGAGAGCCTCTACCAGAGTCTAGGCACGACTCAAAAAGACGGAACAGAGCCTGGACCCATG
>CAZGCK010000200.1:0-2961 GCA_964524175.1 uncultured Bacteriovoracaceae bacterium | reverse complement strand
GTACCGGCGGATGAGTGCCTCGACCTCAACGAGCGCGGCTTCGAATCGTCCGCGTTTATATAGTGTTTTTACGTGGTCGAGAGCGCCTAAGTAACTTGCTTCATCCTCGGGGGTCAGTTCGTCGTCTGATGTGAGGCCAAGCCCTTGTTCAATTTCGCGCCGGCGCCCTTCGGATTCCGGGCCACCGATGCTTCCCTGAGAAAAGCCGCGCGTGATCTCGCGATCAACCGGTGTAGGGGCATGTCCTTGATAGTCAACTGGGATGTCAGAGGTGTCTGTGCCATCTACAACGAGTCGAGCTCCGGGTGAAGCGGAGGATGCCGGGTATCGTCCTCTAGTAGGCAGAGCTGGCTCCTTGAAGGCAGGAGCTACCGGAATCACAAAGTTGGTCATGCCATCGTTTTGCCTGGGGAGCTCGACCTCGACGGCCCGATCTCCTTTTTTGGTTCTGAGTATGACGCTTTGGCCGGACTCTCCTTTGTGGGCTGCTTTGTAGTTTCCAAAAGGGTCTCGGATTGGGGCGCCGGCGTTATCATCGGTTGTACCGATGACAAAGAATGACTTGACCGATGCGCAGCCTGAAATTGCATTGCAGAAAACAAGGCAAAGCATCCAAGCACGAATTGCGTGCCTTTTGCCCTTCTTTCTGGATTTATGCGATTCCGTTTTCAAAAATGTTCTCCTTCAAAACAACAAGCTAATTCCCAGACCAAACTCGGGTCCCGAAACAGTGGTGCCCGTGGCTCCAATGAACGCAGTAGCGCTGGGTCGATACCCAAGCATAGTGGATACGGCAAAGTGCTTGCCTAGGCGCCACTCGTAGCCAGCTCGCAAGATGCCCCCCAGGAAGCCGGACGCGTATGTGCCCCCGATGCTGAGGTTGAAGCTGCCTCTTACTTTGTTAAAGTTCTCTTCCCCGCCAATCATGTTCCAGGCGTGGACGAAGAGCATAGTGAGGTTGATGCCGCTATAGAGGTTGGCTGTCGCCGCGCTTGTGGTTGAGGTCCCACCCAAAGTCGTCGAGTCCTTAAAGTAGTCAAGCTCGAAGCCCACTTCTTTTTTTCGATTGTCGTAACGCTCAACCATTCTGAACGCAACGCCGATGCACCCCGTGGTTCCCGAGACGTTGGGCTCAAATGCGTAGAGGACGGTGCCGCGGTATTGAATAGTAGGTGTGTATTCAGTCGTCTTTTGAACGTCGTCGACTTGAGAGTAGTCGACGCCTCGCCTGAATGCGGCTGCGCGCGAGGTTTCTGAATTGTAGCTTTTAGACCAGATGATGGATCCGCCTTCAGGCTCAGAGATGTACATCGACATGAGAATGCCGTTGGGTTGGTAAGAGAATGCGATATCAAGAAAGTGCTCAATGCCAGCTTTCTTAGCGATGCGAGCAAGCTCTACGGGATCGGTTTGTGGCGAAGAAACGGTGACTTGATCGCCCTCGAGCGTGGTCTTTTGGCCGCGACACGGAGCGCACTGCACGACCTTGGCCTTAGTCGTCTTTAGAATTCGCTCGGTGATCAAGAACTCGATGTGCCCTCGAAACGAAGGCGGGACATTCTCGCTGACCACGACGTTGCGAATCGATAGGTCTTTGAGACCTGCGACGTTGCCAGTCTTGAGGTCAAACTCAAAATCTCCCACGACGTCTTCGACGACATCGTAGAAGTTACGTTCAGCAGCGAGGCCGCGCATAGGTGCGATGGCTATACCCAGCATGGACATAGCAAAGACAACCAGGGCGGCGAGTTTGGCGAATCCGTTCGTTTTCAACACGCTTCCTTGTGTAGGGGCCTAAACCCCTTCCTCTAGCTGATCGGCATTCGCTTGCGCGACTTGATGGTCTTTCTGTGCAGAGTTGAAAAAAAACTCACCCAATAGGCCATTTTTGCCGATAGGCACTCAGGGAACGAGGAATGAAGGCAAAATTGGCCCATATTATCTTAATAACCGCCACTCTAGCGGCTTGGGTTTTTGGTGTTGGAGGGTGCTCCACGTCCGAGGTCAACCCTAATCCTGCTCCGACCGCTTTGCCGCCGCCTTATGTTCAGGTTCCGCATCCTGCGGGTTTTGATATGAGCGATTTGCGGGCTATTTTTACTGAGTACAATGCTCCCAAGCTAGAAGATCTCAAGGGCTGCGATGATCATCTCAAGAAGCTAAAAAGCCTTACAAACAGCCCGGACGAGCTGACTGCTGGCATGCGAGAGTTGGTGAAGACCGACCCAGTTCGCTATCACTGGTGCTATTATGGCAAGTTGCTTGAGCTCGAAGCGGATCTTAAGACAGATGCTTTTATTGATGAAAAGCAAAAGAAGGTTCTCGAAGCCTACGCGTTTCTTACGCCGATTGGTCGCGCATTCATGCAGGAGTACCACGACTCGCGGTATCTCCGATGGGCGGTACGTCACTATCGCTTGCTCAGCGAATGGGTGTTTTATCGCAAAGTCGAGATGACGCCCCAGATGACCGCAGAGTTGGTCGAGGCGACCAATCCTTTTGGGCTTCTGCGCGAGCCGGCAGCTCCGCGACCAGTGCTTGAGAAATACAACATCGTAAAACCAAACCCTAAACCCCCGGCAGCGTTGACGGCTCCTATGCCGCCACCGCCGGAGAGCCAGGCGGCAGTACCTGCTTCACCTGCCGAGCCTTCGCCGCAGAACCCGGATACATTCCAGGCGACAGATCCTGCAAACGCTCAGGCCGCTCAAGACGCTGCTCTCACTCCAGCGCCGCCTCCTGAGGCACAAGCTTTTGATCCATCAGCGCCTTCGCCGCAGTCTGGAGATCCACCTCCGGCCGATCGGGCTCCTGCGGAGGCTCCCGCTCCTACGACTTCACAGGATAGCGCTGCGATCGATGCGATTCTGAATGGCGGAGCCCAGTCCGCGGCTGCTCCGGCTGGGAAGTAGCGAGGGCCTCAGTGAAGTTGTGGTCTCTCTATGCAAGGGCGTCCGCGAG
>CAZGCK010000199.1:0-3032 GCA_964524175.1 uncultured Bacteriovoracaceae bacterium | reverse complement strand
AAGACCCCAATCTCAGTTGCCCAAATCCGACGGGTGCGCTGATACGAAGAACCCCTCTTACCTCATTACCCAAGCCCGCTGCTTCTTGTGAAGCTTCATCGATTTCTAAGGCGATACGTCTCGCTCGCACATAAAAAGCTCGGCCTGCATCAGAAGGGAGGACTCTACGCGTGGTGCGATACAGGAGAGGGACTCCGAGCGATTGCTCCAAGGATTGGATGGCACGCGTTACAGAAGAGGGAGCAACGCCAAACTCGCGTGCACAGGCCGAAAAACTTGCCGTTTCAATCACGCGAACGAAGTAACGCAGGCTGAGTAGGTCCAATAAATTATTGTGAATCATGCAACAATCTATTGCCAGTTTTGCATATTATCACAGATGACTTAGTGCGTTATTTAGTCGCCAGGAAAAGAAACTTAATAGAGCTTCAATGGAGACTTCGAAAATGTTCAAGAAACTGGCGATTATTCCTGCATTTTTAGTGGCGGCATCTCAGCAGGCGATGGCAAACGAGCTGCCTAAGATCCAATTGGGAACATCAACTCGCAGCACCATTCCAACGGATGGGTCCCAAGCAGAATCGGCGTTAATGGGCACCCTCTGGATCTCCCAGCAGGGGCAGATCAAGGTGATTTGGGACGGCGTAGGCATCAATATGGGACTCATGGGTGCCAACACAGACGGGCTAAAAACCTCGTTCTCAGCTGTCTTTCCATCGCTTACATTAGATTTGCAGGAGCTGTTTGGAAAAGATTGGATGCGATCGGTGCAGCTCAAAGTGGCTGGAGGAACCTACGACAATGATCCCACGCGTGCGACCACTGACACTCAGATCGGAAACATCGCACTGTCACTTTCTCAAACGTTGCACCAATCCTCCAGCTGGAGTTGGACATTGACCGAAACGGCCGCAACTTCGGCGCTTTTCAGACGTAAATTTCACAATAAGGACAAAATTGTTGAGGCGGTGCCGGTTCGGTTTGCGATCGATAGTCAGATCGTCACTCATTTCTCAAATCGTGTTTCAGCAACTTTAGCGATGGGAGCGTACGCCATGGTTCTGGAATCCTTACAGGGAAACAGTCAGGCGCTCGCGCGAGGAGCTTATCTTTCGCCCAGTCTGATGATTGGAGATCGGTTTACCGTAGGCGCTCGCCTCGAGGGGTCCGAATTGCTTGTGATGGGAAGCGACAATGCCGGAAAACCGGTGACAAACACAACTGCCTTTGTTCGCGCACTACTCGCCCGAGCTGTTAGACCCAACACTTCAGAGCACGCCATCGCTTTGCAGATAGGAACCTACCACGACGAAGCACTGACTCACGCTGATGGAGGCACGCGAACCGGCTGGCAGAGCTCGTTGCAATATACCATCAGCTTCTAAGGACTTGAGGCAAAGACATCCGCGCCATTGAAAATGGAAGCATCTTGCGGCCGCGATACTAGTCCGATCCCTCAAGATAAGCCGCTAAGTAACGCCTGAGAAATTTGCGCTGCACGCGACCTTTGAACTCGATCGTTATTTTTTGCTCATCCCCGGCGCCCTCGGCGTTCAACACGGTGCCTGGACCGTAGTCGGGATGATCGATCTTCTGACCGATGAGCTCGTTACGATTGGAGCTCGTCCGATACGCTGGCGTCCCTGCATCGTAAAGATCGCGATCGTTAGAGCGTCCACTGGCGTATTGCCCATATGCGCTGGCGCGCACGGGGCCCCCACCGCGGCCCATATCCTTAAAGTCGAGGAACTCGGCTGGGATCTCGTCAAAAAATCTGGACGGCTCATTGTATGCAATATTGCCCCAGATTCGACGCACAACGGCGTTGAGCATAAAAAGATTCTCACGCGCACGAGTCATGCCCACGTAGCAGAGACGCCGCTCTTCTTCGACATCCTCGTCGGGAGTTTCTTCCCACGGTTTGATCGAGGGAAAGAGCCCTTCCTCCATTCCAACCATGAACACGACAGGAAACTCGAGGCCCTTCGAGGAATGCAACGTCATGAGACGGATCGGCGTGGCGTTGGTCCCGGCTTCTTGCCCCATGGCCTGATCGGCATCAGAGGCGAGCGCAGATTGCTCGATGAACAATGGCAAGAGCTCGACTTTGCGCTCGTTGCGCTCTTCTTCAGAGAGGCCGCCATGCTGAGCGAAGAAGTCTTCTTCGAACTCGAGTAGCAGCGTATCGAACTCCTCTAAGTTCTCGACGCGCGCGAGCGACTCTTCGGTATTCTCTTTGCGTAACTCTCGAACGTAGCCGGTTTCATCCAATATCAGGTGATAAAGCTCGGAGAGCAAAAGCTTGGGCTGCTCACGCATCAGGCGCTGAATGAGCACGACGAACTGGCCGATTTTTTTGGCGGTCGCAGGACTCGTGAGCGAGGAGTCGGAAGCCAAGTGCTGGAGCGCATCCCAGTAGCTGCGAGGTTCGCCATCGGCACCTCCGCCGGGACCTTCGAGCCTTGCGTGATATTCGTCGGCCTTATCAATCGTGGTCTTGCCGATTCCGCGGGCGGGGGTATTGATAATGCGCTTGATGCTGACAGAGTCGGCAGGATTCAGAATGACTTTGAGGTAAGACAAGATGTCTTTGATTTCTTTGCGGTCGTAGAATCGGAGGCCACCAACGATCTGATAAGGGATCTTCTCCCTACGAAGTACATCCTCGAACTGACGACTTTGAGCATTCGTGCGATAGAAAATCGAAAAATCTGCATAGGCGCGCTCTTCGTTGGACGCCAAGCGCTTGATCTCAGAGACCACGAACTCGGCCTCCATCCGCTCGTCGGCGACCTGCGCGCGAACGATCGGGAGACCCACTTCGTTGTCGGTCCAAAGGGTCTTGTCCTTGCGAGAAGTGTTGTTTCGGATGACATGGCCCGCAGCCTTGATGATCGTTTGGGTTGAGCGATAATTCTGCTCGAGCTTGACGACCTGAGCGCCGGGATAGTCGGTCTCAAAATCGAGGATGTTGCGGATGTCCGCGCCACGCCACTTGTAGATGGACTGGTCTTCGTCGCCGACGACGCAGA
>CAZGCK010000198.1:0-3049 GCA_964524175.1 uncultured Bacteriovoracaceae bacterium | reverse complement strand
GGAGGTCTCAGACCCCGTCGCCGTGGGACTTGCGCTACAAGAGGAGCTCGATCGAAGAGAGGGTACCGCGCAGAGGCGCGAAGAAACGAGGGAGAATGTCGAGCAGGATCTGAACTTTAGAATCCATTTTGGCGAGATCCCCCCAGCTACTTTTTCGATCAATGTTAAGAACAACGGTTACGACGAGGACCGTCCTTGCTTAATTTTACTTGAGCGTCGCCTATGGATGCAGCTCACCCCCGTGACTCTGTGGCAGCTAGGAGCAGTTCTACCCAGACTAGGACGTAATGATCGAGCCGCGAACTCACCCGCCGGGGATCTCTCTTGGTATGAAGCTCAGGAATTTGTGGACGAGCTCAATCAATGGGCGAGAACGAATGACCCCCGCCTATTAAAAGTCGTACCCGGTCATCAACCCTCCTGGAGATACTCGCTCCCACACGCTTGGGAGTGGATGTACGTTGCCTCGAATCTTGCGACAAACTCGAGCGGCGTAGAAGCCTGGAGAAAAAACGATCCGATAAGAAGACTGACGTTAGGCGGCCTCGAGTCCGTGGATCAAGCAGCCCGCTTCTATCGAGATGAAACAGAAGTAATCAATTGGGAAGTCGGCAAACTCGATCCGATGATCATCAATGAAAACGCGTTTCATGACTTGAGCGGAATCCAAACTTGGCTGCGTCCCGATCCCTGGGGACCTATTTATCCAGTAGAAGGAAATAGAGAAATCCATCATGTCCAACCGCCAGGGATTACCCCCAAGGAGTTCAAGTGGTTCAATGACGATGTACTAGGTAAGTTACCTGATCCTGATATGCCGATCTCAGTGATCTCGGTACACGAATCAAATAGGCCCCCTCAGACTCCCTTCTTAGGTTTCAGCCCACATACCTCAAAGCTCAAACACCCCTCCTGGGGTATTCGCTTGATCGCTTTCGAGGCAGATGCCGCAACCGACGCGCGCTTGGACCCCTCTACTCCCGTTGACGAAGCAGCGACAATCGCTCGACTGGGCGCTGCCTTTCTCGCATTTAACATTGATAGAATTGCTGAAAGCACTGCCAACTTTCAAGCCCTTGTTGACCGAAACAAGAATGACCAGAATCGCCGGACAGGCCTTTTACAGTTCCTAAGCAGCGCCCTGAGCGTATGCATAGGGGAACTGTGCAATCCAGATGGTGATCCTTACGATCCGGTCCATGATTTCCAGCAACGCCGGGGCTACCTATTCAAGTTATTGACCTCTGCCTTGAAAGACTGGAAGCAGGGAAGGCGCAATCAAGAGTTTGATAAAACATTCGAATCCAAACGCGCGCTGATGAAGATCTTTCAACACCCTGCCCTCGACCTACGGCGATTCGCGATCGAAGTCGAAGCACAACTCAAAGCGAGAGAAGTGATGCCATGAACCTCTCTCTCCTCCTTTGCCTCTCCGCATTCTGCTTCGTTCCGCTAGCCTACGCTTCAGATTGCGGGCAATCCCTGGACGGTGCTCCGCAAGACCTAGAGTCCGAGATCAGCCCCGACGATCGGGCAATTAGATGGCTCAAGGATTTGCTCGGATCAGAGCTCAAGTGGCCAGCCCAAGACGCGCATGCTGCTGTCGCTCGACTGCTTGCCGGCAGTCGCGAAAGCCCAGTCTCCGAGGGTGCCGTCAGTAACAACGCGGATCTTTACGTTCACCGACTGGGACTTGCAGAGCTCATGCGGGAGGTTTCAGACCCCGTCGCCGTGGGGCGTGCGTTGCAAGAGGAGATCGGTCGAAGAGAGGGTTCCGCGCAGAGCCGACGCGAGACAAAGGAGGAAGTCGAGCTTGAACTCTACGTAAGAATGAATTTTGGCGAGATACCCCCAGGTAGTTTTTCAACCAGATTGAGAACCACTTCCCACTTGATTGACCTTCCACTCCGATTTTGGATGGCGCTCACTCCTGTGACTCAATGGCAACTTGGACAGGTTCTACCTCGACTTGGACGTAGTGATCGAGCCGCGAACTCACCCGCCGGGGATCTTACTTATGATGAAGCTCAGAAATTTGTCGACGAGCTCAATCAATGGGCGAGAACGAATGATCCACGACTACTCAGAGTCGTACCCAATCATCAGCCCACTTGGAGATATTCGCTGCCGGACGCCTGGGAGTGGATGTATGTGGCCTCCAATCTCGCTGCAAACTCGAGCGGCATAGAAGCCTGGCGACAAAACTCTGGTGTGAGCGAGCTAACCTTAGGCGGATTCACGTCCATGGATCAGGCGGCCCCCCACTACAGAGGTAAGGATGATTCAGTCTATCGGGCCGTCGACGAACTCGATCCGATCATCATCCTCGGAAGCAAGTTCCATGACTTAGGCGGAAAAGTCCAAACTTGGCTGCGACCCAATCCCTGGAGCGCCATTAGACCATTTGATTGGACTTGGGAAAAAGGTAAAACACTGAATCATATTCAAGCTCCTGGAATCTTTCTCAAGGAGCTAAAATGGTTCGATAAAGATGTGCGGGGCCTACGCCACGATACAGTGCCGACTTCAGAAATCGTGTCGCTCAACTCAAAAAATGCACCCCCTATAAGTTTCTATTACTTAACGAAAACAACCAAACGCACCACTCTGGGCGTCCGCCTGATCGCCTTCGAAGTCGATGCCGAAACCGACGCCCGTTTGAATCCAAATATTCCCGTTGACGAAGCAGCGACAATCGCTCGACTGGGCGCTGCTTATCTCGCTAATCGCATTCAGAATGTTGTTCATGGGGAATACTCTGCAGCCTCTGCAGTCATTTCCAAGAAAAGTCTAAACGAAACACTCCAAGTCATGTACACCGCTTTAAAAGACTGGAAAGAAGGACGCCGCAATCTAAAATTTGAAAATGAGTTCCTGCGCAAGTTCGGTCTGATGGAGATCTTTCAACACCCTGCCCTCGACCTGCGGCGCCTCGCGCACGAACTCGAAGCGCAAATCAAAGCGAGAGAAGTGATGCCATGAACCTCTCCCTCCTCCTTTGCCTCTCCGCATTCTGCTTCGCTCCGCTGGCCTACGCATCAGATTGCGG
>CAZGCK010000197.1:0-3128 GCA_964524175.1 uncultured Bacteriovoracaceae bacterium | reverse complement strand
CTCAGCAAGAAGCTGAGCTTTTTTGACGCCGGCGACAGCCCCCTGCCATCGCAAATCCGCACGAAAAGTAGACATGAAGCGCAGGCCCAGTGGCCGATTACCGCCAGCAATATCCAGATCAACGCCAGCCCTCTTACAAATTCGAGCGGCGCCCTTCACATTCTTTACACTCCAACTCGTCTTCGAAAGAAAAAGTAAGCGACTGGACTTTTTCTCCGATGAGACAAACTGATATTCATCCGGATCGAGGCCATTGTACACAAACTCCCGAGCACCATGTCTAGCTGCATGATCTTGGCTTAAGAAAACTGTATTTCTGGGGAATTGCTCTCCAAGCTTTCCATTGCCATGAACCGTAAGGATGGCGGGGCAAGGAAGCCTTTCTAGAGAGCCACTTTCAGGCGGGGCCATAAAATGAACGATCTCCATGCCTCGAGGCAGAGCTTGGATCATTTCCCACGCAGAGCAAGCTGATTCATCGAATTCAAGGAGATGAGCCCCTCGAGGAACGCGACTACCTCTCAGTGCTCCCACCCAAACCTCATGCCCCCTTTCGATCAATCCTTGTGCGAGCCAGAGGACAACTCTCTCCACACCGCCATAATCTTTTGGAGGAAGAAAACGAGGGTGAAAAAGGCAGATCTTCATTTTTGATTCTCGATCACGCGAAAGGTCCAGCCAAACCAGAGCGATGAGCCAACCAAGAAACCGCCTCAACCGCAGCCACAGTGGGGCCCAATGTGCCTAAGCGTGGAAACGACTCTCCGTTCGAGACAAAAAGGCCATCAATCCCAGACCTAAAGCCCACCCCGCGGCTATCCTCAGGGGACACACACCTAAGATTTTCTGGAATGTCTGCCAAAGACTTAAACGCAAAAAAACTTTCCGCCTTAAGACTTCTAAAGTCGGGAAAAATAGAAACCAGGTGATCTTCAAAGAAAGGAAAAATGTCAGAGAGCTGCCTGAGAATGAGAGCCGAAACTTTCTTTTGATAGGCTGAGGCAAGAGTATCTGGGTGAAATGGGAGCAAAGCCCGGCCCTGTACGATACGAAGCTCACTTTGACGCAACCCATAGTCAGCCGGTTCCAAGATTTCGATCTCAAGTTCTCTAGCCCCCGCCTCACTCCAAACCATCCGATCCGTTGCACCTGGAGGAATCGCTTCCTTTTTTACTGTAAAAGAGAGCGTGAACCGCCAGTGAGTAGGAACTGGAGAGCGCTTCAATCGATTGCGCCAACTTGACCTGCCTTCTGATACGATCACGTCAGAAAGCTTATCCAACGCACAGCCAATGATGGCTGCGCTGGCTAGAACCTTGCCTCGAGAAGGCCCCACCTGAACCCCCGTGAGTCGACCCCGCTCTACAAAAATCTTCTGGCAACGCTCTTTTGCTGGAACATCCGCTCCAAGACGCTTGGCGAGTCTGAGCAAAAACTCTCGATAAGCGCTCATCCCTCCCTTGTAGGATGCACCCGTTCTGGCCACCGCCATGAGGTGAAGCAAATCAAACATCACTGGATCAGAGGAGATGTTAGAAGTAATCCCGTACCAAAGCCCTCCTAAACTGCTAACGACGTCCTCTGCTTTAGGTCCGCCCCGAGTCTCAAGCCGACAACCTAGAAAAGACGCCTTCTTGCGAGTTTCCCACCAAAGCCCCGCTAAATCACCGGACGCACCTGACCTCGCGACGGTGCTCACCCTCCTTCGCAGCGCTCTCACATTCGTAGGTGAAGCATGAGAAATCCGGCTTTTTCCAGGTAGCAAAGTCAATCGTTCTGGAAGTTGAAGCCAATACGAGAGCAACTCAGGTTGAGCATGTGCAAGCGACTGCCCCCACCCCGAATGCGCCGCCAACTCAGGGCCCCATTCTCGTGCCAACTCACGCTCTAAAACTCGAAAATCGCCATCAAAGGCTATTCGAGATGCAGGCGTCAAAACCTGAGGCAGAGGCTGTCTCATATCAATATGCTCAGCCTCGGCAGGCAATATTCCGAGCCGGCTTAAACACTCAGAGAGCAAGCCACTGAATCGGGTTTCACGACCTAGTCCCAGCAGGTACTGACTTTCGGGATCTAGGATCGTGCCATCTGAAGTAGCGTGAAGCGTCGACGAAGAAAACAACGGAAGAACCAAAACGGACAAACCCAGCCGAGCCGCCAATCCAGCACTCAGAAGTGCACCTGGATGATCACCCAGCACAACCCAGTCATACCGATCTTTCTGGCTCATCGGTGATGCTCCAAGCTCAGCGTTTCCGCTGCAATGAAGCGGGTGTTACGCAAGTTCCTCTAGCTCTACAAACGACGATAGGCTCTGATAGGACCTCTGCTGAACTCACCGCAAGTCCTCCGGCAGAAACAGCCAGAGGCTGAATCACTTTTCGAGCCTCAAATTCCATTTGCCGCGATGTTTTTCCAATATGAGTGATGCGACCCACTGCTTCGATGTAGTCACCGGCATAAACAGGGGCAAGAAACTCTACGTTTTCATAGGCCCGAAACAAGCCCTCATCTCCATCGAGCCGAATCAAAAGCTCTGTGGCCACATCGCCAAACAGCCCTAACATTCTCGCACCGTCCACCAAGTTGCCCGCATAGTGAGCGTCGTGAGAGCTCATGCGCAATCTTAGCTTAACTTCCGGAACTCCACTCTTATCGGTCATTTGCATCTGCCCCCAGGTACAAATAGACTAGCACGTCGATCAAGGTTCTTGAAGACCTGCATCCACCGCTTCTTTCAGGACCTCAAGCACTCGACGCGAAGCTCCCATTTTTTCGGCAATCTGCCTCTTCCAACTCTCGCGCTGCTCTGCATTTGGCGGTGTATCGAGCCAGTGATCAAGACCTTCGGCATCTTCGATAATTTGCAGCTGACCAGAAAGAGTCAACTCCTCTATTTCTGCAAACTTCTCGGCGCCATTGGGTCCGCAAGAAATAGGAATCGCATGAATCGCAGGCTCGATCGTACTGTGAACACCTTCGCCAAATCCCCCACCTACATAGGCCCAATCCACACCCGAGTATAACTCTGACAAGAACCCCATCTCATCGACCAGTACGCAGTGAGTGGCATTCTTTTGGTTTTTGAGCTGACGCCCTTCCCAAGAGGAGCTTCTAACCCATTCAAC
>CAZGCK010000196.1:0-3133 GCA_964524175.1 uncultured Bacteriovoracaceae bacterium | reverse complement strand
AGCTCTGCAAGTCCCAGTCGGTGAACGTAAAGATCTGGGTTGTTACTTACGGCACCCTCAGAGACTGGGTTTTCGCGACTACCGGCAAGCAGTCGAGTGACAGCAGCATGCGCGTCTTGGGCGGGCCACTTGAGCTCTGAACCGAGCAAATCCTTGAGCCAACGGACTGCACGGTCGTCGGGGCTAATCTCGGACTCTAGGTCTTGCGGAGCACCGTCCAGGGATTGCCCGCAATCTGTGGCGTAGGCTAGCGGAGCGAAACAGAATGCGGAGAGGCAAAGGAGTAGGGAGAGGTTCATGGAGTCAAATCTCTCCCTTCGAGTTGTACTTCGAGCTCGAGAGCTAAGCGCGGCAGATCAAGGGCAGGGTGTTGAAGGACCTTCATCAGTTCGTTGTCGGATTGAAACGCTTTCTCAAGCTCTGAATTGCGCTGTCCTTGTTTCCAGTCCTTTAGGGCGGCGTTCGCGATTAGGAGCATGTGTGTCCGGTGATTTAATCTAGAACTAGCTCTTGCGTTGGTGCTCTTAGCGGAGTCTAGAATGCGATGAGTGAGAAAATCAGCACCCAGTCGAGCGATTGTTGCCGCTTCGTCGATGGGAGTAGTTGAGTCTAGTCGGGCATCGGTTTCGGAATCAGCCTCGAAGGCGATCAATCGAATGCCCCGAGCGGGATATTTGCGTGTTGAGTCTACGTTATGGAAACTTAAATGGGGGGCGCCCCATGAGTCGATTCTCCAGACTTGCGAGGATGTTCCTTTAGATTGAGGCGGTTGTTTCAGTACCTTTTCAATGAACCAGTTGAGCTCCTTGGGGATATTCCCAGGCGTTTGAATGGTAAGTCGCTTCTTGGGTGCTGCCCTCTTTGGGAGGGAATCTAGATCAATGGGCGCCCAAAGATTGAGACGCAACCAAGTATGGAAGTTTCCGCCTAAGTCGTGGAACTTGCTTCCGAGGATCATCATCGGATCGAGTTCACCAACCTCCCAATTGAGGGAATCACCGCCATCTCTAAAAAAGCGGGTTGCCTGAGTCATAGATTTGAATCCGCCCAGCGTCAGTTCGTTCAATCGAGAGTCTTGTTGCCAAGCTTCTACCCCGCTCGAGTTCGCCGCGAGATGGGAGGCCACATATATCCACTCCCAGGCGTCCGGCAGCGAATATCTCCATGTCGGCTGATGATCGGGTACGACTCTCCGCAGGCGGGGGTCATTTGTTCTCGCCCATCGATTGAGCTCGTCCACAAACTCCTGAGCTTCATCATAAGTCAGATCCCCCGCGGGTGAGTTTGCGGTTCGATCATGACGTCGCAGTCGAGGTAAGACCTCTCCTAGCTGCCACCAGGTCGTGGGAGTGAGCGCCATCCAAAAGCGACGTGGAAATTTAATTAAGTAAGAAATGTTGTGAAGTCTAGCTGAAAAAGTACCTGGGAGGATCTCGCCAAAGTTCATTCTTACATAGAGTTCAAGCTCCACGTCCTCCCTCGTTTCGCCACGTCTCTGCGCGGTGCCCTCTCTTCGATCGAGCTCCTCTTGCAACGCACGTCCCACGGCGACGGAGTCTGAAACTTCCTGCATGAGCTCTGCAAGTTTCTCTCGGTGAACTTGAAGATCCGCGTTGCCATTGACGGCACCCTCAGAGACTGGGCTTTCGCGACTACCGGCAAGCAGTCGAGTGACAGCAGCATGCGCGTCTTGGGTTGGCCACTTGATCTCTGCTCCGAGCAAATCCTTGAGCCAACGGACTGCCCGGTCGTCTGGGCTGATCTCGGACTCTAGATCTTGCGGAGCACCGTCCAGGGATTGTCCGCAATCTGAAGCGTAGGCTAGCGGAGCGAAAGAGAATGCGGAGATGCAAAGGAGGAAGGAGAGGCTCATGGAGTCACTCCTCTCGCTTTGAGTTGGGCTTCGACTTCGAGCGCGAAGCGCCGCAGGTCGAGGGCCGGGTGTTGAAGGATCTGCATCAGTTCACCTTGGAAAGCCATTGTTTTATCGAATTCTCGATTTCGCCGTCCCTGTTTCCAGTCTTTCAAGGCGGCGTATACAACTTTGTACGTGTTTGTCCGGTGACCTGCGTAAGAAGATAAAGCGTAGATTGTCTCAGCAGTACTCTGAATATGAAAGGCGAGATAGGCAGCGCCCAGTCGAGCGATTGTCGCTGCTTCGTCAACGGGAGTGAAGGGATCCAGGCGGGTGTCGGTTTCGGCATCGGCCTCGAAGGCGATCAGGCGGATGCCCGAGGTAGCGCGGTCAGAGTTTTTGCTTACTTGTTTGACTTTTAGTATGGGTGCATCTTTTGAGCTGATCGTTTTGATATCCGAAACTGGCAATGAAGAATCGTAAAAATTGTCGTTCAGTATTTCTCGCATAAACCATCTTAGTTCCTTGGAGATGACTCCGGGAGCCTGGACCCGGAGCAGTAATCTTGATCTTGGTGCCTCGGTCTCAGCTGGCAGGCTAAGGGTTCCGAAGGGATTGGGGTGCAGCCACGTTTGGATTACTCCACCTAAGTTGATAAATTCGTTTCCACCGATCACCATGGGATCGAGCTCGGCGATCTGCCGAGTGACTGAATCAGTGACACTTCTATAGTGGCGGGCCGCCTGACCCATGGACGTGAATCCGCCTAACGTGAGTTCTTTCACTTGAGATCCTTGTCGCCAGGCTTCTACGCCGCTCGAGTTCGCCGCGAGATTGGAGGCCACATACATCCACTCAAATGCGTCTGGCAGCGAGTATCTCCAAGTAGGCTGATGACCTGATACAACTCTCCGCAGACGTGGATCATTTGTCCTCGCCCATTGATTGAGCTCGTCTACAAATGCCTGAGCTTCAAGCCAAGAGAGACTCACAGTAAATGAATTTGAGTCTTGGTCATCAGATTTTAGTGCGGGCAAAACTTCTCCAAGTTGCCACAGACTCACGGGTACGCGCATCATCCAAAAGCGTTGCGGAAGTTCAATTAAGTATGGATTGTTCTCAAAGTTGGCTGAGAAAGTACCCGGAGGTATCTCGGCAAATTTCATTCTGTAATAGAGTTCAAGCTCGACTTCCTCCCTCGTTTCCTCGCGCCTCTGCGTGGAGCCCTCTCTGCGGTTGAGCTCCTCTTGCAACGCGCGCCCCACGGCGACGGGGTCT
>CAZGCK010000195.1:2248-3182 GCA_964524175.1 uncultured Bacteriovoracaceae bacterium | reverse complement strand
ATCGCCCGAGAGCTCAAGGATGGCTATTACGTGAATCTTGGTATTGGCATCCCTACTTTGGTGGCGAACTATATTCCTGCAGGAATTTCGGTTGTGCTTCAAAGCGAGAATGGGTTGCTAGGCATCGGACCTTACCCGACAGAGTCTGAGGTTGACCCGGATTTGATCAACGCGGGCAAAGAGACGGTGACTACACAGCCGGGTTCGGCTTTTTTCTCGAGTGCGGACTCTTTTGCGATGATCCGTGGTGGCCACGTGGATCTGACAGTATTAGGCGCGATGGAGGTCGACGAAAGTGGCAGCATCGCCAATTGGATGATCCCTGGCAAAGTCGTCAAGGGCATGGGAGGCGCGATGGATCTGGTTGCTGGCGCCCGCAATGTGATCGTGGCGATGCAACACGTTTCGAAAGACGGTCAGAGCAAGGTACTGCCTAAGTGCTCGTTGCCCCTAACGGGAGTGGGAGTGGTAAAAAAGATCGTCTCCGAGTTAGCGGTGATCGATGTGACTCCTGAGGGGCTTAGTTTGCGCGAGCGTGCGCCGGGCGTGAGTGTAGATGAGATCGTCAAGGCAACGGCTGCGAAGTTGATAGTTTTGGGCGATGTGCCAGAGATGAGTTTCTAAGATGAAGGCGATTCTCGCATTTCTTGTGTTGGGGTCAGCTCTGCAGTTGAGTGGGTGCGCTTCTCGAAATCTAGCGACCGGCGCAGTTGAGGCGCCTGCGGCGGTCAACGCTGCGGACCCTAGCGCTGCGTGGACCGGAGATGTCGCTTCCGAGATGGACGGGCGGGCGAGACCCCTCATTGGCACACGCGGTATGGTGGTCGCCGATGATCGCATTGCGGCCGAGTGGGGAGCCGAAGTTTTGCGAAAGGGCGGCAACGCGGTTGATGCGGCGGTCGCTACCGGGCTTGCGATGGCGGTGACTCGGCCC
>CAZGCK010000195.1:0-2238 GCA_964524175.1 uncultured Bacteriovoracaceae bacterium | reverse complement strand
GCGGTGGCGGCTTCATGGTGTATTGCCCCAAGCCGCTGGATGGCAAAAAAGTGCCGTGCATTTCGCTGGACTACCGTGAGCAGGCCCCTGCCGCTGCGACCCGGGATATGTACTTGCGCGACGGCAAGCCACGGACTGATCTTTCACAAGATGGTGCGCTCGCTTCTGGAGTGCCTGGCGTGCCGGCGGGCTTGCTAACTGCGCATGCCAAATTTGGCGCGATGCCGTTGAAGGCGTTGCTTAAGCGCCCGATCGAACTGGCTCGTCAAGGTTACTTGTTTTCTGGTCACACTGAAGCTGTCGCGTTTGATCGATGGGATGCGATGAATCCCGAAGCTAAAAGGATTTTTGGGTGCACCAGCACGGGCGCTCAAAAGCTAGCGCCTTGCCCGGTGGGGACTTTGATCAAGCAGCCGGATCTCGCCCGTGTGCTGGAGGAGATAGGTCGGAAGGGCCCCGCCGGATTCTACGAAGGTTGGGTCGCAAAAAAAATAGCAGAGGGACTTAAGGCCGCTGGCGGGATCATGACCGAAGCGGATCTCAAGGCCTATCAGCCCAAGTGGCGCAATCCCGTGGTAGGCCAGTTTCGCGGGATGGAAGTCGTCTCGATGGGGCCTCCATCGTCAGGTGGCGCAGTGATGCTGCAGATGCTTGGATTTGCGGAGCGAGCGAATGCGCAGAGTGAATTTGCGGAGGGTTTTGGCTCAGCGAAGTCCGTGCATGCGATTGCGCATGGGATGACTCTCGCATTCTCGGATCGCGCCAAGCACTTTGGGGACCCTGATCAGGTGCATGTTCCTTTGGATGTGCTCCTTCTTCCAGCTTACATGGACGCTCGATGGAAAACGTTTGATCCCAAACGCGCCAATTATCGGATTGAGGCGGGAGTGATTTATCCTAAGGGTAAAAATATCCTCTTGGCGCCCCATGAGGGCATGAACACGACTCACTTCTCCGTCATAGATCGTGAAGGCAATGCGGTGGCGATCACAACAACGGTGAATGAGAATTTTGGCTCGGGCTTTGTCCCTCCCGGTACTGGTATTGTGATGAACAACGAGATGGATGACTTCAGTGTTCAGCCGGGTGTGCCCAATCTCTTTGGATTGGTGGGTGCCGAGGCCAATGCGGTGGGTCCGGGCAAGCGTCCTCTGAGTTCGATGTCTCCGACGGTCGTTCGTGATGGTCAGGGCAACGCGAGGCTCGTGGTGGGTGCAGCGGGTGGGCCTACGATCACGACTTCGGTCTACCAGACAATTCTCAATCGTTACCGGTTTGGCATGAGTCTGCCCGATGCGGTGGCTGCTCCGAGGATTCACACCCAGTGGCGCCCCATGGAGTTGAGGCTCGAGCGATTTGGGCTGCACGCTGAAACACGCGATCGGCTGATCGGTATGGACTATGCGTTTAAGGACAGCTGGATCATAGGCAAAGTTCACGCTTTGGAGCGATTTCCAAATGGCCGTGTTTGGGGAGTACCAGATCCGCGCGCTGAAGGAGCAGCGGTAGCTGAGTAGATCCTTAGCTGAGACCCGTGGTTCATTTTAATTGAGCAGCAACGGTCCGTTTTAGCTGAGCGGCGACGATGAGTTGTGGTTTCTCAGTTTTTACTTTTTATTCTTCGATCTTATTTGAACAGCTTGCTGAGGTAGAAGCTCCGATATTGTGCGTAGATTGAACCGTCGATTTTGTAGGGGTTCATGATGCTTGCTGGGATGCCAATTGAGTTGGTGCCTTCTTCGTGGGTCTTGTTCAGGACACAGTGTCCAAGCTCGTGGTAGATGAGTTCTTGGCGCTCGTCTTCGTCTGAGCTTTCCCAGGCGGTTTGGTCGATGGTGATCACAGGGGTCATATTGGTTGCGACTTCGCAAACACCGCGGCCTCCGGTTTCGCCATCAATGTCGACCTTGCCAAACTGCATCTTGAGGTCCGTGATTTTGACGGAAGCACCGTGGGCTGCTGCATCTTGTTCAAAGCTGGTTACGTATGAAGCAAAAGGTCCAACGTCCACCACAGGGGTGTGTTCTTCTTCTTGGCCCTTACCGCAGCCCACCGCCAAAACGGAGAGCGCTGCGACAGCGAGCACGCAAACGAAAGCCTGTTTGTTAAGAATCTGAGTATTCACGTTCCGGTCTCCGCATACGTTCTACAGTTTCAGTGGAGAGGCTGAGAGGTTTGCACCTCTTTGCTCCCTACTGAGGAATCGAGACTATGAGAATATATTCACGCAGTGAGTCA
>CAZGCK010000194.1:0-3272 GCA_964524175.1 uncultured Bacteriovoracaceae bacterium | reverse complement strand
AGGCCTTTTGATGGCGCGATTTGGGCGGCGCTCTATAGCGTGGCCCTTTTTATGCTTTTCTTCCTGATCTATCAGGACGATTGGCTAGGATTGTCTCAGTGGGTGGTTGCGACGCCGCGCCTTGTGTTTGAAAAGCATCAATATTGGCGCGCATTCACATCTATTTTGGTGCACGCTAGCCTCGGGCATTTTTTGTCGAACTCTGTTTTTTTCTGCGGCTTAGCCTTCTTGCTCTATGGGTACTTTGGCTCGTGGGTGTTTCCTGGCATGAGTCTAGGGGCGGGAGTTTTGGTTCAGCTTGCGGGACTGGCGACTTACGACCCTGACGTTCGATTAGTCGGCGCGTCTGGAGTGGTTTATTTCATGGCAGCGTTTTGGCTAGCGCTCTATGTGGGTATTGAACGAAGGCTTTCGCTGCCTAGGCGGCTGGTCAACGCAGTGGCGTTTTCGCTCGTGTTGTTGATCCCGGAGAAGGCTGAGCTCCACGTGAGCTATCGGGTCCATGCGCTAGGTTATGCTGCTGGGTGGGTGCTAGGTCTTGGGTATTTTTGGAGGCATCGGTGGAGGCTCAGGGCGGCAGAGGTGTCGAAAGATCCAGAGCCTCTGCAAAATGATCTTTCTCTAGTGGTAGATAGAGTGCGTCCTTGTGAGATGTGTTAAGTTAAGTGCATAAAATAATAGATTATTTTATGTTGAGTCAACTGAGAGGCTCTTAGCTCAATCTGAGTCTCCAAACTCACCCCGCACTTTGACACCGACCTTCCAGTCCTGCGCGTTCGTTGAGCCGACAAAAGCGCGGTTACCACGATCGTCGGACTTGAAGACTTTCCAGTCTTCTTGCACGAAGAGGTAGAACGTTAGCGCATTCAAGAAGCCCGAGGGCTTGAGCGCGATGAAAGCCGAGATGTATTCGCTGCTGTTAATGAGCGAATCGAACTTGCGATCGAGCAGCCTGTCGCTCCCGACTTGGTTCGACGTGTAGTGCGCCGCTGCCAGTTCCGCGCGATTGGGGTTCTTGTCCTTAGAAAGTGGTGAGCTAGGGCCATAGAACTCAAATCCGCCCGAGAAGCGACCTCCGCCATCCATATCGTAGTTATAGGCGATCAAGAACTGGTAGGCGGCGAGGACATCGTTGTCCTTGAAGTTCATCTTGCTTTCGCGGATCGGGATCACTTTCTCGTGCTGCGCTTGGAGCGCCAGGGCGGTAGTGATCGAGTTGTGCTCTCCTAACCTGACCGAAAGCGCGCTGCCTACGGATCCACCCAAAGCAAGGTGCGAGTTAAAGGAGTTAAGTGGGATTCCGGCAAATGCTCCAAAGTTTAGAGTCAAAAGCACGCGCTCATTCTTGATTAGATCGACGTACTTGGTCGTGCCGATGTCGACGGTCCCCAGAAAGAGGTCACCGTCGTTGAGCTTCATGACGTTGCGATCGCGATCCCTAAAAATGATTCCAGCCTTGTTGAGGCCGTTCTGTCTTCGGTCAAAAAGGTCATCTTCTCCATAGGAGGTATGAAATGCCTCGATTAAAGTATCGCTCACCAAAAAATCAGCCCACGAGCCGCCGTTCACGAGCATGAACATGTTGAGTGCGACTTCAACCTCTTGAGCGTCTGTGATCCGAGTGGTGTATTGCAGGCGGCCCGAGCGAATCACGCCGTCAGCTCCGTAAATCTTGTAGGAGTCGGGTAGATCGGCTGTCGCGTCAGCGTCGTCGCCTGGGGGCGCGATGGCAAGTGTTTGACTCCAAGTGTTGGCTCCTTCGGTGGTGAGAGAGAGCACGTGTCTGCCTGTAATGGGCGATGTTTTGAAGGGCATGCGGAGGCCAAAAACTCTGATGGGTTCACTGGGTTTTGGGTCCGGTGGCTGGGTGTGTGTGGGGGCGCAAGGAAAGGGGGCGTTGGCTGAAGAGCATTCTGCCAGGGTTTCTGGCGTAGCTGCGTGAGCAAGCGGAATCGCAATAAAAGCCATGAATGCAAGGGTTTGCGTGAAGATGCTCGGCATGGGTTTCCTTCTTCTAAAGACTCGAGGTTTCTATAAGTAAGAGGGAGTAATGAAAAGGTAAAAGTGGAGTGTCGTGGTTAAGTTATGGGGTGGCTTGACGTTAAATAGAGTTAATTTAAATTTAAAGGGCATCAAACCGCTGGGAAAACAGATGTTTTAAAAACAACAAACAATTCAATCACAACATCAATCACAACAATTCAATCTGGTGCCCGATTCAATCGAGGAGCTACAGAGAGGCAATCGCCTTTGGAGAGTTTAGCCGGCGCCATTAGCACAACTGAGGGAAGTGCCAACACGGTTGACGCGTATATGCCGTTAGTGTAAATTTAGGCATATGAGGCATATCAGTAAACGCAAGCCCGACTCCTCGCGACACCAAGTCTCCCGAACCTCCATGAACATTGATCGATCTAAAGTGCGTCGAGTTCGTGCGATCTTGGGAGCTGCGACGGATACTGAAGCCGTGGACAAGGCTTTGGATTCGGTTTTAGCCAATCAAGAGATCCAAGCGGCCATCGATCAGACGTTTGGCACTCTTCCCGAATTTGAAGTTCGATGAAGCCAGTCATCGTAGATACGTCTCTTTGGGTCCAGTGGCTGCGCGGAAGCGCTCCAAAGTCCCGTCAAGCACTTCAAGGGCGCTTTGTTTGGATGCCTTCTGTTGTAGCAACAGAGCTCGGATCAGGAGCGCGTAGTCGAGAATCGCTCAATGCTTTAAATACGCTGCTTAAACCATTCGAGCAAAATCGCCGCTGCATTGTCCTAAACTGGCAAGACTTTAGGTTGGCCGGAGAAGTCCTGGCTGAGCTAAAATGGCCGGCAAGTCCAAAACTAGGTGATGTATTAGTAGCTGTATCCGCTCGTAAGATCGGGGGCGAACTGTGGACCTCAAATCGCAAAGACTTTGAACCCTTGGGAGATCGTTTGGGTATTGTTGTACTGAGTCCAGAATAAACAGCAAAATCGCCCTGGTACCTACGCCACACCGCATATATTGAGAGTTGCCATATGTTCAGTGCCGCTGGATTTATCCTAAATAATTGAAGTTATAAGCTTTTTTGCCACGTAAACATCAAGTTTCTGCCAGGCAACTGCTATGGGCTGATCGGCTCTGGCCCAGCCAGCCTTGTTGAGGCCGTTCTGCATTCGGTCAAAAAGTCGTCTTCTCCATAGGAGGTATAAAATGCCTCGATTAAAGTATCGCTCCGCCAAAAACATAAAGGGCCAAAAACATTCAGTCTGGTGCCCGATTCAACCGAGGAGCTACA
>CAZGCK010000193.1:2324-3448 GCA_964524175.1 uncultured Bacteriovoracaceae bacterium | reverse complement strand
ATGAGCAGTGGCACCCTCTAGGCATTGTTGGCATCATTTCTGCGTTTAATTTTCCTGCGGCCGTCTGGGCATGGAACTCCATGATCGCAGCAGTCTGCGGCAACGTGAGCGTCTGGAAGCCTTCAGAGAAAGCTCCTCTCACCGCTATCGCCTGCATGCGCCTGATGTCAGATGTGTTTCAGCAGGAAAAACTTCCAGAAGGCGTGATGAGTCTTGTTGTCGACGGCGCAGCCTCCGGTCAGCTCATGGCCGCAGACTCTCGCGTCTCACTCGTGTCAGCGACCGGCTCGACTCGCATGGGCAAAAGTGTCGCCCAAATCGTCGGCGCACGTTTGGGCAAATCACTGCTCGAACTCGGCGGCAACAACGCGATTATTCTCTCTCCCGAGGCGGACCTCAAACTTGCGATCCCTGCGGTGGTCTTTGGCGCTGTGGGCACGGCCGGCCAACGCTGCACGACCACCCGCCGATTGATCATTCATGATTCGATTTACGACGCCGTTAAGACGAGCTTAATCAAAGCGTATCAATCGATCAAGATCGGCAACCCTCTCGACGAGTCCAACCACGTTGGCCCGCTCATTGATCGCGACGCTGTCGAGCAGATGCAAACTGCGCTTCGAGACGGAGAGAAACAAGGCGCGCGCCGAGTGTTCGGCGGCGAGGTGCTCGATGGATTCGAATCCGGTTGCTATGTAAGGCCTGCGCTCGTCGAGGCAGGCAACGAGCTGGCGGTTGTTCAGGAAGAAACTTTTGCGCCGATCCTCTACTTGATTCGTTACCGCGACAATCTTCATGAGGCGATCCGATTGCAAAATGCCGTAAAGCAGGGCCTATCGTCAGCCATTTTTACTCGCGACTTACGCGAGGCTGAGCAGTTCTTATCCGCTTGGGGCTCTGATTGCGGAATCGCCAACGTGAACATCGGCACTTCGGGCGCAGAAATCGGTGGCGCGTTTGGGGGAGAGAAAGACACAGGCGGCGGGCGAGAGTCTGGCTCTGATGCCTGGCGCGCCTACATGCGCAGGCAGACCAACACGATTAATTACGGAACGACGCTGCCGCTCGCGCAGGGGATAAAATTCGACCTGGGGTAGCTCGATTTCTTCAACAAACTCAGAAAA
>CAZGCK010000193.1:0-2314 GCA_964524175.1 uncultured Bacteriovoracaceae bacterium | reverse complement strand
AATCAAGTTTCCCGCTTCTCGCGAGGCAGGATCAACATCTGACGCGATAGATCCCTATGAACAACCGCCGGATGCACAGCTTCATCAAACCAGGCTTCCGCGGCGCTGAGCGTGCACTCCACTATCGCTATGTCCGAGTTCACTCGAATCAATCCTTTGAGGGTAGACGACTCGACCTTTACGTGAGCGGACAATTGCACAGGACCCGCCAGCGAACTGTCCCGGATTAAAGTCGACTCGCCTATCACCAAGCGAAGGGAGTCGCTCTCGCCAGACAATTCGGACCGAACGATCTGGCTATAATCGCCGACCGTCACATAAGGCCCAATGGTCGAAGTAATGTCGACAAATGCGCTCTCTGCAACACGCGACAGAGGATGAACCTTACCTCCCCCATTTGGCCAAACGATGTACTCACTTTCAAAAACCTGGGCTTGCTCTACCTGAGAAACCGCGGCCTGTTCAGTCGCCCACGAAAAGGGATGAACCCCCGGCAGGAGCCCCCAAGCTGTCGCACCTAAAATCCCCGTAATCAGAGCCGAAACCAAAATCGTCCTTCTTCGAAAAAACATAAACGTCCTTTCAAAATGGATGGGTGGGTGATGGTCAGTGATGTGGATTCCCCCTCCAGAGAAGGCGCTTGTTTAAAATAGCTAATACCTCGCGTAAATCCCCTTAAGACACAATGCGTTACATAGTAGGACTCCATACGTGGGTACTTGATTAAACTACTTTGATTTATAGACGCAAGTACTTGTTTTTAAAGCATAATTAATTAAATAAAAGAGATTTAAAGTTAGATGACTTTTACCTTGCACTGCATCAAAAAGTCCGTAGACTAGAGTTATTGGAGGCACCTCAGCGATGGACTCTCTCCTTAAAGTGCGAGCACTGCATCTTCTCGCCATGATCGAACACCCCGAAACTGGACCCCCACGCGCGCGATAGCGTGAGCCGACCCGCACTCAGGCGTCTGCGGCGCTCACGGACCGCCGGATTTGAGCTAGGCCAGCTCGAACCGCGACGGACTAAAAAGTTCCAAAAAAATTAAAGTAGATTATACGTCCCGAAGTGTCTCTGGATGATCAGGTCGCCGGGAGGCGTTGCCTGCAGGGAATTTCCCAAAGTCCTAGGCCGGGCGATTTTAGAGCGGCTCTTTGACGAGTCGCTACAAGTGAGGCTGTCCTCAAAACATGGACAGCGTACGAAGAATGCCCCACCGAGTTTGATCGCTCGGTGGGGCTTTTTCGTTTTCTAGAGCCACTATTACAACAAGCCGTCCGTCCGATGTGAGCACAGCGCGACGCACTAAAGTCTGAGCCACTCATGAAACTCAAACCGTATCCTTGAAACTGACAACCGAAACTTGCCTTTTTAAGTCCCCTTGTTACAGTCCATGGCGGGGAGAACCGCTCAAGCATGCGCGTCAAAAGGCTCGAGATCCAAGGCTTCAAATCTTTTAAAGATAAAACCATCATTCACTTCGATCATGGGATTACAGGAATCGTCGGGCCTAACGGCTGCGGCAAATCCAATGTGGTGGATGCGTTCTTCTGGGTGATGGGCGAACAATCCTACAAACACATGCGCGGAAGCTCGAGCGACGACTTGATCTTCAACGGCAGTTCCAAATACCAGCCACTTGGAATGGCGGAAGCCACCCTCGTCATGGAAACCGACGCCGTCGATACCGAGAACGCTCCTGCGGGCGCCACCACTCAAGACGTCCCAATCCACCTACGCGCTAAAGAAGTTTCGGTGACTCGTCGCCTCTACCGCACAGGCGAGGGCGAGTACTTCATCAATGGACTCCCAGCCCGACTCAAAGACATCCACGACCTGTTCATGGACACTGGGGTAGGCGCAAAAGGCTACTCCATCATCGAGCAAGGGCAGATCGGTAAGATCGTCAACTCCAAGCCGGAAGAGCGGCGCCTTCTCGTCGAAGAAGCGGCCGGAATCGCCAAATACAAAGCTCGCAAGAAAGAATCGCTTCGCAAAATGGAAGCGACTCAAGCCAATCTCTCTCGACTCACGGACGTGATCCAAGAGATCGAACGCAACTTGAACTCGCTCGAACGCCAAGCGACCAAGGCCCGGCAGTACAAGAAATATAAAGACGAGCTTCTCGATAAAGAAATGACCTGGGGTCGACGCAAGAACCAAGTCATCCGGCAAAAGCTCGAATCACTCGCCAAAAAGAAGGAAGTGCTCGAGCAAGAACTCGTCATTCTCAAGGCTGAGCTGCAAATCTCCGAGAACAGCATCGAGACGGATCGAGTGGATCAAGTCACCGACACTAAGGCCGCTGAAG
>CAZGCK010000192.1:0-3451 GCA_964524175.1 uncultured Bacteriovoracaceae bacterium | reverse complement strand
GGAGTGAGACACCGTTGGTTCCGAGTGTTTTATTGTCACCTACCGGGCCGATGGGGCCAAGCAGGCCGACGAAAGGGTTGCTGGTGTCTGGGGTTGCCTCAGCTACGTGAGGGGTCGAATCTGTAGCAGGTCGATCCGTCACGGAGTTCGCATCTGCAGTTGAGTTCGGTGCGCTGGCTTGTGAGCTCTGCGGTGCCTGCGGGGATGGGTGCGTGCGCTTGAAGTAGACCCCGCCCACGATGAGCAAAAGCATGATCGAAAGCGCGATCCATTTCTGCTGATTTCTGTTGGACTGGTTCATACGCAAGGCCTCTCCAAGAGCTTAAAAAGGGCTCAAAAAAAATTTGAGCATTTAGCTCAAGTATAAATTTACATGAACATGATTAACTTATGCAAACAAATTATCATTCCCTTTGGAATCAATAGTTTACATATAAAGTATTTAACAATTCAATCGAATCAGGGCTGTCAGGTGAGCCACGTGTCGAAGGAGAAAGCGAGGGTATGCTTCTTCGGGGTCACTTAGGTTTACCCGTGCCCACCGGAGCGATCATTCAGTTCTGATATTTTTGAACTTGATCGCTTCAAACGAGTCGCGTTGGTCAGGCCATTTCGCGCTAGCAGTCTTGGTGAGCTCATCTGCCAACTCCGTGTGGCCCGTCTCGAGGTAGCGTTCAATGAGTAGCTGATAAATCAAAGGGTCATGAATCCCCTTCGCAAGTATGCTTTTTCCCAGTTCGATAATGGTTGATCTGCGCTTGGTCCGGTCAGCTATGAGCAGCTCCATCGTGCAGTAATCAACTGAGTCGTGCGTGTCCTCAGGAAACTTTTTGAAGAAATCCTCAGCGGGCCCATACATCTTGGCATCTACAAGCGCAGAGGTGATCTCTCTAAGGATATGAGTGCGTCCATTGCCCGCTTCGGCAGCTTTTTCGAAGAGCTCAAGAGCGCGGGCGGCATGGCCCTCTTTGAGGTAGTACTTTCCGCAAACGGCGAGAGCGGCGCAAATGTACTTCACGATTACGTCGTTACGCTCTTCGATGTTGGTGAAGAGACGATAATAGGCCTCGACGTCGTCATAACACTTGGTGATTATAGCGAGTCGCAGGATAGCTGTAAGTCTTTGCGGATTTGAAGGGAAGTACCGCGACAGCTTGCGTAGTACATCGTAAGCGTCCTTGTGTTGATTGCGGACCATCAACACTTCGTAGAGGCCGACGAGGCATTTGTAATGGATCTTGTTGTAGTTGAGTCCTTGATTGTAGTTCTCGATCGCTCCGTCGATCTGCTCTTGGATCATGCGCGTCTGGCCGAGATAATAGCAGGCTAGAGCTGGAGCCATGTCGAGAGTCTTAGCTTCTGCAAAAATATCGCAAGCTTTGTCGTAGTTACCGTCAGCGAGTTCTACCTTACCTTGCTCGATCTTGATGAGATAAGGCGGGGGTTTGAGCTTGAGCCTGGCGGCCTTGAGAATTGCGGACTTGAACGCGCTGGGGCTGAAAGGCTTGACGATATATGAGTCGATGTCTTCTTCAGCTGCCTTGGCGACCGCTGACTGAGATGTGTTGCTGGTGACGAGAACCGATAGCGTCGAGTTGATGTCCAACGAGTACAATCTTTGTTTTTGCAGCAAATCGAGGCCAGTTTTCTGGCCGAGGTCGTAGTCACAGATCAGAATGCTGGGTTTCGAGCGGCTGATCTCGTCTTCGGCAAGTTGGTAGTTCGAAGCCTGGGTCAAGCGATTGTTGTTTACGCCGAGCGAAGTGAGGCAGTTGACAATCGCGTTTCTCGCCGCCGCGCTGCGGTCCACAATGAGGATATTGCGCCCGTTGATGAACTCCAAGAAAGTGTGTCTAGCGCTATCCGGGATGGTGTTCGATTCATCACTGGTCATCAATCGTAACCTCGCACTGAAGACAGGAACTTCTCGATCTCCTCTTGTCGTCTGTTGAAGGCGGAGTTCAGTTTCTTCCAAACCTGCTCGTCGAACTGCACGAGCGAGACTACGGCAGCATCGCTGCCCTCATCGATCCCGCTGCAGGAGTCTACTTTTGCGGTGGTCTCGAACTTCAGATCGCCGCCTTGAAGGTTCACCGTGGTGATCTTCATCATGAGGAAGTGCCCCTTCCTGCATGAGTTCTCCGGAATTTCGAGCTCCATACCTTTTTCAAAAATCTGAATCAAAAGAACTTTAAAGTCCTTCTTGAAACTTAATCCCGTCGTGGAGTTCGAGATTTCAAAGGTCAGCTTCATGGAATTGAAGTCGCTCACGTTCATGAGCATTTCATCGCCAGGGAGAAGCTTTTCTTTCACGATTTTGGGCTTCTTGGGCGCGACGCCACTTGGTTTTTTTGCGGTGTTTTTTGACTTAGAAGCCATCAGAAAATTATAGCGGAAGCGCTGAGGAAAGCGCGAGAAACTTGGGTTCCTTCTTCTCTTCCATCACTGCCAGTCAGCCAGAGTGGTTTGAATGGGTCTAAAGGAGTTTGGTTGATCTTATTCTCGATCTGCGACAGGGATTTGGCGTTAATGACGGGTCCGCAGATCGCCTTGGGATCTTGCGGACCTCTGAAGGGGGCTGCTTGATACCATCACAGATGAATCTGCCGTTTATCCACCGCGAGCGCCGCTTCCTTCATTGTCTCAGACAAGGTTGGGTGCGCATGACAGGTGCGAGCAATGTCCTCGGCGCTTCCGCCGAACTCCATCACAGCGACTGCTTCAGGAATCAGGTCGCTCGCGCGCGGGCCCACGATGTGGACGCCGAGAACACGGTCAGTCTTTGCGTCAGCAAGGATCTTGATGAGCCCGTCAGTCTCATCCATCGTGCGAGCGCGGCCATTTGCCATGAAAGGAAAAGTCCCGGCTTTGTACGCTACGCCTTTAGATTTGAGCTCTTCTTCATTCAGTCCTACGGTTGCAACCTCAGGCCAGGTGTAAACCACGTTCGGGATCGTGTCGTAGTTCACGTGCCCAGCTTGGCCCGCCAGGATCTCGGCGCATGCCATGCCTTCGTCTTCTGCTTTATGCGCGAGCATCGCTCCGCGCACGACGTCGCCGATCGCCCAGATGCCAGGCACGTTGGTGCGGAAATGGTCGTCGATCTCAACTCGTCCTGCTTTGTCCATCGCCACGCCTGCCTCCTTGAGGCCCAGGCCTTCGGTATATGGGCGGCGCCCGGTGGAGACGAGAACGTAGTCGGCTTCGAGCGTGGATTTGGTGCCGGTGGCGAGCTCTTCGACCTCGACGAGCATGACTTCGCCAGAGGCCTTTGCGCCCAAGCACTTGGTCGCTAACCTGAACTCCATTCCTTGCTTGCTGAGAATTTTGTAGAGTTCGTTGCCGATCTGCTTGTCTGTCGGAGGCAGGATGCGATCCATGTACTCGAACACGGTAACGCGCGCGCCGAGGCGCAACCACGCATCGCGCAGCTTGTCGCCTTCCGCGTAGG
>CAZGCK010000191.1:0-3458 GCA_964524175.1 uncultured Bacteriovoracaceae bacterium | reverse complement strand
CACTGACACACTTGCCCACTTGCCCACTTGCACACTGGCCCGCTGACCCACTTAATCCCGCTGGCCCACTGACCCGCTGACCCACTTACCCACTTACCCACTTACCCACTGGCCCGCTGGCCCGCTGGCCCGCTGGCCCGCTGGCCAAAAAGCTTGCATCAATGCTCCATAATTTCACGAACTTAAACGCACTGCGAAATAGTTTGTGTTATTTAACCTTATTAGTTAAAATTAACAATAAGTCCAAACCCTCCGTTCGTGAATCAACTTGGGAGAGCCTGAAAGTGAGATTTTTACCTTTAGCCCTAATGCTCTTCGCCGCGACGACTGCGTGGGCACAAGGCAACAAAACGACCGACGCCGCGGCTGCTGAAGACAAAGCCATGCAGCCCGAGAGCACCTTAGGTGGCGCTGCTGAGCGGGTGAACGTAGAAAACATCAAAAACAAATACTGGGCACGCGGCGATGAGAGCGAGCTCGGAGTGGTTCAGAACCGACTTTACTCAAAAGCACAAAAACTGGAACTCGGGATCTTTGGTGGCGTTGTCGCTTCTGACCCCTTTCTCAGCGTAAAAACGGCCGGGCTGAGCCTTGGTTTTCACTTCAGCGAATACCTCGCTCTCAACACTTATTATATGAAGCATCTGGTCTCACCTTCGAGCGCCCTTGAATATTTGCGCAACCCTTATCCTGCCGGACTCGGGACTGACAACAGCACTAACGAACCCAAATGGTCTAGCGGCGGAGAAGTCGAAGCCAGCGTCATTTACGGCAAGCTAAGCCTCCTAGGCAAAGCGATCATTCACTATGCTCTGCATTTGATGGGAGGGATGGGATTGACTCAAACCGAATCCGGCAAAGACTTTACGCAAACGATCGGAATCGGCCAGCAATTCTTCCTCACTCGCGTGACTACATTACGCCTCGACTACCGGCTCATGCATTACAACGAGACGATTCTCCAAAAAGTCGGATCTGCCAGCAGCCCCAACGGCACCCCCCTTGGAAGCCGCTCAAACTGGAGCAACACCATCACCTTGGGCGTAAACTTTTTCTTCAACCTCTTCGGGAAAAAATAGCTTTTATGAAACCGATTCTGCGCAAGCTAATCGCCATCGCTGCACTAGGAGCAAATTTCCCGATGGGCCTTTCTGCTTTTGCAGCCGAAGCGGTCACCCACGGCGAGAATGCTTGCAAGTCCAGCGAATCTTGGACTTTTAGTGGAGCGATTCGAGAGTCCTTTCGAAGTGACTTCAAAGCAACATTGCGCGGCTCGCACTCGCCCGTACGCGGATTCTCCGAAGCGCTTGCGATGCGCCGATTCGCACAATCCCCAGAAGCTAAAACGCTCGGCGAGTACTGGATCTCTCGCGCTTTGTACGATGCTAAGCTTCAGCACATAGCCTTTAACGGCTTTGTATCTATCACCTCAAGGCCTCTCTCTGAGACCACCTCCGGTATCCAGATCTCGGCGCTTGAGTGCATGCTTCACATTCAAAACCGATATCCTTCTATTAGCCTACCAGAGTCCGTTACGAGCCGACTCTCCGAGTATCGAGCCGCAGCCCGAACCGCCCAAGAGCGCGATGTGGTCTGGCAGGCGGCAAGCTCCTCGGTAAGAGCGCAGCTCGCCGCTGCAGGAGGCAAAAAATCTGAAGGCCTCAATGCAACGCTAGAACTACTCAAGGGCGCTGGCGCTTACGAAGATTTCGCTCATGCCTTGAGAGCCTCCCGCGAAAACGACCACAACACCGTCGTCACTCGTCTGGACAAATTTCTCACCACTCTACCCATCCCTTCATCCCTCGCCCGCTTCAACAACGCCTCACACCTCATGATGGCTCGGCATCTCTACAGCTTGAAACAGTTTGATCGTGCAAATCATCACCTTAAGCTCGTTTCCAAAGCATCCAATGAACTAGCTGACGCGCTATCCGAAATGTCCTGGGCCTTCTTGATGAACGACCGCCTGAGCGAAGCCATCGGTACAGCCATGAATCTCCAGGCCGGTGGCCTCCGGCATACTTTCGCGCCTGAAGCACCCATGGTGATGGCAATGGCTCTCAATGAGCTCTGCCAGTACCCAGAGTCGGTACACGCAATCAATGTATTCAGAAAGAACTACGAAAAGCCATATAACTGGCTCAAGTCCAAAATTAGCGGAAATCTATACCCCGATGCGGTTCAGTATGTGAGGCGCGCCAAGGAGTTTTCCGTCCCTGATCGCATCGCCAGCGAATGGGTTCGCTCTCCGCTGTTTATCGCAAGCCAAGACGAGCTCAATCTCCTGTTTGACGAAAGCGAAGCTTCCGTCATGCTGGGCCGCCAAGGTGCGCGTGAGCAAACTAAGATGTCCGAAGCTGTGCTTTCGGCTGCCAAGGGTCTCGCTCAGCGCTTGCGCTCTGCAAAAGGCAAGATGAAAGCGGGAGAAAAACTTCCCCCTCGATTGAGAGATGACTTGCTCGCGCTCAAAGAATCGATCTTGCGATTCAGAAGGCTTCAGCAAGGCGCACCGACCTGGCATGCAATCTTGACTAACTACAAAAAGCTCGTACCCATTACTGAAGCCCGCCTCGTGGCTACCGTGAATGCGGACCTCAAAGCTCGCAGCCAACGCATGCTTGAGCAACTCGACGAGATCGCCGAGAATATCCAACTCATCGAAGTTGAAATCTATAACGGCGCAAGCCAAGACATCATCTGGCAGAACGCCCACCCCGATTACAAGAAAGTCGCGCAAACAATGAAGGGTGAAGGAGCTGCCCCCAACGCTGCAACTACCTGGGACTGGGGACGCGCTCCTGCTAG
Source organism: uncultured Bacteriovoracaceae bacterium (assembly GCA_964524175.1). Classification (GTDB taxonomy): domain Bacteria; phylum Bdellovibrionota; class UBA1018; order UBA1018; family UBA1018; genus CAZGCK01. The sequence goes on along the minus strand of CAZGCK010000191.1, from coordinate 650 downwards.
CCTTACCGACGAAGATGCCGGCGAAGTCTGGGAAGACGAGCTCGGTTCGTTTAACGCGAATCTCTACGACAACTGCTCCAGCAAAGATAAGTATCTCGCCATTAAGGCTAAGCGCCTGGCGAAGGGAGACTGAACTTATGAGCATCCAGATTTTTCTTGGAAAAGGCGGACAGACGTTTGGCCCTTACGATGTCACTCAGTATGAAGCAATGCGGACGCAGCCTGACTTTTCGTCCTACAAGTACGTCTGGGACGGCCGCGACCCTCAACCTGCTTGGAAACCTCTCGAAGCGGCTCCGCCCTCGCCAATGATCGGACCCGGAGCTCCGCCGCCGGATGATGCCCAAGTAGCAGTGGCCCCAGCAATCTTGGCACCTCCAGCTCCCTTAGCAGCTCGGCAAGCAAGTCCCGCTCCGGAGCGAGTGCCAGCAGAAGAGCGCCCACTCCGTGTCGTCAGACAAATCGACGGCAACGGCCTCGAAGCGGCCAAAAACTTGATCCTCGCTGAGCGCGACTTGCGCGTCATCGGCATTTCGTCACACCGCGATCCGCATAACCCACTTCAAGAGCAGTGAGTCTTTGCGCGGTGATTCCAGATTGAGCAGCAGCTTGCTCGACAGTCAAACCCGCACCCAAACGTTGGTTTCTCA
>CAZGCK010000190.1:1170-3541 GCA_964524175.1 uncultured Bacteriovoracaceae bacterium | reverse complement strand
GTAGCCGAACATGATGCCTTGGTCGCCGGCGCCTTGCTCCTTTTGGTTGTGCATGCCCTGGCCGGCTGTCACACCCTGAGAAATATCGGGGGACTGGCGATCTAGAGTCACCACGACGCCACAGGTCTTATAATCGAAGCCTTTTTCAGAGGAGTCATATCCAATGCGCTGCACCGTCTTGCGAGCGATATCAGCATAATCCACGCGAGCATTGGTGGTGACTTCACCTGCAATGACCACCAAACCGGTAGTCACCAGAGTTTCACAAGCAACACGAGATTTAGGATCTTGAGCGAGAAGAGCGTCTAGGACCGCATCGGAAATCTGATCTGCGATTTTATCTGGGTGCCCTTCGGTGACGGATTCAGAGGTGAAAAGATAGTTTCGCTTCATTGCTTGTGCAATTCCTTTGAGATTTTAACTGTTTAGCTGTCGAGGTGGATGGCGAACTTAGGGGTGGTCCCTTTGTTCTGTTCCATACGCTTGCGAGCTTTACCCTTACGAGCTTTACGGATTTTGCGAGCGGTTTTGGACTTCATACGACGGGAAGGCATAACGTCTCCTTGGGAAAGCAATCGATTAGCCTCTTCCCGCTGGGGTTGTCAATTGTTGATTGCCGAGGTTTCTTACGCTTTTTCTTAAGTGGCCCACCCTTTGCGAAGTGGGCAGCCTTATGAGGCTTATTTTTTCTCCTATTTTGATCCTGATTTTTATCCACCCTGCTGTCGAAAGCTGGGCCGAAAACACTGAACGAGCGCCACTCGTCTTGGGAAAAGGCGAACAGCGCTGGCTGCGAATCCCAGGACTTAAGCGCTATTCTTTAGGTAGCGGGGCGATCCGAGTCATCCCTGCACCCTCCTCAAAGGGACAGAAAGGCGCCGATTCAGAGGCACTTTTGCTTAAAGCGGTGAGACCTGGACACTCAGACCTTTGGGTCTGGAAAGCCGACGGCTCCTCCGAACATCGAAGCGTCCGAGTTGAAGCGACGGCCGCTGTTGACCTCCCCGCGCCGCTAGCTCGAGCCCTGGGCTCGTTAGACGAAACCGAAGTTCTCATCGCGGGAAGCGGCGTGGTCTTGCGGGGAGAGATTCAAACGATCGCGGAACTCGCCCGCTTGCACGCACTAGCCCTTGGCTTTCCAAAAGAGGTCCACGATGAGACAGAGCCCTCAGATCAGCTCGTCGCTCAAGCTGTCCAGCGAATCCAATCATGGATCTCAGGCTCGTCCTATCGATCGCAACTCATTCTAGAAAACACAGGAAGGCGAATCTTCGTCCGAGGATCGTTCGAGCGCCCAGAGCAAGCGACGGCCGCGACTAAAACCCTTCGAGCCCTTTATCCAGCAGCGGTCCTCGATTTGGATTCGATGCCGGACACCGCACCTACAGTGCACTTCAGGGTCTTTTTGCTCGAACTCAAAAAATCTCGCTTCCACCATTTGGGGCTTTCTTGGCCAGCCCTTCAAGAGGGGGCGTTTAAGGTGACGAGTGCAGGCATCACCAACGCTCTCGCACTGGATGTCGCTTTGAACGCACTCGAGGGCGACGGAGCCGCGCGAGTCCTCTCAAATCCTGAGCTCGTTGTCAGAGCGCCAGGAGAGGCCGAGCTCTTTGCAGGCGGAGAACTGCCCATTCGAACGCACAACCAATTTAACTCCCAAGTGAGCTGGAAAAACTACGGCCTAGCCCTCAAGCTCAAGGTCTCGCATTCATCAGGCCAACGCGTCCGTCTCGAGATTTTTACCGAAGTCAGTCACCTCGATCCCAGCATCGCACAACACGACATCCCGGGACTGCAGGCCAATCGCATGAAGACCCAGGTCGATGCCCGGTACGGCACGCCGCTGCTGCTGTCAGGACTGCTCCAGCAAGGAACTCGCGAGCATGCACGAGGGCTACCCTTCTTACGGCAAATCCCGATCCTAGGGCTGCTCTTTGGATCAGAAGATTACCTTAACGAACGTTCAGAGCTGGTGGCCATCCTTCTTCCCAGCGCTTCTCCTCCGCATGCCCCTCTTGAGCGGGTGAGTCGCTGGCTGCCGCGAGGGCCGATGCCGCCACCCCGCGAATGGATCTCACCCGAGCGTGAGCGAGCCCTGAGAGAATCCACGGAGTGGCCATGGAACGCGCTGAAGTAAGCGTCGTGACACAAACGAGCTCATGCGGAGCCCCGCTGTGGCTCACTGCACTTCTCACTCATCCACAGGTCACCGACATCTGCCTCAATGGTGCCCAAGAAGCGTTTGCCGATTCGGGCCGGGGTTTGCTTTCGGTTCCACAGCCACAGAATTGGAGCGAAGAGTCCATGCGCGTTTGGATTCTTCAGCAACTCGCTCTAGCCGGCAAGACTTGGGATGCGCGCAATCCGTTTG
>CAZGCK010000190.1:0-1160 GCA_964524175.1 uncultured Bacteriovoracaceae bacterium | reverse complement strand
GACCATGACCGAATATGACAAACGGACCCCCGCGCATGTCGCATTTCCTCCGCTCGCTCGACAAGGCATCTTGATCTCATTGAGGAGGTTGCCACGCCTCAACCAAGAAGGCCCAACAGGCGAGCGGCGGTGGGGAGCTTCGCCTTTTTACGGACTATTAAAAAGCGCCGTGCAGCGAGGAGATTCGATTCTGATCTCAGGTGCCACTGGAGCTGGCAAAACCACGCTTGCAAACGATCTCCTAGCAGAGGTCCCCGCCCACGAACGGCTTCTTGCCCTTGAGGATACACCTGAGCTCTCGCCCTCTCACCCACACTTCGTCTCGCTGATCAGCCGCCCTTCCAACGCCGACGGACACGGCGAGGTCACGGTTCGAACGCTGCTCAAACAGGCGCTTCGCATGCGACCTGACCGGATTATCTTGGGCGAGTGCCGTGGCGCTGAAGTCCTAGACCTTCTCCAGGCGCTCAACACCGGTCACCATGGCTCTCTCGCCACTCTCCACGCTAACTCTCCCCGAGACGCTCTTCGTCGCATCGAATTGCTCTGCCTGCTTGCTGCCCAAGGGAGCATTCCCGTCTCCGCCATTCGCGAGCTGCTGGGCACAGGCATCCAGTGGGTGGCCCAAGTCAGAAAGCGCGAGAATCGCGAAATTAGCGAGGTCTGGCGCATCGAAGGGCGCGAGGGCGATATCATCCTGATGAGAAAAATTGAGACGACTGATTACCCGCCAAGCAGCTGTCAAAGTCTGTGACAGCATTCAGGAACCCTATTCGCTATTAAAGGAGTCTTGCGGCGGCACGATGAGTGCACCAGGCTCGCCCATGCGCTCGCGTGGCTATGCCCTATTTTTTGGTCTACTTTGCTTAGGCTGGGCCAGTCTACCGCTGCTGCGAGCCGAAGAAACGACCCCGCGTTCGATTACCCTCAGGAACCGCTTGACCGACCCGGGCCAGTTCAACGTCTATCAAGATGGCCACTGGATTGGCGGCGGCCCCCTACCCAGACTACGCCACGGTGGATACATCGATCGTCGATTTGTACGAGAATGGGTCCTAAATCACGCAAAACAACCCAGAGATCTAGCGGCCTACAAACTCGCTATCGGCTGGGCGTCGGACTTCGAATCTCTTACTTTCATGGGAAAGTACAAAGAGGTA
>CAZGCK010000189.1:0-3544 GCA_964524175.1 uncultured Bacteriovoracaceae bacterium | reverse complement strand
AGCCAGGCTCCACCGTTACGCTCGATTTGAGCGGCACGACTGGAACCCCCTAAAAGACTCCTCGACGAGTCGCGATCAGCCGCATCGATTCAAGAAAAACGGCCCGGGACCCTCAAGTCCCGAGCCGTTTATTTTTTTTGACTAGTCCTAAAAAAATCAGCGACCCGCGTTGCGATAAGCGCGATTGAGATCGCCTTGGCGGAACGCAGTCATCGACTGCCCTCGAGTCTCAAGAGCTTCAACGTCCAGCGGCTGGAAGTAGTACATCGGCACCTTGAGCAACACGCAATATCGGCCATTTCCATCTTGCTTGGAGTACTGAGAATAACGGTCGCCATCTAAGCAGCGAGCCTCATCGTGCGTAGGCTTCGGTACTGGATTGGTATGATAAACCTCGCCGACGAAATGATAAGTCCAGCTCTCCATGTCCACAGCGCTCTTCAAGAACTGACGATCCAAAACGATCTCCTCGTTGCCTGCATAGACGAAAGGAGCGACGTGAAACCACCACTTATAAGGGCGAGTACGACCCAAGAATCCGCGCGTCGTAAAGCGCCAACGAAAAGTGTTGGTGAAGAACATGAACACCTTCATGCTCTTGATGCTCCGACTATTCTCAAGCTGATGGGCCCAAACATGGGCACGCTCATAGCATTGAGAACCGCCGTTCAGCATGCGAAGCGAGTTATACAGATTCTGAGCATCCTCTCGAGTAGACAATTGAGTTGCAGGGTACTCAGGAAACGCGCGGTTTGAAGCTTCGACCGACTCAGAGTCAGTGGCATCAGCACCCTCGAGCACATCGGTATAAGCAGCTTCTTCGCTGTCAGAGAGAAAAGCCACGTCCACGATGCGATCATCTTCATCAATGGTCAGATTCATGGGAGCGCGGGTGCCAGCAAAAAGCTTGAGCTGGTCGACCAAGCGAGTGTCTGAAGGAGAAGCAAAGTACACGCGGCCGTCGCGAGTCGTGAGAACTTCAAGGTCATCGCCCGCGATCGCAGGGGTGTCGACGCGAAACACTCGCGTTTGAATCACGTCTGCGAACGCCGAAGACGTCCCGATTGCTGCAATGCCTACAACGAGAAAAACAAAACGATTCAGTCCCAAACTCATAAAACCCCCTAATATGGTGCGTCGTACGCGATGAACTCGAAAGACACAAAGGAAACATCATAACGCATCGCGCATAATCGATAAAAAACTCACCTCGAATTACGCTTCACTAACTCACCGACAAAATCAGATATTCAATATCGCCCTTTGCAGATCCACTATTGGGCGATTCTATTTCGACGATTTCGCCAGCTTTTCTGCCGATAATTGCTTCACCCAGAGGCGATCCCATCGTTAAAAGTTGTACTGAAACGCTCTCGATGGTTACCGAAAATCCGCCTCCCTGAGGCACAACCAAACAAACCGTGCGTCGGGCCTTATGACCAGGACGACCCACTTGTTCGAGCTCAACCAACGCTCCTGCCACGATCGGATCAGTGGGAGAAAAAGATCGGGGCGGCAGCATCCGCTTTAACTGAACGAGTTGCCTCTCAAGCTCGAGCGCGCGCTCACTTTGTGCTCCCGCTAAGTAAGAGGCCTCGAGCCCTCTCGTATCGTGCTGGTCCTCAGCGCGACTCTCTTCATGGGTTGCCGCTTCATGAGCGGCGCGAGCAGCACTGATCAGAGTCTCAAGCTCTTCATGAGTGCGCGCGATGATTGCTTCAATGACTCGTGCTTTGCCAAAAGCCGCCATGCTCCCATCATCTTCAGACTCAGGAGCAAAGCTAGAAGTTTATCGAGATTTTATTGGTTAACGACTTCAGGCTGCCAATCTTTGTGTCGATCGGACCCACGCGCAGTCCCAAAGATGCTGCGCAACTGACCGCAGGCCGCCAAAATATCGCGCCCGCGCGAGATGCGCACCGTCGTGGTGAGGCCCCGATCCATCAAATACTTCTGAAAGGCTCGCACCGTCTCATCCGATGGACGCTTGTAAACGGATCCAGAGTGCTCATTGAAAGGAATCAAATTGATCTTGGAAGGAATCCCCTTCACAAGCCGATTCACTCGAGCAGCGTCCTCGAGCGAATCATTAAAGCCCTTCAGAAGCACGTATTCGAAAGTAATCCGACGATGGCTCGAGAGCGGAAACTCTCGGCAGGCCTTCATCAGAGCTTCGATGTTCCACTTTCGATTCACTGGCATGATGGCGGAGCGTTGCTCGTCCGTCGAGGAGTTGAGCGAGATTGCCAACGATACGTCGATGCGGCGCCCGAGCTCTTCGATCGCAGGCACGAGACCCGAGGTCGAGATCGTCACCTTGCGCTTCGAAAAGTTCATTCCATCAGTATCGAGCATGATCTCGCAGGCCTTAACGACATTCTCAAAGTTATGGAGGGGCTCGCCCATTCCCATAAAGACAATATTGGTGATGGGGGCTTGTCGTCTGAGCTCAAGCACTTGGGTCACGATCTCGTGAGTTTCGAGATGGCGATCGAGGCCCTGAATTCCGGTGAGGCAGAACTTACAAGCCATCGCACAACCCACTTGGCTCGAGATGCAAGCGGTGAGACGTGCCCATTTCTCGGAGGTGACGGGTTCGTCAGATGCCTTGCCCGCGAATCGAGCGCCCCCTTCGAGCAATGCAGCTGCTTCATCTGCATCTTTTTCTTGGAGGGCAGCCGGGATGATCACGCTCTCGATGGTCTTGCCGTCGTGGAGATTCCAGAGAAACTTATGCGTTCCATCGAGAGCCTGTCGACTATCTCGCTCCGAAAGACGATAAACAGTGATGTTCTCTTTGAGCCATGCACGAAGATCCTTCGAAAGATCCGACATCTGGTCCCACTCAAAGACGTGGCGTTGATAGACCCAGTGAAAAATCTGCTTCGCGCGGTAGCGTGCGGTTTTTATATCGCGTTCAGTGGGCTGCCATTCAACAGAGGAACTTAAAGCGTCCAGATTGGATCGATCGCGGCGGGATTGGCGACTACCCAGTGGCAAGATGAGCTTGGCAAGCTCGGATTGAGTAACGGACTGAAAATAAATCATTTAAATAGGCTTCACTAAAAAAATAGGCCACGAGTCGCACCTGCTTCTTAGCCGCTTTTAGTCAGGAACTCAAGCACCGTAGCGGACCTGCGCCCAAACAAGCCAATCATTCACCTTTAAAACCAAGCATTTAGAACCCTAAGAATGCCCGAGATGCCATGAGCGAAACCAGGCTCCACCTAAACGGCATCAGCTTACTCTCGTTGGCTTTGAGCGAAGCGGCCAACTTGCGCCAAGGATTGGGGCTATCACACCATTCGGCCCATTGGGCGGCAGGAACGAAAAGACCTTGCACGGGCACAAGATGCTTCTCAGACAGATACTTTACGACTTCGCCAGGCATCTTGCAGCGGTCGCGGCCCATCGAGCTCAGATCTGGCTCATGAAAAGCATCCAGACGGCCACGACGAATGAGAACAAAAATATCCTCTTGCGGAGCGCCCGCCTCATTCTCGAGGCGCACAAAAACTCCAAACGCAGACGGGAGGACCTTGCC
>CAZGCK010000188.1:2899-3680 GCA_964524175.1 uncultured Bacteriovoracaceae bacterium | reverse complement strand
TTTAGAGACTCTGCCCTGCTCGTACCCCAACAAAAAAAAATCCAATATAAGTTCGAAGATCCGCGTTGGCCTCGCAGAATTCCCGAAGAAGACGTCATCGGTGCCCCCTTTTTCATGTCTCCGATCAATTCGCGAGTCGTTTATCGCTCGCAGGCCTTGCGATCACTTCATTTTTCGGGAACTCCCCCTTTCGAGTACTCAGAATACATTCGACTACCAGGAGCACTTGCATCCGCCCAAGCCTGGGGTCTAGCCGCGTCCAGCGAATTGTTTAATCATGTAGGAAGAACACAGCTCGCTCGAAAGCTTTTGAAAACCTACGGCCCTAAATCGGGAGATGGCCCGTCAGACAAAGCATTGGAGTCGGGGTTTTTTAAGGCGCAGTTCTTTGCCTATGCGGGCTCTGATCTCCTGGCGCGCGACCAGATATCGTTTGCCGGAGACCCCGGGAACAAATCAACCGTCTTGCTCATCTGCGAATCTGCGCTCTGCTTGCTGCTGGATCATCGTAACTCCAAGTTGCCCGGTGGGTTTTGGACTGCTTCAACCGCGCTGGGTACGGAGCTCTGCAAAAGACTACAGGAATCGGGTGTCAAACTAGGTGAAAAAAATACCCCTTGATGAGATAGGATCCTCTGCATGCTCACCGCTGAGAACTTTCACAAAGGCTTTCTGATCGATGAAGAATTGATGGCAGGAGTTTCACCAAAAACTCCTGGCGATCAGCAAGCATCGAGCCCATTCGTTGCATTCGTGCTGCGACATACGACGGGCGAGTACT
>CAZGCK010000188.1:0-2889 GCA_964524175.1 uncultured Bacteriovoracaceae bacterium | reverse complement strand
GTACTTGGGCCATCAAGAATGCTCGTCTCTTGAAGAGGCATTGGCGCTGATCAATCAAATTCCGAGAGCCTGGGCCTTTGAATCGACGAGCGGATGCGGCGGAACAAAATGCGCCGAGGGAACCTGCAAAGGAAGCTCTTGCAAGATTTTTGATCCAAAGCTGGCCGCAGCCGCAAAAGGGCCAGGCGCCTGCACAAGCTCAGCGGCTAGCCCTTAGGGACGGCTGTTTGGATCTTCTTCTTTCAGGAGATTAAGCTCAGCACAGTGAAGGTACCGATTGAGCGATTGATAGGTTTGATTGCCGGAAAGATAAAGCAGCAAAAGAAAGAGTCCAAGCCCCACAAACCAGGACAGATCGTTTGAAGTCGTTTCAACCCATCCCATGATGGGGTCCTTAGTCCAGGTGACCTTGCCTTCAGTGTCGCTGCTCAAGGTGTCGATTCCCTGCATAATCAGAAAAAATACGGCTCCGGCTAAGGCGGTCAGATAGCGGGTGCGATACTGCAAAGCGCCCAACTCAATTCGAAATGAAGCGACGATCCAGCGCCACTCGTCTGTATTGGCAGTCACTGACTTGTTCATGGCTTCGCGAGCACGCTCACGCCATTCGACTTCTTTGAGCGACTGACCAAGAGTATTGGCGATGCCGCCTTTTTTGAACGCCGAAGGTACGCCTTTGAGGACCTCGGAGCCCAGGATGTAGAGCGAATAAAAAACAGGAAAAATCAATACGACCCAGTCGAGATGGGCCCTGCTTGTTCTTGGAAAGAATCCCAACTTCACGAAAAGCAGAACGGTAAAGGAAACGATCGCAGGAAGGATAAAACACCAAAGGAAGACGCTGAACATGCGCTTGTTCACAAGCGAGCGCTCTCGCTGGATGTCGATGCTAATAAATTCTATGAAGTCGCGGTAGCGGTCCTGCCTGGACTTCTTGAATTCTTGCATGCTCTCTATTTTACTTTGTTTGGAAAGAGAGTCACTGGGTAGGAAATGCCTGGCAGACCGGAGAACGGAGCTGAAACTGACTTCTCAGGCTATAACTTCTACTTCTCGCAGACGAAGGATAGAGCGCGCTTTGCCAGTTGCCTCGTCAATATCGATGATCACGCAGCCATAGCCTCCAGGGCCTTCAGCGGGCTCATAACGGATAGGACGCTTGGTGAGAAACTTCTGGATAGAGATCTCTTTCTTAACGCCGATAACTGAGTCAAAGCATCCGCACATGCCGACGTCGGTAATCGCGGCGGTACCGCCTTGCAAGACGCGTTCGTCGGCGGTTTGGACATGGGAGTGACTGCCGACCACGGCGCTGACTTTGCCGTCCATGTAGTAGGCAAAAGCTTGCTTCTCGGAAGAGGCTTCGCCATGAAAGTCGATGAGAATGCATTGAATACCGAGGTCGTCGAAGCGATCGACTTCGCTCTGTGCGACGCGGAAGGGGCAATCGAGGGCATCCATGAAAACGCGGCCCATGACCTGGATGACGCCAAGACGGAGGCCTGGGCGCCTGCGAGACTCAGCCACGGTGGAGCCACGGCCCGGAACTTTGTGCGCAGGATGTTCAGGGTAGTTCGCTGGGCGGATCAGGCGAGTGGTAGTTGCCATGAACGGGATGATCTGCTTCTGGTCCCAGGCATGATTGCCGGTCGTAATGACGTCGACCCCTAGGGCGAAAAACTCTTCGGCCATCTCTGGCAAAATACCGTTGCCGTGGCAAAAGTTCTCGCCATTGACGACCACGAAGTCGATTTGATGTGGTCCAACGAGCTTGAGCATCGCCGCCTTGACCGCATCGCGACCAGGCCGCCCAAAAGTATCACCAAAGTATAGGACTTTCATGAATGCTCTACAATCATCGAAACTCAATTCTAACTAGTACATAGCATCTAAATATTTAAATAATTATCATTTAATTTTTAATTCACGCGTCTCGGTAAAGACCCAGTGCACGGGTTGATCAAACTCAGACTGGTCTAACTTATCGAAAAGCTGAAAGTCAAACGCAAGCGCGACCCGAAGAGCCCGATTGGCCAATTTGAGATAGCGGTCATAAAACCCCACTCCCATCCCCACGCGCTCGCCACTCTCCCCAAAAGCCACTCCGGGTACAAAGATCACATCCAGCTCATTGGGCGGGGTTGCCTTAAAGTGATGCAAAGGCTCATCAATTCCGTAAGGCCCCTTTTCAAAAAGGGGGGCCCCCCCATTGCTCGAGGTGGGATCAAATCCCGGCACTTCCACCAGCTCCAAAGCCCGCCGGGTCGCCGGTACGACAATCCGCGGGTAGCATAGCTTTGCTCCCCATTTTGCCAGTTGCCCCCCTAGCGCACGAAGATCCGGCTCACCCAAAACTGCACGATAAAGCCCTACTCGCTTGTCTTTCCACCAAGCAGGACTCAGCTGAGATGAGCTCTGGCAGCCTGCCAGAAACCTCTGAATCACTTTTTCGCTCAATTGAGAAACCTGCGCTGGGGTCAATGCACGCCGTTTTGAAAGCACCTGGCTTCTCATGGCCTCATTCATGCGTGATCACCCTTTTTGAGGATTCGACTCGTTTGAGCTTGAACTTCAGCCATATAAGCCTCAGTCCGTCGCTTGGCTTCGAGATACTCCGCGGCCAGATCCATCAAGGCAAGCAAGGCAATCTGATGCGCAGGAGCAGTTTTTCTAACACGCACGCTCGCGGCGTCCAAACGCTCCGTCACTAATTTTGTCACTTGTCTGGCAAACTCAGAATCCCCTGCCGTTTGCCTCAAAGAGATCTTCTCGCCACCAAACTTGAGCTCGATCGAGTCCGACGACGCGCTCGACGTCACCTTTAGAGAGCCTCCACGATGACGGAGATCCCTTGTCCGCCGCCGATGCATGCCGTACCTAGTCCAAAGC
>CAZGCK010000187.1:3496-3712 GCA_964524175.1 uncultured Bacteriovoracaceae bacterium | reverse complement strand
ACTCGCTGTCGAGTTTCATCGCCAATGCCGCTCTATTGAGCTTTTCGACTAACTCAAGGATCAAGTCCTTCGTGCCTCAAGCTCCATTGCGCTCGAATTGCCGCAGAACAAAAAGGCCGCCAAGGATTCACCTCAGCGGCCTTGCGATTTCTCCACTACTCGGGCTGGCGCGACGCCCTCCCGAAACGCCTCATGCGACTTTGCGGTACTCCTGGG
>CAZGCK010000187.1:0-3486 GCA_964524175.1 uncultured Bacteriovoracaceae bacterium | reverse complement strand
CTTGCATTATTCTGCCGTGGTCAGTCTTTCGCAAAAGGACGCCATGCGCCTGAAGGAGCACTGGATTCGTGCCCTTGAAGAGTTCAATCGAGTAGTGGGCCCTTCCCAAGAGGAAGAAGTGCGAGCTCTGGTGATCGACTTCTTTACGCTGGGATGACGGAAGCCCTATCTCGCGACGCCCTCCCAAACCGCCTCATGCGACTTTGCGGTACTCCTGGGCCTTCAGCTGATGCCGACGCAACAGTCGCAGAAAATTGCTGCGATCAAGCTTCGCCTCACGTGCCGCGGCAGAAACGTTGCCGCCGTGGCGATTCAGGACTGAGGTGAGGTACTCACGCTCAAACGAGTCGCACCACTTTTTCTTGAGATCGGTGTAGCTGCCGACGCCTGCATCTACTGGCGCATAAGGCGAAGCGACCGACTCGAGACGAGGAGGTCCCACCATCTGCGTACCCGCATTGGATGGAATCGACATCGCCTTTGAAGTCAGAGCGCCGTTGCCCTCCCAGATCAGCGCCGTGCGCTCGATCACATTGAGCAACTCGCGAACGTTACCGGGCCAGTTATAGCCACGGAGGCTCGTCTCGGCATCTGGCGTAAAACCAGAAAAGGTCTTGCCTCGACCGCTGAACGCGCGCTCCGCGAACTGAGTGGCCATCGGCACGACGTCCTCGGATCGCTCCCGCAACGCAGGCACCTCGACGACGACCCGGCTGAGACGATGATAGAGGTCTTCACGAAACGCACCGTTTTTAACTCGCTCTTGCAGGTCACGATTCGTTGCTGCGACCACGCGCACGTCGGTATCCATGTCTGCCGTGCCACCCACGCGGCGGAAAACTTTCTCCTGCAACACGCGCAAGAGCTTAGCTTGGAGTTTGACATCCATTTCGCCCATTTCGTCGAGAAAGAGCGTGCCCCCCTTAGCGATCTCAAACAGTCCGCGCTTCATGGTGTTGGCTCCTGTGAACGCCCCACGCTCATGACCAAAGAGCTCGCTCTCAAGCAACTGCTCGCTGAAGTTAGCGCAGTTGACGGCCACCCAAGGGCCCTTGCCTCGACGAGATCCGGCGTGGACCATACGAGCAATCCCCTCTTTACCAGTACCGCTCTCCCCCATGATCAAAACTGTTGGCTCCTCGGCATCACCGCGCATGGCTTCGCGACGTAGAACTTGAAGCCACTCATTGACCTTGGCCATCGATTGAGCCTTGGAGACGTACCAGAACTTATCTTCGGACTTGCCTTCGACGCGTTGAACGCGGGCCTCGAGGCGCCCAACCAGCTCTGAATTCTCACGCTCGAGCTGATGTTCTCGCAAGCCGCGCTTGACGGCATGACTGAGCTCATCGAGATCGAATGGCTTTTCGAGATAGTCGCTCGCTCCTTGGCGAAGAGCTTTGACAGCGACCTCTTTCTCACCATGGCCCGTGATCACGATCACACGCAAATTGGGATGCTTCTCGCGCGCCCAACCCATGAGGGCGAATCCGTCCTTGCCCGGCATGCGCAAGTCAGTGACCAGCACCCCCACATCGGCTCCGGTAGCAAAGGCGGCCTCTGCCTCTTCAGCTCCGCTGCACGTCACGACGTCGTGCCCTTCGCGCTCGAGCCGCCCTTTGAGCAGTTTACGGATCGTTTCCTCATCATCTACTACGATTACGCGTGCCTTAGACATTCTCTTTCTCCTTCGAAACTCATCAACTTTTGGCGAAACTAAGCCAGTTCCCTAAAATCTTGCGGGATGCGGATAATGAACGCCGCACCCTTACCCAGTTCACTCTCGACCACGATCGACGCTTGCAGCTTGTTGAGGATTCCGTAGCTGAGACTCAGCCCCATCCCCATGCCTTTGCCGACCTCCTTGGTCGAAAAAAACGGGTTGAACGCCTTAGTCTTAGTGCGCTCGTTCATCCCGACCCCGTCATCCTTGAAGATGATCTCGACAAAGCCACCCTCAGCGCGGGTGGATATCCAGATCAAACCTTTGCCTCGGCCCGTTGAGTCGATTGCATCGCGAGCATTAGAGGCCAAATTGATAAAGACCTGCTCAAGCTGGAGCGGGTTTGCGTAAACCTGTGGGAGATTCTTGCCGTAATTCTTCTCGACGACGATGCCACGAATGGCGAACTGCCTCGAAAGCATCTTGATGGACTCGTCGATCGGCTGATGCACGTCAACCATCTCGTACTTCTCGTTGGACTTGCGCAAAAATGCCCGCATGTACTCGATGATGCCGGCCATCTTATCGACATTGGAGATGATCTCGCGCGCGGAGATCTCGGCAGATGCCTGATAGTCAGGTTTATAGTCCTTAAGGATGCTTTCAAGCTCCTGGGCATAGCCGCGAATTCCCTGAAGCGGTTGATTTAGCTCGTGCGCGATGCCTACGGATAGCTCTCCGAGAGCAGCCATCTTGCCGCTTTGAACGAGAGTCTCTTGCATAGCCTGCAGTTCGACGTTCTTGCGCTCGAGCTGGTGATAGGCGTTTCTCAGCTCCGTGTGCTTGGTGATCAGCTCGCGCTCCATTCGCTTTTTCTCGGTAATATCGCGAATCAACGCGAGCGCCAGATGAGTGCCGTCACTCTCGACAAGCCTAACACTCACATCAGCGTAACGAACGTATCCGTCTTTGCGGAGGATCGCGATATCCTCGTAGGTCCCAGGAGCCTTGAAAAACTCCGCACTAAGTGGGCGGGACCGCAGCGCACTACCGGCCGCTTCTTTTGCAGGCATGAGGATCGAAATGTCGCTTCCAGCAAGCTCACTCTTGAGATAGCCGGTCATCTCCTCGACCGCTTGATTGGCAGCATCCACTTTGCCATTGGGCTGCACCGATGATCGCGTCTGACGCTTGATCAAAAAGCGCTTGATACTTGCTTTCATAACCATGAGGATCCCCGGTGCTGGGCCCCGCGACGGCTCTTAGCTTATGAGGTCCGGCCTGGCGCCGGGGCTTGCTACCGGTAGGCACTGAGGAACGCCGCCGCCCTTTCCATGTTTGCTGCCAGCTGCTTCTCGAGCTCAGTGATATCACCCGCATTGAGTCCGAGCGGGGTCAACATATCCTGCGTAACAACTCCCTTTGATGCGTCACCTGATCTACCGATCTGATTTTTTACACATAATGTATTTGCAAGCCTCACGATGTGGATCGTTGGCTTTGCTGAGGCAAGCACGCTGTCCATCTTGCTAACATCAAAATGATGATAGCGAACAGCAAGGCGGATCACCTGGGGTAAGCCCCACTTGGCAGCAATCACCTCGCCCATGTATGCGTGACCAGGCAAATCCCATTCTCTCTCGACATCAACGAATCCGCGTTCCGTTTTCTTCGCTTCGCGCACGATCTCAATCATCTTATTTGGATCGATTTGATACAGAACGAGCTTACCAACGTCATGAAGCAATCCGCACGTACACGCTTCTACTTGTTTAGTGATTTCAAACATGATTGTCATCATTTCTAAACAAATACCTGTATCT
>CAZGCK010000186.1:3482-3807 GCA_964524175.1 uncultured Bacteriovoracaceae bacterium | reverse complement strand
CATTGGGGGGCAAAGACATACCAGGCAATCAAAGAATATCCAGTTGCAGCAGGCTGAGCGCAGCTATGATCTCGACAAAGCGGCTCAGCTGCGGCACGGCCTCATTCCCGAAGCCGAGCGTCGTTTGAAGGCTGCCGAAGAGGGGATCAAAGGCAAAGGAATCTTACCGCCTTAGCTGATTTTTCTGCTCATTAAAGAGAGCAACGACAGTCGCTCCTGACCCTCAAGGGCAACAGTTCATCCTTGTTGCGCAGGAGCGAAATGCAAAAAGTTCTTAAAACTGTCAACAGCAGCTACAGGAGTCTGTGGAAGCCCTGCTGTTTAA
>CAZGCK010000186.1:0-3472 GCA_964524175.1 uncultured Bacteriovoracaceae bacterium | reverse complement strand
CTTCTTCTCAAACTCCGGTGACATTCAGGTTTCGATCGCAAGCCTTGGGCCTGTGAGCATCGCCACGATATTTGATGGGGATAGTATCAGGATAAATGATGGGCTATGGTGCGGCGCCGAAAGGCGCCGCAGTCAATTCTACGCTTAAAAGATCTCGTCCAACGATAAACCATCGATATCCCGATCCCAATGATCCTCGTCCGGTATAGTGACGGTTGCTCGTTCGGCAATAGACTCAAGTAGGCCACGCAGATTATCGAGCGCGAGGAGAATGGCAGCCAGCTGCTGGCCACTCAGTAGGGTGATGTTCTTCATGGCTATCTTTGCTCCATGCGTTTTGAAGTGCCCGCTTTGCGTGGGCGTGGCTGTGGCTGGTAGAGGCTTAGAAAGAGTTTCTCGTCGAGCTGCCGCACGCTCTGCGAAGCGCCGGCTATCAAGAGTTCCTCGCAGGTCTGCATGACGACCCTGTGATTTCCCATCCCATGCTCAATAACTGTATGGATCAACCCCTCAGTCATAAGAGAGGCGTTTCCACCTTCACTGAGTCGGAGTTCGAGAGCTCGGGTTAGCTCTTCGCGCGTTGCAGCTTCAGCTCTAAACTTGGTTTTGATCCGGCTCCCGAGTGGTGCGAGGTCCGGGCTTAGGAAGCGCTCGGGAAGGCGAAGATCTCCCGCCAGAACTACTGTCAAAATTGATCGTGAATCGAATGATATGCTTGATAAAAGTCTCAATTCGTTCAGTACGGATGCAGGGATTTCCTGAGCTTCGTCAATCAATAGAACAGGCCGCAAGAGAGTCGTTTCGATATGGGACTGCCAGCGCTCTCGCAAAGTTCTGAAATTACCCCAACGGTTACTCACCTTCCAGCTTTGTCCGAATATATGCCCGATTTCGCGATAAAAGTCGGACATGCCGCTTTGCGGTCGATTTATGATGCCGACGTTAAGATCGCGCAGATGGCTCAGTCTTTCAGCAAGAATTCGGAGGACGACCGACTTTCCAGTGCCCGGCTCACCTGTGATCATGGCAAAGCCACCGTCGAGCACGAGGGATTCAAGTCGAAAGCAAAAGCTATCAATTTTAGGAGTTCGAGCCAGTGCTTCGACTGGAACCTCGGGCAGGAAGGGATTCCACTTAAGGCCATATAGGGCCTGAATTTGCGAAAAATCCATAGTAACTATTCATCCTCACTTTGACTTATAAATGGTGCGTTTAGGCCTGTTTCTTCAAACTTTTTAATGAGTTCTGCGAGAAAGGGCGGAATCTCATCAGAGCCAGCCATATCTTTTGCTTCCTCGTTTACCTCGATCTTTCTTCGCTGTGCATTGGCGTTCCTTGCCTTATCGATGGGATAAAGCGCTGCCACTACTTGCCCCGTGTCTTCGCTAATCATACTTATCTCGCTAAGATCCCATCGGGCATACCGGATCCTTATCGACTGGAGGTGCCTAAATCGATTGGGCACTTCAAAGCGTTTGCCTTCAATCGGAATCGTGCCATCAGATCGCCGCTGCTTGCGTCTGTCGTCCATTCGAAAAGCGAGCCGAATCTCCTGGCCAGAGGGAGCTGGACGCATAACGCTTTGCCCCTTCATAAAGCGGTCAATCGGCGTCTCATCCGTGGACGAGTGGACCTGGCTATGGTAATCCATCTCGATCCAGGCATGAGTCATGCGGTTGAGATCAGCCAATGTTATATCTTTTTTATTTTCGAGCATGGCCATGAGAGTCGATTCAATCTGGCCCCAGTACGATTCTATTTTTCCATTCTGATTGGGTGAATAAGCAAGTGTTGTCGCATGTTTAATGCCAAGCCGTCCAAGGCCTTCAGTAAATTCCGCAGAAGTCATTGCCGAGCCGTTATCGGTCATAAGGAGGCGTGGAAGGCCTCGGCGCATAAGTGCCTGCGAGAAGCCATGGACAAGGTCTCGTGTCGTCTCGGTAAAATACCACTGCGCGTGGCAAATAAGTCGCGAGTGATCATCAATCACTGCAAAGAGGATCGGCATGGCCCACTCGCCTGACTGGGTCAATATAGGGCGCTTTGCGTGATGGAGGTCAAGATGCCAAATGCCACCGACGTGAGTCGCCTCATAGCTTCGAGTCTCACGCTGTTCGCGCAGAGAAATTGCTTTCTCCTCTCCGGCACGCATAAATCCGCGCTTTCTCCTGGTACGCGTCATGCCTTTATTTCGAAGATAGCGACGAATGGATTGATAGGAAAATGAATCAGAAATGCCTTCTTTTCTGGCAAAGGCCTGAAGATTATCCCAATGCAACTGGGCCGACCAGCTGCTGTGGTCCCTGTATTGTAGATCAAGAGCTCGTGATACTTTTTCGTCAAGGCGAACCCCCTGGGCATCGCGCCGCTTACGGCGAGCCAGGGCTGCTCCCGTATCAGTGCCGGCAGCGCAGGCCTTATAGTACCATCGTTCGATCGTGCTCCTTGCAAATCGTGTTGGCTTGCCCGTTATCGGATGATTCCAGGATCGTGCTGCCAGCTTTTCCAACTCGGTCTTTAACGCCCCTCGCTCTGTTTGAGGTGCCGCCAAAAGGAAGCCGATCACCTGGAAACGAAAGCGCCCCCAGCGTTCATGATGAGAACTCATGGTTCCTCCTATAGTTTTGGAGGACCCTAGACTATTTGCTGTGCAAGGCCTTCAGATCATCTTCTGCGTGTGTCTAACGCCCATCAGTTATTGTGAACTTTCCGGTAGGGGGCTCTTTGAACAGCTGTTGGCGAGTCGAAGGAGACACACCAGAGCTCCAAGCTCATGTTTCAGGTTGGTGTTTAAATGATCGAGGAGCGAGCGTGGCAGGCCCTCATCGGTTGGCTGAGGCAGAAGGTTGCCCCGGAGATATTGCCAGCCCCTTTGCCTGGAAAATATTACTTGCCAGTAGTGCTGCCAACGGCGGACTGTTTGAGGTGGAATACCCAACTCCGATTGCAGCTCACAGAGCCTCTTTGGTGAGGCTCCCTGGGTCATCGCTGTGACGAGGACCACCACAACTGAAACGTAGACACGTCGACCCAGAAAGCGCAAGAGGGCCGGCGTCTGACGACGCCGGCACCCATCCCGCCGGCAACAAAAACTGGGCCGTCTACAGAAATCCTCAGCCAGGTCAATCCCTGGTGCGCGAGGCTTGCGCAGGAAGTCAGCTCTATGCAGACGATCCCCGCAAAAGCCGCATGGCTCAAGCCTTGCCCGGGATTCTGTATCCTCATCAATTCGTTGAATAAATTCGAAAGTTCTGGAGTCCTGGAGCAGATTAGTGCACATGCGTGATACGCCCTTTTTGTTTATACAGGCGTATTCAAGCCTCAAAGGTAGCTTTTGACAAGCTTTCCGATGGGGCTTTCTTTTTATCCATCACGCAAATTGATCAGAACGAGGGGGTTTGCCATCAAGTAAAGTGATCGGTCTCAATAACTACGGTTCTCCAAATTATCTCGCAATGAAAGACCAGTCGGA
>CAZGCK010000185.1:0-3867 GCA_964524175.1 uncultured Bacteriovoracaceae bacterium | reverse complement strand
CCAAGAATCCCATTAGTCCGAAGGCAACTGCGGATGCGAGGCCAACAGCGATTCCAACTGTCCAGTCTGAGTTGAAGGATTTCACCGATGCTTTGAGGAAGATGGGCTACTTAAACTGCCGCTCGTCCCGTTCCTTCATTCTTTTGGCAAAGCCGATTAGAACCGCCTCAGCAATTACCCTGCCCAGCCTTTGATCTTGCGTCACAAGTTCATCGTAATCCCACCGTTGAATAGATAGAAGTACGGTTGCTTCGCTTGCCTTTACGGTTGCTGATCTCGGCTCGCGGGTAAAAAATCCCATTTCTCCGATTGTCTCATTAGCCTTGCAGGGACCCACGATTTGTCCGCTAACGATAACGTCCGCCTTTCCGCTGACGATAATAAAGAGCTCATCGCTTGGAGCTCCTGCTTCCACAATAACCGTGCCTGCCTTCACCTTACGGGTTGTTAGGAGGCTATGCAGCTTTAGGAGAGCGGTCTCATCGTCTTTTATTCCAGTAAAAACAGAGATATTTTGCAACAGCTTCAACTGCTGACTAGAGTCAATCTGAGTGAGTGTCCGCTCCTCGCTGTTTTTCTTTACTAAATTGGGCGCTTCGACCCCCACCACCAACGCAGTAATATTGTCCGTCGAACCACGACTGAGCGCTAACTCGACCAGCTTGCGAGAAGCATCCCCTGGTGACAGCTTGCCCAAGATCTCCGAAAAATCCTTACCATCCGACGGCAAAAAATCAGTGAGTCCGTCACTGCTCATCAGGAGTTTGTCTCCCGCCATTAGTGGGATACAAATGCGCGCGACGGCTACGGACTGAGCTTTACCGATAGATCGAGAGAGGCTTTTTTTCAGAACTGGATTAATTGATGCACCCTTGGGTGCGCCGGCGAGGAGCTCTTGGTAAACAGTGTGGTCTTGGGTCAGCAAAGTTGCCTTGCCGGCTCTCAACAGATACAATCGAGTGTTGCCTACATGAGCTGAGATGGCGCAGTCGGCGAGAGTCAACAGCGCTTCGAGAGCGAGACCCTCGACGATCATCTTCTTCTCGATCTCGCGGCGCACATAAATGACTTCGCTGGCGGCTTGAACGGATTCGGTGAGAAGGGCTTCAACGGCGAGTCTCTTTTCTCGCGAAGGTGCAGCGTTGTAGTCATCTACTGCGGTTCGGCGCTCAAGCAGATATCGATAAATCAATTCACACACCGTCTCTGCAGCAAGCCGTCCGTCTCGGTCGCGAGAAGCATCGCAGACGAGGTATAGCCCTAAGTCTTCAAAAATTCGGTAAACGTCTTCAGTGGTGGTTCGGTTGTGGCCGAAGTGGTCTTTGGCGTGAGCCGTGATTCGCATGCCCTCCATTATCAGGCGGCCTGCGGTTTGAGGCAAGTGGTTAGAATTGGGGATACATGAGCCTTATAGATCAGTTGGTCCAGGGAGGTAATTTGCCCATAACGCCCTTGAGGTAGTGCATTTCAGTTAAACGGCAGTCCTGATAGCCCGTGGCGAGATAGATTGGGTCGTAACCAATTACATTCAAAATCTCTGATTGATTGTTCAGAGTCCTTACAAAACCGTAAGCGTCGGCAAGGGGTCGAACAGGTTGCTCCAATTTCGTCATATGCTCAGCCTAAGATGCCGGAGTGCCTCGCGGAAAAACATCAGCGCGAATAGGCTCAAAAGGATTGCCGAACCGCGAAGTACCCAGCGGTATCCCGATCCTGATAGCCAAGGACGAAATCCCCTAGCGATTGCTGCGATTGCGATTTTAGTTCCGATCATGAGCAAGAACATCCCAAACATGAACACGGCACCGGAGGCAAAAGGGTGCGCTGGTGACTGGAGAATGATCGGTGTACCGATGGTCAGCCAGAAAAGGTAGGGATGCGGATTAAGCAAATTGGCAATCACGCCACGCACCAATGAGGCGGGTTTTTCTTGGGTAGGAAACGAAGAGAGGGGGGAAGCCATCCAGTTGTCGACAGCCATTTTTGCTAAAAAGTAGCTGCCCAGAAGTGAAATCAGCGCCAAAGCTAGCGGGACATGCTCGATCCGGGTCATGATAAGTACGCAGATCAATAGGATTGGGATGTCCGTGATGAGGGGAGCCAGTGCGACCTTGAAGCCTTCGAAAAGTCCAAATCGCAATGTCTGCGTGATCACTAAGAACGTCAAAGGACCCGGAGCGATGCCAGCGCTGAATCCCAAAGTGATGCCTTTGGCGAAAATAGGTAGCAGATCATGGATCATAAGACGGAATCCCTTCTCGGAGTGCGGCGAGCCCTTTGTTTTGCAAGGGAGTTAATCATCTCCAATGCACGCTCAAAGCGCAGGTCTCTTTTTCGCTGTGCTCAGGCGGTTAAGAGTACTCGTGGCGAAGGTCGCTACTACTGTTTGAGTGAAGTATCTCGTGTTCTTGATTTGCGTGGGCACTTAGTCTCCACAAGGTATGGATATGAGTTTAATAAACATAAATTATGTATCATATGAATATAATGTTGAGCAATATGATATGATATTTAAATTATATCTATTTAAACTCGTTGACTCGGACCCATCGGCCCTCAATCGGCGCCCAAAAGCGAACCTTGAATCAGGAATTGGGAACGAGCGATGTTAACGCAATCCCAGCTACGCCTTCAGAATAGTTGCATTTTGTAGAGAAGAGCTCTGAAGTTCTTGGTCACCTAGACGAGTACTACGCTAAAGACAGCGCCAACTCGCGTCCTTTGCTCTACGCTCAAGCCCCTAGCAAAGGCTGGAGGGAGTTGCTTACATCGTCTCAAACGGGAGTATCGGTGCAGTCTCCAGGATGTGCTCGACCCAGGAGGTCAGCGCATTCAGGTCTTCCGGCGATAGCGTGTTTCCCAGGGGCATGCGCTCATCTCGATCAACGGTCTGGATGCGATCTAGGATGGAGCGAAAAGTCTCGCGGCGTGAGTACTGGCGGCCCGCTAAATTCTTATGCAGGAAGTTGGTGGTTCCATCATCTGCCTGGGTCCACCGGCTGAGGTTGAGATGGCCGATCTTGTTGCGAACTCCGTCATGGCATGAAAGGCAGCGTTGATTGAGGACTCGGTTCACGTGGGCGGGGATCTCGAGGGCTCGTACGACGTCGCGTGCAGCGAGCGGGCGTTTGGAGATGGACGCCTGTGTAGAGGGCTCGAGCAAGAAAATCAGCATAAAAAATAGCATATTTGAAGGCTCTTTAGCGCGAATGAAGGGAGATAGAAAGAAATGACTGCGGCAGATTGTGTGAGTTGCGGGTGTTTATGTGTAACGCGGTGAGTAATTTCAGTTAGGTACGCCGCCCCTCTGGCGGAGAGACTCCCAAAGGTTTGACTGTCCCGGCGTTGATCGTGGCGCCGGTATTCTAAAAGTCCACCATCCGATAACGCGGTCTGCAAAGCGCAAAACAAATGGAGGACTGAATGAAGAACTATCAATCATTCTCACACGCGAGTTGGGACTGTAAGTTTCACGTCGTGATCTCGCCCAAGTACCGAAGGAAATGGGAGCAATTTTAAGTAAATTGTTTAAGCAGAAGGGAGTGGAATTGGTCGAAGGGCATGCGATGCCGGATCATGTACATGTCTGCGTGAGTATCCCTCCAAAACATAGCGTCTCGAGTGTGCTGGGTCTTGTTAAGGGCAAGAGCGCGATTCAAATTTATAGAAAGTTTCTCAAGAGAAATCAGAATTTCACTGCGTTTCACTTTTGGAGCCGCGGCGCAGATGGGGCTATTTCAGCCCCCTTTAGGGGGCAAGGGAGGTTGCCTGTAGTTGGGCAGGGGCCTTGAAAAAAACCGGGCCCCATGGGCCCGGTACCTTATCAGGTGGTGTTTACTGATCCGATCCTTAGGCAGGCGGTGGATA
>CAZGCK010000184.1:1231-4106 GCA_964524175.1 uncultured Bacteriovoracaceae bacterium | reverse complement strand
CGAAGAAGCTCTTTCAAGTCACTTTGCCATTCCACTCGAAATCACGCGAATCCACCCCTGTTGCAACAATTTGTAGTAATCGGGCTGTAGTAAGCGTTGGATTACTACATGACAAAAGCAAAACCCATACTGCCTCCATCGAAGGTCCGCGACCAATATTGGATCGAGTCTGAAAACCCAGATGGAGTTTGGTCGAAAGATTCAGGTAAGTGGCTTTTGTTCATCCCTGCCGCGCGTATCGACGCCGCTTGGGCGGTCATCGACCAAGAGACCAAAGCGGGCCGCCTTGGGATCGCTGCAAAAGCAGCCACCGCCATGTCAAACCCACTCGCTACAAGCCATCGCATGAGACTGATCTGCGTTTACACTTACGATTTTAAGAATCTCGACGACATTCGCCGAGTGAGACAACGCCTCAGTGAGCTTGGCTACACGAGGAAGATTCCTTACAAAGCAGATGCCGCCACCAGTGCCGGGAAGTACACTAAACGTGGCGACAAGAAAGTTTCCCTTTTTTACGAATAGCTGCCCCTACAGAAACAGATGCTCCTGACGCATAGATTTGCCGCCAAAAAAATGATCAGGCTCCACAATCTTATAGCCCATTTTACGGTAAGCCTTGATGCGCTCCCGGTACATTTTGATGAAGACCGCGCAATAGGAATCCACGTAGTCGTAGATCATGACGTCATCCTTGCCTTCGGCGAGCCGATGTAATCTGCCTGCATACTGCACCATACGACCCTCAAACGAAAGCGGAGTCGCCAAGACCAATGCATCAAGCTCCGGCATGTCGAAACCCTCGCCGATCAACGATGCTGTGGCAAAAACCACCAACGGGGAGCCCTCCTCTCGGGCAGATACGATTTGCGCCAGAATCTCGCGGCGCTCCTTCGCAGACATTCCGCCTTCGAGACGGAAAGTCTCAAGGCGATCTAGTCCAAAATCGGGTAACTTGGCCGACTCAGTGACCATTGAGCGCAATGTCTCAATTTGATCCTTTCGATCTGAGATCACCAACGGAAATCTCTCCGCCTTCAGAGCTGCCACAATATCCGATACGATCGACGCATTTCTACGCGGATCGCTCGTGATGAGCCGAGCGATCACGTGATAGGGCGGTTTTGGCCCAACATCGTCGGGAAGCCGGAAGCCCGTCTCGCGAATAGTTACGCTTTTGCCCAGCCTCCCTCCATCGGCCGACTTGATCTCGTGCCGCACGGGCCCGCACTGGTGGAATAGAATCTTTTCGAGCCGGTCCTTTCGGTAGGGTGTAGCCGTGAGCCCCAGAACAAACTTAGCAGGGAACTGCTTCATCAGAGCCTCAAACGAACTCGCCGGAATGTGATGGCATTCATCAACGATGACCTGGCCATAGTCGGCGACGATCTCGTCCATGTCAGGATTCTTTGCTAAGGTTTGCAACATCACGAGGTCCAGTTTCCCAGTCCGCTTCTTCTTCGCCCCTCCGAGCATGCCGATCTCTTTTGGGTTTATCCCAAGAAATTTCACGAAACTGGTCTTCCATTGATCCATGATCGGCTGCCGATGGATCAGAACTAGAGTCGACACCTTTCTCTTTGCTATGAGCGCACAAGCCATTACGGTCTTTCCAACGCCCGGGGGTGCGACAAGCACGCCCTGGTCGTATTTCTTCAAGACGGAGATTGCATCCTCCTGGACCGGCGTGAGCGTCCCGGAGAAGTCTAGAGCCATTCGCTTTCCTTTGCTTCGTTCGTCCTGAACAATAACGGAAGCGCCAGCCTTCTGAAGAATCCCAGTGGCCTTCTCAAGCACGCCGCGAGGAAGTATCAACTCGTCTACCCTGAGTGAGCCCGAGAAGAGAAATCTGCGCTCGGGATACGTTTCCATCCTCATCCGTTGACGCTTGTAAAACTCTGGGTTTGGAAAGCTCGCGCATCGCTTGAGCTGCTTCACCAGCTTGGACGGCAATCTTTCCAACGGAATTGAAATCTGAGCCCCATGACTTACGGTAATCGACGTTCCAGGCGACAAAATCCCCGTAGTAGCAGAACCACTTTCCAGGGCACAGCGATCTGCGGAAAGAGAAACATCCTCATCCGGCTCTAACTTCTCTGTTCGTTTCGGAAGGAACTCATCGAGAAGTCCTCTGACTTCTGGAAGGGAGAGTCTGCGTGCCCTTGAGAGCAAAGCCCACTGCTCCGCCTCAGGCTTCATATCGATGCCAATGAAGACGCTGTTACCAGCCTCTCGCGGTGAGCGCTGAAGGGGAAGGGCGATCAGATTTCCGAATCCCCCCTTGGGCAGATAATCCTGGTTTGGAAAGAAGCGATCGTAGCTCTCGAGGTCCACCCGGTGGTTCACCTCTCCGCATTTCAATAAAATCGCCGTGCCCAACGCCCTGGCCATACGGGCCGGCACGGACTCCGAAAAAAATATCCAAGCATGAGCGCCATTACCGGAACGAGAACGCTCGACCAGGACCTCTATACCCATGTCTCGAGCCACGGCCTGGTAGATAAATACGTCAGATTGCCAACCCGAGCCGTCAAAATCACAGGCGAGAAACGTGCAGGTGTCGTTCTCTTGAATAGCGTAAGTCCCTATAGTGGCCTGCCCTTTCAGATGACTCTCCACCGCAGCGGCGTCAAGCTTCGGAAATCCTTGATTAGGGCAATCGGAGCATTTGACGTTGCCATTGGGCGGCTTTCCGCAAATGCCACGAACCCACTCGTTATTGCAAGCTGGTGAATAGCCTTTCTTCCCTTTCGCCTTACTCTCCCAAAATTTTGGGTACACGGACTCACGACAGCGAAAAAGGCGCAGAAAAAGTTCGACTTTTTGAGCGGGTACCTCCGGGACCGTCAACGACGCAGGGCTACCAAGGAGTGGA
>CAZGCK010000184.1:0-1221 GCA_964524175.1 uncultured Bacteriovoracaceae bacterium | reverse complement strand
ACGTGATTCTGGTTCCCTTGCAGTGAGCAGGCTCAACCGGCTGATAATGCTTTCTCGCTCGCGTTCCAACTCCTTGAGTGCAAGCTCAAGCTTATCGAGACGTCGCTCGAGTTCTAAGCGCTCACTCACGAGGCTTTTTGTTTTTGCTCAACTGCGAGCTTCAATCCCATCGCGTCGAGAAGCGCCTTAAGTGAGGAGAGTTCTGGATTCCCAGACTCCGAGAGAGCACGATACATAGCCTGTCGCGCCATTCCTGATTTCTCGGCTACCGCGGTCATTCCGTGGGCCTTAGCCACCTGCCGAAGCGCCATCAGAAAACGTTCATCGGCCCCATCATCGGCATCCTCGAGAGACGCATTGAGATACTCGGCCGCGAACTCCGCGTCTTTAAGCTTTTCGACCAATCCTTCTTCATAGTCTCGAACTCGTTTAGGCATATCTATTCACTCTTTCTGGTAATCGGTCCAATACTTTCGAGCCGTCTCGATATCCTTCGATTGCGTCGACTTGTCGCCACCGCAAAGGAGCACCACAACCGTCTCGCCATCTTCGGCAAAATAGACCCTGAATCCCACCCTCGAGCTTTCGACACAGGCCGAGGTTGCCCTGGACCACCCGGTTCAGCCGCGTGGCCACGATGGCTTGGGTTCGCTTGTCTTTTAGACACTCAACCCACTCGTCGAAGGGACAACGCCCACTTTCAGTTACGTATTTGAGAAGGCGTCTGGCCCGGGCTTCCATACAACATCATTGTCACCTATAAGTGACTACTTGGCAAGTGCATATTTTTACCATTATTGGAGCAAACGGCCGCACACCCTTAGTAAGATTGGGAGATTTTCAATAGTCCAACGATTGAAATTCCGACCCCACACAAAATTAGAAAAAGAGAACCCAGTCGAAGAGCCTCCACATAGAAGCTTCAGAGCTCCTTCCGAACTCGCTGCTTTCCGCCGTCCTTGTTTCCAACCACCTTAAAGCCAACGCCCTCAAACATCGGACGCGTTCCCGTCCATGCAAATGCGTGCGGAATCTTTTTTCCATAACCGTAAGATTTGACCGGATAGCCTTCCACCGTTTTTGCGCCGAGCTTTTTCAGCACAAGAAGCGCATGCTTCAAAAGCGCACTTCCAACACCATTGCCACGATAATCCTTATGGACGAAGAAGCATGGCACCGACCATACCTCGTCGGCGTCATCACACTTGAGGCTGGGGGATC
>CAZGCK010000183.1:0-4282 GCA_964524175.1 uncultured Bacteriovoracaceae bacterium | reverse complement strand
TCAATGGCTGAGTCTGACCCGGCTCAATGATCTGGAGAGCACCGAAGTCCAGCCCGAAGTCGGTAGGAAGGTAACTTAAGTTCACAGTCGTGCTACTGCCTCCCGCGATCTGAAAGGCCGTGGTCGGGCTGGTGATCGCAAATTCCGGTGAGGTGATTGGATCCAGTCCGAGCGAATCCACCGACACGCTCTGACTGCATACATTGGTGAGCCTGAGCTCCTTGAGGTTCGCAGGGCAGTTCAAGCCCGTGATGCCAAAATCCACGAACACCGGCCTTGCCTCGATGCAGGAGAGATCTCCAACTGCGAGCAGGGGGACAAAGCCAGGCACAACGCCGCTTGCACCATTCACAAAGAACTCAACCGAACCTCCGGCTGGACCCGCCTGAGTGGGCTGAAAAGAAACCGGAATCAATAGATCCGCACCAGGAGCGAGCGAAGTATTAGAGATGAATCCTTGAGGGAGAAGAAAATCACCTGCATGACTTGCGGTATCACTGGGGCTTTGAGCGGATAGTTTGAGATTGGTGACCGCGCAGAAATCGGCACCCTCATTGCGCAGCTTAAACGCAAGCTGAGCAGACGCCCCTACTCGAACGCGATTGAAGTTCAAGAATGTCGGTGTCACCGAGTATTGGCAAGGAGCAGCGACTTGAGCGAGAGCGGACAGATCCACCTCATAGGTCGGATGACTTGCGTCGTTGGTTTGGATCAGGAGCTTGCCACTGGCAATGCCACCCGCGAGAGGCCAGTAGAGCACGTCCAATCCAAAGGTGTTGCCAGGCAAAATGGATATAGTCTGAGGGATCGTTGCATGAAACATCGAGCTACCCGTGATGGACACGCCTGTGATCTGCAAAGCGCTATTACCCATGCCGGAGTCGGTCCCACGATTGCTGCACACGACCTGCATGGTCTTTTGCGTGCCCAAAACCACTGAACCAAAGTTGAGATTCGTCGGCGTGCAATGCGCGATCGGGCCCCCACCAGAACCCGAAATCGGAATCAAGAGTTCAGGAAAGATCGGATCATTGGTGTAGATTTTTAGGGTGCCCGAGTAACTTCTAAAGTCGGTCGGCGCGAACGTGACGTTCACATCGAGCTCAGAACCGGAGGAGATCGCGACGCCATTCGCGGCAGTATCGACCGTAAAGGCGGGGTCGGTCGTCGATAGGAGCTCAACTCGGTTGATCAAGACGCTCAGCGAGCCGATGTTTCTGATTTTTACGCCCTTGCGATCCGTCGAACCAGGCTGCAAAAATCCGAAATCCAGCATTCTGGGGAAAAAGTCCAAAGAAACGCCAACTGAAGTCCCCTTCAAAGTGACGGGCACCACCGCGCACCCCGGACACGGAGTGACGTTGAAGGTCGCTTCCATCACCGCTTGCGCGGTAGGATTGAACTCAACGCGGATCGGGACGGATCCTCCCGCCGGCACCTGGATCGGTCCGTTCGTACCCACGGCAAAATGACTGGAGTATATTCCGGTCAATCCGGAGATTTCTGCAGTCACAGGAACCCGACCCGAGTTGGTAATCGTCACTTCACGATTGGCGTGATCAAAGACGGAGATGAGTCCAAAGTCGATTTCTGTTGGAGACGGAAGGGCAACAGCCTTCACGCCCTGACCCGTGATCACCGTGCTGAGATTGACTCCTGCAGTGCCAGATTCTACAAGAAATGTGACCGTGCCCTCGAGCTGAGCCAAGCTGTCGACATGAAAGGCCACGTCTACCAAGCGAGAGTCATGGGGCTCGATCGTGAATGGGGTCGGGTCAACGACAAACTGTGCTGGAAACGCAGAGTCCGTAGAGATACCCGTCACGATTGCTGGCACGACACTGTGATTCTCAATCTTGATCTGCTGATGGACGGTGGTATCGATCAGAACCGCGCCAAAATCCAACTTTTCAGGGACGACAAGGTTTCCTTTGACGACAGACAGACCGCCGTCTTCGCAAGCCATCAAGGTGGCAGCGACCGAAAACATCGAAACTGAATGAACAATCCACTTAGGTAGTTTCATAATGAGATCTCACATCCTATTTCGCAACGATATACGCACTCTAGTCGCAACCCACTTCATAGCGAACGTGCACTTGGTCCCCTGCCTTGAGCGAGTTCGCGAACACGATCTTGTTTGAGGCCATATCGTAGGTATAGGTCGCTGGCATTCCGTTTACGGTCACTACGAGACTGGAGGCGACCGCTTTTCTGGAGAGAGCCAACTCTTTTTTCTCCGCGCGGAGCCTCTTGATGAGCTCTTCTTTGATGGCAGCAGAATCGAATCTTTCAATGTCCTGATGCAAGCCGCCCAAAGTTCTCACGACGCCAGCGTACCGAAAGCCGTCGAATACAGTGATGTCAACTGCCGCGATTTTACTCCCATCCCCCGCTTTGGCAGCTAGAATATCTTGCGCGTGGACATCCGGATGCGAACGGCCTTCGTCGCCATGATACGATATAAAAACAACCGCGAGTTCAGCCTCTGGGCGGATAAAATCGGCCATGCCGTCGTTGGGAGTCACGGTTCTGTAGTCATTTGACGAGCCGAGGAGTCTGGGACTCAAAGCATACGAAATCGAATCCAATCCAACATCATCTCCATCTTCCAGGTAACCACGGTAATCGCGACAACCACCACGAGCCATCCTGTGATCAACGAGCTCTAAAAGTGACGGAGTCGTATGGGTGAGGATTTTAGGCGAAGAGCCATCGACAGGGATGAGAGCCCCGCCCACTCTGCTCGCGTCGGCTCCGCAAACCAAGTTGGGCCTTAAAGAAGGGATAAATCCAAGCTGAAAATCAAAGCCTTCGTTCTTCAGCTCAGTCAAAACTCTTGCGATCTGATTGGTGGGAAGCGTGACCTCAAAATTATCAATCATGAACAGAATATCGATTTTTTTGCTTTTGAACTCGAGCTCGACCGTGAAGTCCTCAGTTTTCTCTATGTACGCAGATCCCGCCCCAGTGAGCGAGCAGGATACGACCGATGCGGCAGAATCCAATGGAGCATCAGTATTGAAAGTCAGGATCGAATTAAAAGGAGCGAGCTGCTGCGGATTGAAGGTTACGTTCAGCTCGAGCTCTGCATGAGGTAGAATGTACTGATTGGCCGGCTCTGGCGACAACGTAAAAACCCCAGATGTATTGGATGAGATCGAGGTTGACTTGATCCAGACCGGGTAGTCACAGTGATTCACGATCCGAGTGACCAGAGACTTTGGACCGCACGAGAGATTGATTTCTAAAAAGTCGAGCTTGTCATGACTGAGATAGAAGCAAGGGCCTCCTAGGCCTGTGAGCAAGACCGACCAAACTTGAGAGCCGTCCTGCGACTGAAGAATCACCTCACCCGCATGAGCGCCCAGAGTTGATGGATTGAACCCAATCGTCAGCTCGCGAGAGGCGCCGGCCTCGATCGCAATCTCTTCACTGCTCACGGAGAAGTCAGGCGACGTATTCTCTTTGAGCTGGAGCGCTGGCAGGACAACCTTCTCTGTACCTTGATTGATTACGACAAAGGTCTTAGAAGTCACGCGGCCGACTGGGCTTTTCCCAAAGTCCAAAACGTCTGCGCTGACCGCGAGGGAAATGGGCCCAGCTTGAGCAGTCTCACTTCCTTCGGGAGATTGGCATCCGGTGGCCCCCATCAAAACAGTCGCAGCGCAGAAGGGAAGGATGAGAGCTGAGAGCTTCCAAAATAGAGACTTGCACATGAGTTTCACCACTTGGGGGGGGGGGATGATCGGGCTATTTTTGTTTGGGAACGTGTAGTTTACTAAATCACTTCAGTCAAGCTTTATATTTAAATAACTATTATGTATTTCGTAATAAAAACAAACCCCTAGTGAAAATTTAAACATTTTTGTCGGGTTTAGAAGGCGGCTTCTTAAGAAAGGCGTGAAGAGGCCCGAAAGCAGATCATCAGGGCTCCCGACTCGAGCGGGGATCCTGAACTCCACTATTCAGGACAAGCTACTAGCACTCCGGCGGGGCCTCACCATCGGATCAGCCTATGGGCTGAATGGCGAACTAGAAAGAAGTCTAGGAAGAAGCTTACGTTTTCGAGGGGAGCGAGATTTTTTAGGAACGAGGTGTTTTTGTAAACCATACTGGGAAACAGGAGATAAATAACACCGAGAGCCTAATACGAACTCATCCTTTGAGAAGCTTCTTTGGATTTCAATTTATCAACGACTGTGTACAGCACCAGATCAGCGCGCTTCAGACCCTCACTCAATTCCCTCTCAGAAAATTCATCGACTTAAAGCAACGGCAT
>CAZGCK010000182.1:0-4461 GCA_964524175.1 uncultured Bacteriovoracaceae bacterium | reverse complement strand
GGCAACGATCCTGGCTCAGCCGGTGAACTTCTTGGTTCTCGACGAGCCGACCAACCACCTGGACATCAAGTCGCGCGAAGTCCTACTTCAGGCAATCAAGGATTTTGACGGCACTGTCGCAATAGTCAGCCATGATCGCCACTTCCTCAAACAGGTCGCAACTCGTGTTTTTGAAGTGGATCGCGGCGAAATGCGAATTTTCGAGGGCAATTACGATTACTACGTATCGCAGACGCATCGTCCGATGGTGAGCTGATAGGCCCGGGAGCGAGCCATCTATTGATCTTTTTTATTGCGCTCGAGTCGTGGCCGACTCATCTTTGAACGCTTGCCAAGAGCTTGTCATCAGAATTGATCCCCGACCTCAGCCGATGCGAGCGTTCAAAGTGATAGATATTGTACGCGTGCCGAATCACGTACTGGGCCACGTTGCGTACGGGTACCCCGCCCGGAGTTGCACCCCGCTCGACACCATGATGGGCATGCCCATGAAAGACGCCATCACAGCCAGCAGCGTCGATCGCCTCAGCCAAGAGATAGCTCCCTAGAAAAGGATAGATCTCTCGCTTCTCACCAAGAATCGTTGCTTCGACGGGCGAAAAATGCAGAAGGGCGAATCGAAAGTCAGTATCGAGACCCTCAAGCCCGCGCTTCAGCAGATCCGCCTGCACTCGTGAGTGATGAGCAAAGGCCTTCATCTCAGGCTCACCAAACTCGGTCACGCAAGCGCCGGCAAAACCGCCTCCAAAGCCCTTCAACCCCACTACCCCTACCGTAGATTTGCCAATCTCCAAGCGGACGGACTCTCCTTCAAGGGCGATCACGCCATTCTCGCGCAGCAACGCGATGATCTTGAGCTGCTGATTTGAATGGTAGTCGTGATTGCCGAGCACCGCAACGACGGGCACGCTCAAACCTCGAAGATCCTCGACCAAGACACGAGCCTCTTCTACAGACCCATGCTGAGTGAGATCGCCCGCGATCATCAAGATATCCGCGCGACCTGCAAGCCCCTCGAATTGAGACCTAAGCCTTACCCGAGGCGCTCGGTCATAATGGACATCGCCAACAGCCGCCACGCGGATCATGGCATCTCCTCAGACTCTGCAGGCTCGCTGAACTCAGTTACTCGGATCTGATTCTCGACTCGTATTCCAGGAAAACACTCCATCGCGATCTGCTGCACTGACTCGCGCCGATCCGCGCTAGACACCTCGCCTCTGAGCAGGATCCGGTCGCTGTCATTGTCGATGTGGATGTCGAGCTCGTTGGTGCGAGGATCTTCCGCCAAGCACTCACGCAAGTGAGCGACAACGTACTCGCGACGCTGGGGGGCAGCAGCGGAGACTTGCAAAGAGCGAGGCGGAGAAGCCTGCGGGGTCGATGTCACCGCCCTGAGCGCCTCTGGCTTGGGGCCACCAAAGATCGCTGAGAATAGCTCATGAATGACCGGGTTTGGCACCCCGATGTCGTTTGACTGCGCGTAGAGCAAGAGGCTCAAAATCCTTCGAGGGGCTCTACGGGCCCGCCGGATCAAATAGGCCCAATCCAAGCTTGCATGAGAAAGTAGCGCCGTCGCATCATGCCAATGATTGGGACAGAGCTCGCTATGGGCCGCTGCCTTGATGATCAAAAGATCCTCGGGCGCTACGAGCTTGAGCTCTCGTCCGTGGTATTCTGCAGTGATCGTTCGTTGGTACATTTCATTATCGAGATAGATCTCGCCCTTGGACTTGAATATGACATCCACCAGGATGTTCTCCTTGAAAGCTTTGTAAAGCCAGCTTGGGTCGGTGCGCTCCGTTTCAAAGCCATTCTTGGCTAGCGCCCTGAGCGCAAGCTCCGCATCCTCGGGCATCACAAATAAATCAATATCATGAGTAGAACGAGGACGCCCTAGTCCACCTGAAGCGATCCCACCGATGAACGCGTAACGGATGCCCGCTTGCTCAACCGCTTCGACTGTCGAACCGAGCGTCCGGTCAAAGCGATTGGCCAGCTCTGGATCTTCTGTGGTGATCTTGCGCTTGTTTCTTTCATTGGATTGATCAGGCTGCATGAAGTCACTTTATCCAAATACCGGGCCACCAACCCAAGGGAACAAGCTTTGCAACCTGACGGGCATAGAGCCACCACAAGTTCGAGAGCGAAACCTTTTTCTGCCTGTCAGGAGGGAATGATATGGCTAATGCAAATCCTCAACCTAACCGCCCGTTACACATTGAGGGCGAGTCAACGGATTCGGCAACTCAATCTTCTACTCAGTCTAAAGAAGAACAAAAGCCGACGACTCACATACTGCACACCGTCCCATCCATCAATGAGACATCCAATGAGCCACCGAGTTCGGCAGACCCACAATTAGGAGCGAGTGGTGCACGCGGCACTGCTGCAATGGATCCTCACACTCGACAGGAGGTTGCGCGCAAAGGCGGCCTAGCTGTCTCACGCAACAAGCAGCATATGGCCGAGATCGGCCGCAAGGGAGGTCAAAGCGTCTCGCGCAATCGAGAGCATATGGCTAAGATCGGGCGCAAAGGCGGAGCAGCCTCGAGAAGCACGCGCAGCTCCTCCGGAAGCTCCGATGAATCAAGTGGCTCAGGCAATCCTGCGACCTAAGAGCCGCGGATTTCTGCCACCAATGCATTGTAGAGAAGCGTGAGGTCGTTGTTAGTCTTGCGCAAGCGTACCAATACCGCTCGCGCGACTCTCAACGTCACAGGGAGCGCCCACTCAGGATGGGAGCGACCAAAGCTCTCGTAAGACTCTCGACTCAGAACCAGGCAATAGCAGACGGAGTCAGCTTGGATCGTTGCGGATCTAGAATCACTGTCCAGCAATCCACCCTCTCCAAAAAATGCATGCCCCTCACCTTTGATGATCGCTACTTTGTATTGATCTCCGTCGGGAGTGGATTTGAAGACGCTAGCTTCTCCCTTCACAAGAAGAAACATCTCAGTCCCCACTTCCCCCTCTTTGATGATCGAATCGTGCGGCTTGAATGTGCGAACAGTCATGATTCGCGCAAGATGCTCGAGAGAACCTTCTGTCGTCACCAAGTCAGCAAAGAGACTCACTGCTTTGAGATGAGTGACGCGCCTCTCGATCTGCTCCAGCAGCTCGTCTTCTATCACTTCAACTTCCCGCAAACCTTCCGGCTTAAGCGGCAGCTTGCTTGCTAGTCGCATGAGCCTCCACGGGGGTTTTGCCGTCCGCGGCTCTCGCCGCTCGGGTCTCAATGACGATAACCATAGAGCCCTCATGAACTACGTAGTCGGCGCCGGGTGTAAAAACCGGGTGATTGCACTTGAGCTCTTTTATGGATCTCAGATTCTGCACCAAACGACTCACATCCGTAGTTTTTTGGGCCTGCCTGAGTGCGAGTTCCTTAATTGTGTGACTATTACCCGTGTTCTCTAAGATTCCGATCACCACACAGTGTGGATAGTCCTTCTCAAAACTTGCTTTAAAGGCAGGGTATCCGCTCCCCACGTACTGCTCTGTGATTGAGTGAGTCGTAATCAGAGTCGGAGTTTTGGGATCCAAAAGGTCGAAGAGAACATTTGAGATGCCGGTGCCCCCTGAAGCATTGCCTAGGAGCAACCGATTGTACTCACGCGAATAGATGATCTCATTGACCGAAGCGATCTTGAGATACTGATCCATCTTCGAATCCAGGATCTCAGCTGCAACCAAAGTCCCTCGCGCAATACTCGATAGCGTCATCGCAGTCATGATCGTTCGTGCATCCACTTCGGTGGCGCTCGTCTGCGCTCCACCCTGAGCAGGACTTCGATCTGCCAGAATGAGGACCTTCTTGGCGTGTTCCGGCGCAGCGCGCTTGAGGTTCGCGGCCACGAAGTAGTCTCCAACGATCACGTTGAGCTTCTCGAGCCTTGGGTACTCACGAAGGCTATCGATCAATGCCTGGGGCACATTCGCGATGAGCACAACACGGGAGGAGTCGAGCCCTGGATTGAAGTCCAGAACATGCACGAGAAGCTCATGAATATCCTCCTTCCATCCGCAAACCACAAAATGATCCTTGAGTCGCGCAGTGTTCACAATGCCCCTGCCTTCCTTCAATGCTTGTTCGACAAAATAAGACGAGATGCGCGAGGTAATGATCGCGACTGCCAATACTCCAGCAAGCATCAGTAACGATGCCCAAACTCTTCCGGGCATAGTCACCGGATACCTATCCCCATAGCCTACTGTGAGAAAGGTCACGACTCCCCACCAGAGCGAGTCAGTGAATGTCAGGATGTTGGCACCTTGGGCTGTAGCCTCGATCTTGTAAACCACCCAAGAAATGACAAACCAGCTTGCACCCAAGATCGCCATCGAGAGCGCAATCAGGTGAGTCCCAATGAATTCCTGAACTTTTTTCCCTACGCTTTTGCGCTTAGGACGGTGACTCATTCTTCTACGGATCGGCTATGTTTGCCGAGTGCTTGAGGC
>CAZGCK010000181.1:0-4493 GCA_964524175.1 uncultured Bacteriovoracaceae bacterium | reverse complement strand
TACAGCGGCCCCAAGTCGTGTCCGCAACCCGCTTGGACATGCGCTACCTTTGTCGCGCTCTCATTAAGTATCAGGCTTCGGATCTACATGTCCGCGTGGGCCGGCCACCGCTCTATAGAATCAATGGACGTCTCATCCCCGCTAAGATGGAAGAGCTTTCGGAGCAACAAGTTAAAAGCATTGTTTTCGACATCCTTACGGAGCGCCAGAAGATCGATCTTGAGCAAAAACGCCAGGTCGACCTGTCGTTTGGAGTGGACGATATTGGACGATTCCGTTGCAATGTCTATTTTCAAAAAGGGCAAGTCTCGGCTGCTGTTCGGATGATTCCCCTCGAGATCCCGCAGCTCGATGATCTGGGCGTTCCACAAGTTGTCAAAGAATTATGCCGACGGCCTCGTGGATTGCTTCTAGTCACTGGAGCGACTGGTAGCGGAAAGTCGACCACTTTGGCCGCGATGATTCAATACATTAACGAGACGACGCATTCGCACATCCTTGCGATCGAGGACCCTATAGAGTTTAGTTTTCGCGATATCAAATCGACGATCACTCAGCGTGAAGTGGGGTCCGACGTCCACTCTCTCGAGGAGGGTCTTCATGGGGGCCTGAGGCAGGATCCAGATGTCATCATGATTGGTGAGCTTCGCGATAAGGAGATGATCGAGCTTGCATTGACTGCTGCAGAAACGGGGCACTTGGTCATTTCAAGCCTTCACACCAATGATGCCAAGAGCACGATTGATCGTATCGTAGATGTGTTTAATGGAGATGCCAAATCCCAAGTAAGAATCCAGTTAGCCGCAACTTTAGAAGGTGTGATTTCGCAGCAGCTGCTCCCCAAGGCGGATGGCACGGGGCGAGTGTGCGTCTGCGAAGTGATGCTCAATTCTCCGACGATCACCTCATGTATCTTACGGGACGAGCTTGATCGGATCCCAGAAGCGATCGCGAACTCGAGCGACTATTATAAAATGCAGACGTTGAATCAGGCGCTCGAGAAGCTTGTGGTCGCCCAGGTCATAACGATCGAAGAAGCGCTTCAAGCGTCGAGTAATCCAGACGACCTCAAGCTGCGGATGTCGGGCGTCGTTCGCGAGCAGAATTTCGACAAGTAGCCAATCTTGGGCTACTATCCTTGTTATGTCACGGTTGACAGCTTTGGGGCGGTCCCTTCTGCTTTTTGTATTTCTAGGGGTTCCCTTTGGGAGCGTGGGCTTTTTGATTCGTGGTCGCGAGGGAGCCATCGGTGGTTTGGCTTGTCTTGCTGCGCTTTTGCTTGTCGCGTTGTTGCGATGCGAGAGGTCGCTTTGCAGAGCTTATAGGGCGACAGAGGCAGGAACCGAAGGCGTGGTTCGCTCAATGGAACGAGCGCTCGAGGGGCGTTCCTGGGCGCTTCCGCGAGTTCGCATATTCTCAGACCCTGTGCCGGCCGCTTGGGTAGCGCGCGGTTGGCCTGGAGCAGGCACGGTTGCTCTCAGTGAAGGGCTTCTGGGGGTTTTGAACGAAGAAGAGCTTAGGGTTTTGTTGTTTGCTTGCGTAGAGCGTTCGCGGTCGCCAGGCATTTTGTTGAGAAGCGTCTGTGCTTGGATGGCCCACCGTATCTTGGCGCTTGCTCCTAGCCCCTGGCTTGAGCTGCTCTGCGGCGAGCGCGCTTGGCATGAGCGACTGGGTGCAGTGAATGGCCTGATGTTTTTGGGCCTCTATTCGGCATCCAAGACTTTATTGTTTTTTGGAAGACAGGCTAAGGGCGAGCGACGCTCGAGATTTGCTCCTCATGCACTTCTACCCTACTTCAAGTTTGCGTCGTTGCCAGGTGCCCTCGTCAATCCAGGATCCGGCTTGCTTCACGTGGTCGATCCTTGGAGCACGCGTTTGCTTTTTCCCCTTTGAGAAACTTGCCGCGTTTAGACTGCTGTGAGATGAATCTCCTCTCATTTGAGGGAGCATCCCCTTGTCACAACAAAATCAGTTTCCAAAAATAGATCTCACCACTTTTTTTCTTTCGATTTCATCAGCAGCTTTCTATGGGCTGGGCGTGGAGTTGGATAAGCAGGAGTCGGAGGGGCAACCTAAGATCGATCTCGAGTTGGCACGTCAGAACATCGATTTGCTCGAGCTGATGCAGCAAAAGACCAAGGGCAACCGCTCACCTGAGGAAGACCGCCTACTTGAGCAGCTCCTCCTAGAGACTCGCATGCGATTTGTCGAGGTCCAAAAAGGGATCAAGAAATGAAGCCATGCTTCCAGCTCTTCGTAGGCGCCTGTTTTTTCCCGTTGAGTGCGTGGGCCGTCTCCGCGGGGAACGGGCCGGTTGATGCCAATATCTTCGTCAATCTCTCTAAAAAAGTTGTTCCATCGGTCGTGAATATTTCGACCGCTACTACGCTAAAGAGCCAGACGCCTGGACTCAATTCCCCAGAGGATATGTTTAAGAGATTCTTTGGCGATTTTTTTCGTCAGTATCATGGTGGGATGCAGCCTCGCGGGCAGGGCGATGATGAAGAAGATCAGGGGCCGTCACCCCAGCCTCCGATGGCACCTCCGGGACTTCCGCCTGGAGCGATCCCTAAAGAATTGCCTAAGGCGCTTTCGTTAGGCACGGGTTTTATCATCGATTCGTCGGGGTTGATTCTGACTAATAACCATGTCGTTGCGGAGGCGGATGAAATCAAGATTTCCTTCACCGAATCCCCAGACGAAAAACCAACGGATGGTGAGGTGGTCGGGCGCGATACCGAGTTGGACGTCGCGCTGATCCGAGTCAAGACCAAACGCGAGCTCGTACCGATGACCTTGGGTGATTCTGATGCGCTTGAGGTGGGTGAGTATGTCATGGCCGTAGGTAATCCTTTTGGCCAAGGACATTCCGTCACCCATGGGATTATTTCAGCCAAGGGTCGTCTTGCTCCGGACTTCCCACTCGCCAACTATATTCAGACTGATGCGCCTATCAATCCTGGTAACTCCGGCGGGCCGCTCGTGAATCTCAAGGGCGAAGTCATCGGCATCAACAATGCGATCGATCAGCGAGCTCAGGGCATCGGGTTCGCGATCCCTGCTACTCTCGTTAAAAAAATCCTGCCTCAGTTGCGCACGAAAGGCACTGTCTCACGCGGATATATCGGTGTTTTAGTCAATGAGCTTAGCCCTGAGTTGGCGGAGAAGCTGGGTGTCGCGAAGGATTTGAAGGCTCCGTTTGTCACGAATGTTTATCCGGACGCACCTGCAGAAAAAGCTGGAATCAAGCCGTACGACGTCATCTTAGAATTAGCTGGGAAGCCGATCCGTTCTTCGTCAGAGTTGATTCTTGCTGTGACTGCGCTTGAAGTGGGGCAGTCAGTGCCCATCAAAGTATCTCGTGGCGGCTCAGATAAAACGCTGACACTTAAAGTCACCCAACGCCCTAATAGCGGTGAGCTGTCCAGCAGCAAGAGCAAGGGTAAAGAGAACAAGGACAAAAAGAGCAAGAAACCTAAAAACCTGCCTGAGACCGGGATGATTCTTAGGGATCTTAACGCTGAGACTGCGCGTGAGCTCGGTGTGGCGAAACCAACCGGTGTCCTCGTGGCATCGACTGCTTATGGCGGACCTGCGGATCAGGTGGGCATTGTTCAGGGCGACCTCATCATCGAAGTGGATCGCAAGGCGATCAAGAATGTTGATGATTTTTATAGCCACGTTAAAGAGAAAAAAACCTATATGCTCCGTGTCCGGCGCACGGACCCACAGGGCAATGAGGCATTCTCTGTTGTTGTCCTGGACTTAACTAAATAGTCTCCCGGCTTGACGGGCCTTGTTTTAGCCCCATCTTTAGGTGGGAGGAGAACCCCCAATGGCCCCTAAATTCACCAACAGTGCGCAAGAATCTCTCCAGCAGGCCCAATCTGAGGCGATTCGTCGGGAGCATCAAGAACTTCAGCCAGAACATCTCCTCTCCGCGATGTTGCAGGGGGATGAAGAGGCTGTAGTACCTAATATTCTCCAGCTGGCCGGCGTCAGCTTACCGGCGCTCAAGCAAGCGGTGGATTCGAGTTTGGTCAAATTGCCTAGGATATCTGGAGGCAACGGCCAAATTTACGCATCGACCGCCTTTAATCGTTGTTTGGTTTTAGCAGAAGACGAAGCCAAAAAACGAGGCGATGAATATGTTTCAGGAGAGCATTTTTTGTTGGCGCTACTTTCGAGTCAGCTCAAGGACTCGGCTGCGGGAAAAGCGTTGTCCAGCTCGGGACTAACAAAGGGGAAGGTTGAGCAAGCCATCGAAAAAACACGAGGCAGCTCCAAGATCCAAGACCCCGAGCCTGAAGGTAAATATCGCGCACTCGAGAAGTATTGCAGGGATTTGACCGAGCTTGCGCGCAACCAGAAGCTAGATCCAGTGATCGGTCGTGACGACGAGATTCGTCGAGTCGTCCAAGTGCTTTCTCGTCGAACCAAGAACAACCCCGTGCTCATCGGCGAGCATGGCGTAGGCAAGACGGCGATTGCAG
>CAZGCK010000180.1:0-4878 GCA_964524175.1 uncultured Bacteriovoracaceae bacterium | reverse complement strand
GGTCCTAATGTTGACAATTGCTTTCTTCAGTTCTGGATCCATCAGGGCAGAGGTCGCAATCTCCACGCGCGCGGCGATCGAATCCGACGCTGGTTACGATCTCACTCATCTGAAGAGCGAAAGAGAATTGGATGACGTTTTCGACGGTGTTAAGCATTGGTATCCATCGGATCGCGTCAACATGGAGGCGTCCCTCTATGCTGCACAGTATGAACTATGGAGCCAGGGTATAAAGACGGCGAAAGTATATCTCTTTAGATCCGAGCGCTACCTTCAGGCCTGGCTGTCATTGCATCCTCGAAGCGCGTTTTCTCATCCAGTTACTTGGTGGTTCCGTATCGCGCTTGCGGTCTATGTTGGGGATGAGATTTACGTTATAGATCGCTTTTGGCGGGGCTCCGGTGTGAAGCCTTTAAGTAGGCCGATTGGGTTGGATGAGTGGGTGAAGCGAAATGTGGATCCTGAAATTCAAGTCCCAAATGGATGCGTCTTTGGAACTCAGCACGACTTTGATGTTCCCGTCATAGATGAATTTGGGAGAATTAAGAAGGCAGGTTTCGAACACGTTGGTGAATGGTGCAGTGTGTGGTTCGGTCCCGCATTCGATCTCGGGTATCTTGACTTTCGCTCTCGCCGTCTGGGTCGTCCTCGTGTTTCAAGCTTTGATCGGGAGCATTATCTTAAGATTGCCAACGACTGGTTCCGTAAACTTTTTGGTTGGGCTTACCGAGGGGGAAATTGACACTTTTGCAGGCGCGGTTCGGAGCGTTGGACCGTACTGCCTGTTGATTTGATTCTTTCTGAGCAGCAGCAAGTTGTCCATACTCGAGCGGGACCATGCCATTCTCTTTCGTTTGCACCTCTCTCCCACAATCTGATCGATACTTCTCTCCATGGCGCCGCTGCCGCGGCAGAGCATGCCCGGGAATTTGAGCCGTAGGGGTTTGAGCTCGGGTCTAGGCAGGAGTCCTTCGTGATTGTTCTCGAGGTATTGGAGGAACTGCTCGAGCAGCTCTAATTTTTTGGTCCTTCAGGCTTTCGAGTGGGTAGCATGAATTTCGAGAGCAAGACTCGGAGCTGAGCTGCCCTGTCGGGCGCTCAGTCGCGATAAGTGCGCCTATGGGGAGTTCGATGAGGGCTACGCAGGTACTTGGCGGTCTATTTGTGGGCTAGTTTGGCGCTTTAAACGGACTACCGTGCGCCAAGAGAAGCGTGAAAGGAGTTCGTGAGATGCAAAGATCACCGCCTCAAAGTTGAGTAGACAGAGGTAGAAGTCGCCACCTTGTCGGAGTGAGGGATAACCCGCCGACAGAGCAGGTGGATGACAAGTGAACAGGCCGAATCGGTGAGATGAATGGGCATTCACCCCGAAAGCTTTCGTAGGAGCTTCAGGAGGTATTGATCAAGTGGAGAATACGAAATTAAGGAAGCAGTTGAGTACGTTCAGGAGCTCAAAGGGTGTCATCAAAAATGTGAGCAATGAGGTTTATTTCGAACTTTTGAGAGCTTGGGAGAATTGGCCGGGCACGAGTAAGGACTTTTACAGCTCAATTGGCGTGAGCATAATGCAGGCTGCCGGAATATTAGGCAAAGCAAAAAGGCTCCAGCGAGATGGCGCGTTTGGGGCCATGGAGTTCAATGAAGTAAAGGCGGGGCCAGTCAATTACTGGCCCCTCCTACCCGATGTGCGCCCAGCATGGGCGATGACTCGGGGGTGCCCCGCAGCGCAAGCTGCGGATTGTCGTCATCGCGAGGATCTCAGAAAGAGATCCGGTCCTACCTTCAATTTTGCAACGCGCTCTTAGGTAAATTGATGCAAGGGTTGCCGCCAGTGCGACACCTTGGTTTAAATCAACCAAGAATAAGGGATGAGAAACAAATTCTCAGACCGGACAATGGCTGCTGATCCTGAGTAAGCGATCACGCACTTAGAGTGAGGATGCTTTTTTAGGAAAGCTTGCCCCGAAGCGAGAGTTTTAGGTTTGAGAGCTGAATCCAATGTTGCAAGAATGCCTACTTTTACTTGCTCGGCATCAAATACCAATGGGATTTCGACATCATGTTTGGTTCGAAACTGGTAAATCCGTCCGTTGAGTTCAGGCCGATAGTGAAGCTCCTGTCTGAGATTCGCATACAGGCAACGAGTCACATCTTGTGGTTGGGTTAGTGTGGACCTTGTTAACCAAGTAGAAAACCCCTGATCCTCAAAAAAGTAGGTTGGTTTACTGAGATCTCCGGTCGAGTTAATAATTCGAATTAAAAAAAGACTCTCGTAAGCGAAAAGAAGCTTCTTGATTGTAATTGCAGAAATCTGACAGGCCTTCACTGCGCCAGCAAGATCAAACGGGAGGCCCTGATTTTTAGCAAGAAACTCAAGAAGGTCTCTTAAGGCTTGATAGGGCAAACTAGTATTTTGAACCAGTCGTAAATCCCTATTCAGCAGTGTATCTATCTGCGCCTCCAATCGTTGAGCTCTCACCGCCGGAGATCGATAAAAGCAAATTCCGGGCAGACCTCCTGTGACCAAATAAGACTCAAACTCAGAGGGTTTGGCTAATGTCTTTCTAGATAACACGCGATCAAGAGCTTTCTGGTTGCTGACCCTAGTTAAGGACTGCAGCAAATTTGGTAACGACTGTCCACAGGACTCCGAGTGAGAAAATGGCAATACTTCGACGGTCGAAATCCGACCTGTGAGAGACTCTCGGATTGCCTTTCGGCTTGTGAACCGGATCGAACCCGACAGGAGAAACTGTCCGGGACTTTTTGAAGTGCGCACGTATTCCTTGAGAGCTGGAAAAAGGCGCGGTGAATACTGTGCTTCATCAATAGCAAAGCGATTCCCACGATTAGCAATGAAAAACTCGGGATCGGCTTCGACTTCGCGCAGGGTACTCTCTTTATCGAGAGTTCGGTACTCCTTACATTTCTTTTCTAGGACTGTCGTTTTGCCTACCTGTCTTTGTCCAAAAACCCCAACAATAGGCGAATGGCTTAACGCTTTTTCGATTAAAACTTCAGCATATCTGGTTCTTGTGTGTGGCATCGCTACTGCTAAGTGTTCAACAGACTTCGGTAGAAATCAATAGGGCCCTATCGTTTTCTACCGAAAGCGATGGCGTATGTTTAAGCCCACTGAAGTACCGGCAAGCTGGCTTCTCTCAAGAAAGATAATGCGAATGACAATGTTTCTGGATCGTCTTTCCCAGCTTGACGCCCGGCCCACCTACCCGATTTTCTAAACAAGAAGAACCCGCCAAACCCTGACGACACTAGATTGGTTGGCCAATTGAGATGATTGCGAGGGGTGTGTCGCAGGTGACTCAGTCAATACGGACTAGAGATCAATAGGCTCTCATGCCTGCCGATGAAGAATCGCTGACTTGAGAACAAGCATGGCCCTGAGCGCCCACAAGAAGCCATAGGCCGGGACAT
Source organism: uncultured Bacteriovoracaceae bacterium (assembly GCA_964524175.1). Classification (GTDB taxonomy): domain Bacteria; phylum Bdellovibrionota; class UBA1018; order UBA1018; family UBA1018; genus CAZGCK01. The sequence goes on along the minus strand of CAZGCK010000180.1, from coordinate 1,443 downwards.
CGATGAACAACCAATATGCCACACCTGAATTGTCTTCCTTGCTGGAAGCTTCCTTCTTCGCAGATTGCTGGGTTGGTTTAGGCTGTGCCTTAGGCTGTGTGACGGCAGGTTTCTTGTCAAAAGGGTTGCGTCCGATTCGAGTGCTCATAGTTGGGCCTCCTTGCTCACGCGAGTTTTTGGTTTTTGGGTTCTGAGTGGGCGGGCGTCTTCCATTCCGCACCTTTGCAGCAGCTCACGGGCCGCCGCCAGATAGTCTTGGGCGCCACGAGAGGACGGATCGTATTCAATGACCGACTGAGCGTGGCCTGAGCTTTCGGTGACTGCAGAATTGTCATGGATCTGGCTTTTAAAAAGAATGGGGCCCAACTCGGTCTTCAGCGCTTGGAGTACTTCTTCCGTGAGCTTGCGTCGGCTCGAGACCTGAGTGGGCAGGACTCCCAGGATCTCGAGGCTCGAATTCCAACGGCCGCGTACGTCTTCGATGCTTTCTCGAATTTTGACGATCCCTTCGAGGCTGAAAAACTCGGGTTGCACGGGGATTATCACGCGGTCGCTTGCGAGAAAAGATAGTACTCGACCCCAGCTAAGGCCTTATCGCAGGGGATGAGGTCCACGCCCGAAGATGTCGAAGCGATAAAGTGGCTGCGGCCTTGAGGATCAAGCGGACGTTTGGAGAGATAAACCTCGTCCAACGTATGAAGCGACTCGAACGGTGGCGTTCCCGGGGTGATGCCGAGGTAGCTCGTCAGATTGGCTTGTGGATCCCCATCGATGAGGAGCACTCGCTTTCCTGATCGAGCGAGGGCTACGCCTAGATTCATCGTGGTGGTCGTTTTTCCTACGCCGCCCTTTTGATTAGCGATTGTAATAATCATTGTTCTTCACCGTCCTGGTTGACCGGCCCGTACTCGCCGGGGTTGATGTTATACTTGCGGATCTTTCGAAGCAGTGTGTTTTTTGGGATTCCTGCATGCGTGACGGTTTGGTTGATACGCCCGCCAAACCGCTTGAGGGCCTTGATGATAAAATCTTTTTCAAACTGCTCTTTCTGAGCGTGAAAATCGATGGCCACTGTCGAGGCCGCAGAGAGCGCGCCGTCGCTGGCGGTCTGCGCGCGCTCGCCGCGAGAAGCGTGGGAGTTTTGTGGCCAAAGCACTTCGGGGAGCGAGGGCAGGGTGATGTACAACGAGTTCTCCAGCACGAAGGCGCGCTCAATGATGTTCTCAAGCTCGCGAATGTTTCCGGGCCAGGTGTAATTCTTTAGCGCGTTGAGGGCGTCTTGGCGGATGCCGCGGATCTCGTTGCCCTGCCGGGAGTGGAGGGCGTTGATTTTCTCGATGAAGTGCTCGACGAGAATAGGGATGTCGTCGATGCGCTCACGAAGCGGAGGCAGTTGGATGGGCATCACGTTGAGGCGATAAAAGAGGTCCTGCCTAAACTGGC
>CAZGCK010000179.1:0-4911 GCA_964524175.1 uncultured Bacteriovoracaceae bacterium | reverse complement strand
GGAATCAAGATTGGCATGGATCCAGGCGATGCTTCTTTGCTTTTATCAGTTCTAAAGATGCAGTGGGCTTAGATGAGCTGCTCTTTGCTGCCTCAAGCGGAGTCTATTGGGGCGCTTGGCTGTTGGCGGTGGTGACTTCTTATTGGATGGTAGCTGCAAGGCCTGACCTATGGCCCTCCATCCTCAAATCAACGCCAAAATTCTCTGTTTTTGTCGCTTCTGGCTACGGTATCGACCGCGTTTCGAAAAAAGTGCTGAAGGGGCTCGGAGCTGTCGGGCGCGGAAGCGTCTATTTGGTGGATCGGATGGCGTGGGGCCAATGGGTTCCGCTATTCACCGGCACTTTTGTTCGCAAAGGCTCTCGCACGGTAGCTACCGCAGATGCGACGCTGTCATGGGTTATCGGCGGCTCTCCACGTCGTTGGGTCGAGTGGCTCGCGAAGCTTTTGCAGATGATTCAGAATGGTGACGTACAATGGTATCTTTTTTTCGCGGTGGGATCAGGCTTGATGATCTTCGCGCGGTTTATGTTGAAAGGGTAGGGGATATCCATGACTCCACATTTGATTTCATTCATGGTTTTTCTCCCACTTTTTGGGGCTTTGCTTCAGGCCTTTGTGAAGTCGGGGGGCGCTAATCGTTGGGTAGCTCTGTTTTCCAGCTTAGCCTCGAGTTTTTGTGCGGCGGCGCTTGTGATCTCGATGCAAACCCAAACCCCTGAGCTTCAAGCAACCGAAACGCTGCCTTGGGTAGGGTCGTACGCCATCGGGTATGACATGGGCATTGATGGGCTGAACGTTCTTCCTGTCTTGCTTATTGCCATCCTGTTTCCTGTGCTGATTGCCTTTGAGTGGAACCAAAAGATCGGCGTTCGCGGAATGCATGGTCTGCTTTTGGTTCTTCAATCCGCTTTTGTTGGAACCGTTTGCGCACAGGATCTGTTTTTGACGTTCTTTTTCTGGGGACTAAGTGCGCTGCCATTCTATTTTTTGATCGGCATTTGGGGTGGAGAGAAGCGCGAGAGCGCAGCGTTTAGGTCGATTGTTTCCGCCTCGTTGGGCAATGCGCTCCTGTTTGCGGCGCTGATTCTAATCTACTACTCGGTTGATCCCCACAGCTTCTCGATCCGGGAGCTTTCTGGAGGCAAGCTTGCTGGCAAGACCTTTGAGTTGGTGGGATACTCAATTCCTGTTTCGGCAGCCGCGTTTGGATTGACTTGCATGGGATTGGCTTTGCGCGCACCGATTTGGCCACTTCATGGGTGGTTCACTCATGTTGCGGAGGAAGCGCCGTTCTCGGTTTTCGTTGCTCTTTCTGCGGTGTCGGTGCCAGTGGCAACTTATCTGTTTATCCGGCTTTGCTATTCGCTTTTTCCAGACACATTACTTGATGCGGCGCAGTTCATAGTCGCGGCGGGGGCTGTGAATTTAGTATTGGGCTGTCTCTGCGCGCTTGCACAAAAAGAGCTGAGGCTCCTGATCGCGTTTATCTGCCTGAGCGAGCTGGGGTTTAACTTGATTGGAATTGGGTCTCTCAGTTCAGCCGGGATCGTGGGCGCAGTCTATCAGCAGCTTTCATTGGGTCTCGCGCTTGCGGGATTTGGTCTTTTTGCTGGTCTTGTGACGGAGCGGTTGGGTCACTCTCAGTTTATTTTTGATGGTGGGGAGCGGCCTATTGGTGGCATCGCTCTCAAAGCTCCTTCGGTTGCCCTTGTTGCTGGTGTGGTTGTAGCGTCTTTATTGGGTTTCCCTGGGTCTGGAGGATTTGTCGGACACTCCTTGTTAGTGTTGGGTAGCTACTCAGTTCATCCATTTACTGTGGTTCTAACAGGCGGAACCTTGCTCTTGGCCACTTACTATTTGTTTACGATGTATCGTTGCGTGTTTTTGGGGTCTGACGGGCAGGCGACTCGCGACTTTCCGGATCTGAGCCTGCGAGAGCGGGCCTATCTGCTGCCTTTGGTGGCCGGGCTCTTGATTTTTGGTCTATATCCCAAGCCGTTGCTTGAGCTGGTCAGGCCGACGGTCCTTACTCTTCTCTCGACGGTGAAATGAGATGCATGATTTTGCTCTGATCCTGCCCGAAGCCATCATCACCCTGACATTGGCTTTCGTTATCGCGGCGGAGATCACCTACCACGGCGAAAGGGTTAGGTTGGTCGCAGCTACGGCGTTGCTGGGGTTGTTTGCAGCATTTACTCAGACGATCATCACTTACCAGTATGGGGCGACGGAGATATTTGGACGCACGTTGGCAATCGATGGGCTTTCGCTTTTCTTTAAGCTGCTCTTTATTACTCAGGCGGCCCTAGCTGTTTTTGCCTCCATCCAAACGCGCGAAATCACTCGAGGCCGTAAAACAGAGTATGTCGCGCTCATCTTGGCTTCGACACTTGCCATGTGTTTGGCTGCCTCGGCCTCCGAGATTTTGCTCGCGTTCTTGACGCTTCAATCGATCAATGTGCTCGCTTTCTTCCTTGCGGGATATGGCAAGAGGAGTGTCCTCAGTACCGAAGCGGCCGTGAAGTACATGGCCTTTGGCGGGTTGGCGGCTGCGCTTTTCCTGTATGGGCTCGCGATCCTTTTTTCTTTTACTCACGCTTTCAATATTTACGAGATCCACCAGGCGTTGGTTGCCACGCCGCTTTCCTACAATTCGATGTTGGTCGTCTTTACTTTAATCTTTATGGCGCTCAGCTTTCAGTTTGGCGCTTTTCCGATGCATTTTTGGACACCCGACGTTCTTGAGGGCGCCCCAACCCCGGCAGCGGCCTTTCTATCTTTTGGAGGTCGTGCTGCAGGCTTCGCAGTCGCCTTACGTTTTGTTATCGTCATGTTCGCCCAACCCTCTCAGGCTAATTTTGGTCCCGCGGAGCCTGGGCAATGGCAAGTCCTGGGAGCCTTAGATTGGACCAACATCGTGGCACTCGTTTCGGGTACGACGATGCTTGTAGGTTCACTTTTGGCGACGCAGCAAAAGGCAGCCAAGAGAATGGTGGGTTGCTTGGTCATCGCGGAGTCGGGCTTCCTCCTTCTAGGTCTTCTTGTCCTCGACCAAGTTGGAGTTGCTGCATTGCTTTACAATTTGGTGGTCGAGCTCTTTGCTTTGATGGGCGCCTATTATGTCATCGCGTTTATCTTTGATGAGATTCATTCAGATCAGCTGACCGATATGAAAGGGATGCTTCAGCGCGCTGTCCCAGAGTGCATCTGCCTTGTTCTTTTCTTACTTTGCTTGGTCGGACTTCCTCCAATGCCCGGATTTGTCGGCAAGTTTGCGTTGGTAGGCGCTGTCGTACGCCATCATTGGATTGTACTAGGTATCATTGCGATCATGGCAATGACGCTCTCAACTGTGGCGATCGCGAGGCTTGCGTACCATTTGGTCGGTGATTATCGAATGCCGGCCGCTGCGCCGGTAGTTCCTAATTTTCAGCGAAACGCCTTTCTAGCCGTGCTTGTTGTGCCGATGGTACTCGTCGGCGTGTTCGCCGAATTCGTTCTGGACTGGGCAGGTAAATCGCTAGGCTTTATTTTGTGGTAGCAGCGGATTGCACGTAACGTTATAAAGTTGAGCATGGGATACATTCCTGTTTTGATCCTCATGTTCGTGGGCATGACCCTGGGCGGCGTGATCCTTGCCGTGTCCTATCTTTTGGGTCCAAAGCTTCCTAACCGGCGTAAAGATATGCCGTTCGAGTGCGGAGTTCCTTCTGTAGGGGATGCTCGGCATCGAATCTCGGTGCGATTTTATTTGGTCGCGATTCTTTTCCTGCTCTTCGACGTCGAGGCGATTTTCTTTTTTCCATGGGCGGTTGTGTACAAGAAGTATCTGAGCATTAACTCGTTCATATTGATGGAGATGGCCTTTTTCGTGGCGATCTTACTGGTTGGTTATTACTACGTTCTGCGCAAGGGCGCGCTCGAGTGGGAGTGAGGCGTTATGAGTAAAGACGGTTCGGCGGGGTTCTTTACAACCCGCCTTGAAGATTTAGTGAGCTGGGGTCGCAAGAACTCGATGTGGCCGCTCCCTTATGGAACGAGCTGCTGTGGGATCGAGATGATGGCCACACTCTGTTCTGACTACGACATGGCTCGGTTTGGTGCAGAGGCCGTGCGGTTTTCTCCCCGGCAGGCCGATTTATTGATTGTCGCTGGCATCATCAACCTCAAGATGGCGCCAGTGCTTAGGACGGTTTACGATCAGATGTCGGATCCTAAGTGGGTGATGTCGTTTGGTGCGTGCGCTTCTTCCGGCGGAATTTTTAATGTTTATAGTGTTTTGCAAGGGATCGATACGATGATTCCTGTCGATGTTTACATCCCTGGATGCCCCCCGGCTCCGGAGGGAGTGATTCATGGACTTATGAGGCTTCAGGAAAAGATCGCTCAAGGAGATACTCACTCCCAGCGCAGAATCGCAGCGTCGCGCGGAATCCAGCCGGCATCTGTGCAATCGACAGCAGCGGGAAGCGCATAGTCGCGAAAGGCGGGGATAATGGACGTCAGGACTCCGATTCCACATAATGGCGGTGATTGGCTAGCCAAGTTTGGTGAGCATTGGAAAGCTCAGGTCGCTGCAGTCAAAGATAAGTTTGGCGACGCGATAGAAGAAGTGCGGATGCCCGGGGATTACCCCACGGATGTACCGATTCTCTACATCAAGAAGAGCTCGGTGGTGCCGCTTCTGCAATTTCTCAAGACGGACGTCACATGCGACTACGCTTTTTTGTCCGATATCACTGCAACGGATGAAGAAGTCGAGCCGCGGTTTGAAATCGTCTACAACCTGTTTTCTCAATCCAAGAAATGCAGAATACGAGTCAAGACGCGGGTTCGGGAAAATGAAGATGTTCCCACCGCGATCAGCGTCTGGCCAGGAGCCAATTGGGCCGAGCGAGAGATTTGGGAC
>CAZGCK010000178.1:0-5000 GCA_964524175.1 uncultured Bacteriovoracaceae bacterium | reverse complement strand
GCCAAAGCAATGTCTGAACATGACAAACCTATGGCGCCTAAAAAAATCCGTGACGATCGCCACCAGCACTCATGTCCCATGCTCGCCTATTGCTGGACAGCATTGCCGTCGGAGTTGGCTGCGTCCTCTGATGGCAACGTATGTTCTTCGCCTTCTCTAACCACCTTCACTTGCCTGTTAGTTTTTACATCGCCATTAAGCAACTGAAAGGCCCGCTGTGGATCGTTGACTTCTTCGCCATTGACAGCCTTGACCACATCACCGTTTTTTAGCTCCAATTTGTCGTAAACGCTTCTGGGCTTGTTCTCGACAGTTTTGTATCCAGCAGGCTTGCCATTTTCAAAATTGGGAACAACACGCGCCGTTGTGAGCGTATCGTTCAGATCGTTCATCGACTTATCGACCTCGGCACGATTCAGTTCATTCGCCTGATTTCCTGAGTCTTGGCTCGCCAAAACCAAGTATGGCGTCATGACGATCCCTAGACAAAAAGCAATTCTTTTGAAGCTGTGCATTATTTTGTCCCCCGATATTCTTCCTAAAGTCTATCGATCAAAAACAGCCAAGGCAAGAAACTCGCCATGTTGATTATTCGACTCTTGGACAAAACCGACTTGAGCTGCGATCGAATAGCTTGAACAACCGGATTTGTTTCTCGATCTTTTCGATATACGAGTGCCACCGTAAAGGAAGCATCCCAATCAGCCGGATGATGAATCGTACTTACTTGTTTGGAGTAAGCTTGCGCCACAAGGTCAGGAATCATCGTCCACGAATCTGATGAAACCACTCGTTCAATTGCGCAGGCATCACTATCAAACGAGAGACGAATCTGCGGGACTACTCCATATTGGTCAAAGATTGGATGAGCTTCGCAAAGGTCAACACCAGGCTGACCTTTATGGATGACCGCGGGAAAGTCGTTGAGCCCGAGCATTGCTTTTCTTCCCCGAAACTTGAGGAGCGGGTGTTTGTCTCGAACAGCCACAACCAAACGGCCGCGATAAATCTCGTCTTGCTTGAGTTCCGGGTGTTGGAACGGACTAAAACAGACCCCCATATCAAGAGCGCCAGCAATGACCTCGCGAATAACCTGAGCCGTGGGAAGAGAACAGACCTCTCCTGATAACTCAATATGCTGGTTTTGAAGCTGACTCCAAGCCCGAGTTAGGCAATGTGAGGCAAGGAAGTGACTTGCGCCTAAGCGGTAGTTTCCGCGAAGCTGACTGGCTTCTTCTGAAATTTTTCCTCGAATTGCCGCGACGTGATCGAAAAGCTTTTCCGCTTCTTCCTTAAGCCTTCTTCCTGCATCCGTGAGAATGATGGATTTACTCATACGATCAAACAGCTTGCACCCCAGCTCGGATTCAAGCGAGGCAACTGCCGCACTGATGGCGCTCGGGCTGATATGAATAAATTTTGCGGCCTTTCCAACGTGTTGAAAGCGCGCGGCCTCGTAAAAGTATTTCATCTGATCGAGAGTCATAATGTCCTCGTTGTTCTCTATATCAGAACAATATTGATCTTTTTATACCAATTTACAGATTAATGCCAGCTCCATAGAAACATCCTCATTGGGAGGCGAAGATGAGTAACAAGTTTTATGTCGTTTCAGGAGCAGGTTCAGGAATAGGTCGAGCTATTGCGCTTAGGTTTGCGCAGGCTTCGCCTCATCATCGACTTGTCCTTTTAGGGCGAAATTTAAGCCAACTTGAGCAAGTACGGAGTGACCTTCCGAACGCTGAACATCACCGAATTATTTCGGTTGATCTCCGAAATCAAGGTTCCATTGTCGAAGGGATTCAAGCCGCACGTCTTGAAAAGGAAAACCTAGCCGCCGTTATCGCAAATGCGGGCGTCGGTGGCGAAAATCATTACGGCTCGGGAGATCGTTGGGACGAAATCATTCAAACCAATCTCACTGGTACCTATCACCTCATCCAAGAGTGCCTTCCCGCGCTTCGCGCTTCTAGCGACAAGTTTCGGCATATCGTAGTTGTATCTTCGGTTCTAGCGAGACTCGGGGTTCCTAAATACAGCGCCTACTGCGCATCGAAGGCCGGACTCTTGGGACTCACGCGAAGCCTCGCAGCAGAACTTGCGCCAGAGCGAATTCTTGTGAACGCCATATGTCCTGGATGGGTTGATACAAAAATGGCTCAAGAGGGCTTGGACGACATGGCCAAAGCGTTTGGCCGATCGCCAGAAGAGGTCCGTAGGGCCGAGATGGAAAAGGTACCGCTTGGAAAGATGAGCAGCCCCACAGAGATTGCAGCACTTGTCGAATTTTTAGTGAATGGAAACCAAACCTCAATCACGGGGCAGAGCTTAGACATCAATGGCGGAGCGGTCATGGTTTAGACCAAGGCCGATCTTAATAGAAATTGGAAGGAACAACAAACGTACAAATCGGAAGCAATAGCGTTTGAAGCAACGCCAAAGCTAAGAAATGAATTTAGACGAAGCGAGTGTCGGGTTCTTGCCGATCGCTTTCACATTGAAGACGAGATCGTTAAAAAGGCCGCTGAGACTTACTCCCCCGAACAGTTCTTGCGTCTTTTCATTACGGCCCATGGAATGAAACCCGTTGGGCTCTGGCAGACTCATACTTATGCTAGGATCACCGATTCCATCAGCGGAAAGGATCATTTCTTTCTGATTCCGATACTGTTTCAGCGCCGCAAACAGGGAGCCCAAATTTCGGGTGAACCAGCCAAGCGCCCATACATTTATGAGCCGGGGGGGTAGTCAGAAAGTGTTACGGCTACCGCTTACTGTTACCCAAAGCATTTACTGGGAGAATATATCTCCCTTGGGGGCGGGGAATCTTCGTGCGATCTCTATAAGATTTGACAAGACAGTGAAGGCGGAGCTTCCCCAGACTCGCAGCAGGGATATTGAAGTTTAGTGGTCGTCGGGCCTTCTGGCGCGGCTAAGGTTGCAAATAGCTCTTGCTGTAGAGACCTGGGTTGGGTTTTCAAATTTGGTGGAGACCCCTCGCGCCCGATTCCTGTCGCGCTCCGGGGCGGCACCCTTCAAGCTCAGCACGCCCTCCGGGCTTTCAGGCAGTTCAACATCACCAATTAACCGCACCGGATAAAGGCGGGAAGGTGGCGCAGTCGCCTATGCCACCTCAACCGCAGCTAGAAGTTCGGGAGCCAGCAATTTTTCCAGCTCGTGAGTTGACTTTAACAGCGCTCCACCGCTCTTTGAGCCACTAATGTAATCCGACACTCGGCAGAGCAAGACAAATGCAGCGTACCGATCAATGACCGAGTTTCGCTGCGCCGCTTGACTGAAGGCAGAAGGGTCCAGTCCACCCGTCTCCTTAGCCCACTCAGCCGCACTCAAGTCGATGGCGTTCCTCATCCACTTGGCGACTTTTCCGGGGATCTGTAAGGATCCACCGTAGAAATGTATGAGCGCTGCGAGAATAAGCTGTGTCCTGCGCGCTGAAGCCGCTGCATCCATGAGGACGTCTTCACATTTGGGGCAAACCAGAGCGGCGAGTTTCTTCACCTTTACCGTTGGACCACCATCAAGCTCGATGGTGTCGGTAATCTTGCGGGAGACATATTCAGCTTTTTCACATCCCATGCATTTCATAGCGTTCTCCTCGAAGTTCTAAATCTTAGTGACCGTGATCTTCCGTTGGACTTTACCGTCAGATAATTCTTCGTACTCAGGGTGTTCAGCAAGCCACCGTTTCTTAAGCTCATCATCGTCAAAGGCAGGGTCGTAAGCTGTACCGACACGAACCTGGTAGGCCTCCTGAATGATCAGTGTGTCTTTTCCTCCATCATCGACCATCGAACATTGCAGCTCCAGCTCTCGTCCTTCAGCGTCCCTTCCTCTCCAGAAGACCGTATTGTCGCGCGATCTAACGGAGTGGACCTGACCAACCTCGAGAGCCTTGCGAACATCGTATTCTGAGATGCCACGCCAGATCCGATCCTTTTCGATGTGTCGAGTTCGAATGAGTACTCGGTCCTTGGATTGCTGATAGGTTTTGCGAATCCATTTTGTGATTTCTTGCGGTGTCGAGTGACTCATTCACACTCCTTCAGGGTACTTTTATAAAATGACAATGTCTAGTGACATGAGAATGTCATTTAACTAAGTTATTAAAATTGTGCGGTTTTGTCGTTGGTTCGTTGTTCTGTCCACCAGGCCGCAACGGCTAACCCGCGTAAGGCTGGGCCATTGCGGCCCAACATCGGAAATCGCTTGGCGTATTGGGCCACGACTTCATTCTGCGCATGGGGGGCCGGATAGGTTGTGGCAAAGGCCTCTTCGCTAAGACGGGCATCTCGTTCGATGGTAGCTTCTTCCTCCGTTTTCCGTTTTGCGAGCTCCTGGGCCATTTTCGTAGCGGACTCGATCTTGACCTGCTTCGCTTGTTCGATTTGAACCTCGCTCCACACTTGTCCCATCGCTTTGGAGAGAAACCCCATGGGCGAGTGGCAAGGAGACCCTGATCCAGGCACACCTCTTTCTCGAAGATAGGTGAGGCAAGCCTCGATCTGCTCTTCGCCAAAATCGTGCCTAAGTCCCTGGTGGCGCACCATTCACTCTCTCGCTTGCCAAACGGTTTGACCGTGTCGAAGTATTCTCGGAGCACGGACGTCTGCAGAGAGAGAGTTCTTTGATTTTTCTTTGGGATCTCTTTCTATGTAGGGGTCAATTTTGGACAGTGTCAGGGGGTCCACGGTGGACAGACTTCCTGTCACGGATGGGGACTGTTCAGGTTGGACAGTGTCCGATTTGGATACCGTGGGTTTGCCTTTCGGACTCGGAAGTGAGCGCGCAAATGCGCGCGGCCGGGTGTTCGAGGAGCCTTCGCGCAAAGCGCGAAAATATAAAAGATGGGACGCAGGAGGCGTCCGCCTGTCCTTACGACTGCCTGAGGGCTGGAAGCCCGAAGGCCATCCCCGTGGAGACGCCAATTATTAAACACCCCAAGATCCTCTAGATCTTGGGGTGTTTTCGTTTCTGAGGTT
>CAZGCK010000177.1:1749-5005 GCA_964524175.1 uncultured Bacteriovoracaceae bacterium | reverse complement strand
CGCGCTTTCGCAACGAACTCTTCTGGGGGTGGGAAGCTGCGATTTTCTCTGAGGGTGACGCTAAGGTGGCCATTTGGAGGAGTCTGAGATTTCGGCATAGACTCGCGAAAGTACTATTGTAATTGGCTCCCTTACAAGAAGGTTCGAACAGCGTAGAAGCTGCAGCGTGACAGATTAAAACACAGAACGCCGCCGAGCCATGGATGCAATCACATCAGCGCAGCGGCGTTCAGTCGTTGTGAAGCGAGGGTGTTAAAGACGCGACACGAACAGGGGTTTAAGGGGAAATGGAAGCCGTAGACCCTAGCAGAATACCTCTCCCCTCAGAATCTCCCTGGAGTGCAGCTTTGGCGGGTTGGTACTCCGCCTCTTGATAACCAACCTCAACTGGCTGGGTCTCAATCATATGCATTTCGTCTGGGGTGACGACTAACCCCCAACCAGCCAGCAATAAGCCGGAGAGAGCCATCCAAGGAAAAACCAGGTTCAGTAAACTCTTAAACAGGTCCATCAAACCTCCTACGGCCATCCCGGCCGATTGTGCTGACCCATTGAGCAATGGATGTGCCAGGTGACCAAAAGAGCGTAGGTTTCGGCATGTTCGTCAATCTCTTGTTATTTCAAATATATATAATAATTGAGCTCGTAAACCGCGTATGACTTTGCGTGCACTGGTGCCGAAAAAGCGGTCAAAATGCGACCCTGGTGTCAGAATGCAGGGCATATTTTCAATTCATTTCAGTGGGGCGAGGAGGATGATTTAGGCTTTCGCAGTAGGTCCCTGCGCTCCGCGGGATGGACGAAAAAAGGCGACTACAAGCACGAGCGTCGCCGCGAGCATGATCGTCGACAGCGCATTGATCTCGGGGCTGACGCCAAACTTGATCATCGAATAGATCTTCAGAGGCAATGTGTCCGAGCCAACTCCTGCGGTAAAAAATGTGATGAGAAAGTCATCGAACGACAGAGTGAATGCCATGAGCGCGCCTGATAAAATGCCCGGCCAGATCAGAGGCAACGTAACTTTAAAGAAAGTCTGCCAAGGTGACGCGCCTAGGTCGCGGGCCGCTTCTTCGAGCGAGTAATCAAAGCCTTGAAGCCGCGCTTTGACGGTGATGATGACGTACGAAACACTGAACGTCACGTGAGCCAGGATGATGGAGAATGACCCTAAGGTGATCCGGAGCATGACGAACCAAATCAGCAACGCAAGCCCCATAACGATCTCGGGCATGATGAGGGGCACGTGAGTGAGAACATCAAAGAGCTTGCGACCCGGAAACCGCATCCGCTCAATGGCGAGCGCAGCAGAGGTACCCAAGAGGGTCGAAACGAGAGTCGTCCACAAGCCCACGTAGAGGCTCATATTGAATGCTTCGAGCACCACGCTATTTGCTAAAATCTTGCGATACCACTCGAGTGACCAGCCCAGCGAACTGCCAGGACCTTGGGTGGGCGCCAAGAACGAGTAAGTGACCAAAACGGCGAGCGGAACATACAGCATCAAAAACGCTATCAGAGTCATTGCCCGCGCACTGAACGGCGAGCGAGGACGGAGGCGCTCTGCGGGCGCGGCCCGGGTCATACAGGGGCCTCAGCGATCAAGCGCTGGTGCTCGACGGGCTCGGGCCGTGCGACGGTCTCTTCGGCGGCCTCTTCGGCGGCCGAAACGCGTAGGTAAAGGATCAAGCTAGCCATGACGATCACGATCAGAAGCAGCGAAAGCGCTGACCCAAACGGCCAGTCACGAGTTTTTAAGAACTGCTCGGTGATCAAATTACCGATCAGCATGGTTCGGGCTCCACCTAAGAGATCTGGGATGACGAACTCACCCAAGGCCGGTGTAAAAACAAAGATCAAGCCGGTGATGATGCCTGACTTGGTGAGTGGGACGAGGACCTTAAAGAGCGCTTTCCAAGGGGGCGCACCCAGATCCTTCGCGGCTTCGAGCAGGGAGAAATCAAACTTCTCGAGCGCGACATAGAGCGGGAGCACCATAAAAGGCAGGTAGTTGGTGACCATGCCGAGCCAGACCGAAAAGGCAGAGTTCGCAAAAATGATAGGCTCGTTGATGAATCCCAGCGATAGAAAAAGCTGGTTCACGGGACCTAGCTCGCCCAATAGAACTTTGATGGCGTAGGCACGGACCACAAAGTTGGTCCAGAACGGGATCACGACCAAGACAAGTAGCGCCGCCCTGAGGCGCTGCGATGCGGTTGCCATGACATAGGCCATCGGATAGCCGATGACGAGGCAAGAAAACGCGGTCAGGCTCGCGAGCTTAAGGCTGTTCCAGAGGATCTTGAGATAGATCCAATCGGTAGCTCTCACATAGTTTTCGGTCGTAAAGCGGTACACGACTCCCCCATAGGTACCTTTGGTGGCGAAACTGTACGCGATGACAATGGAGAGCGGGACGAGCAAGAACCAAAGAAACCACCCCAGCGCGGGCAGCACGAGGAGCGGAGGAGTTTTGGTGCGAACGGAGGCCCGCTCAGCCAAGCGGAGCTCCGGGATTGCTTTCGACGGGAGAGACCGTTTCCGTAGAGCGTGACTCGGGCTGGCCAGCCTGTTGTTGCGAAGGCTCTTGCATCGGCAACGCCGCATCTCGACCCATGATCAGGCAGTCCTCAGGCATCCACGCGACAAAGAGCTTGTCGCCAATATTGAAGTTGCGGCGCGCCGTTACGGCAGTGTTGGGCTGCGAAACGATGAGAGGCGCAGCGTTTGAATCTTTGAGCTGAACAAAAAGCTGGGTCACGGGGCCTTGGTAAAGCACTTCTTTGAGCGTGCCTTCGACTGCGTTTTGCTCAGGGCCGGGTGCGGATTTGAGGACTTTGAGCTTCTCGGGGCGCACTAGGATCTTGACCGGCGTGGCATGGAGCGCGGCAGGCAAGGGTCTTGAGCCATCACGCGAGGGCTTGATGGTCATGGGCCTGCGCGAGCCTCCGTTCACCACGATGGCGTCAGCGCGCGCTTCGCGAACCTCGCCTTCGATGGAGTTCACTTGGCCGATGAATTGCGCGACGAACGGAGTGCGCGGGTACTCGTAGATTTCCTGGGCGGTACCGACCTGCTCGACGATTCCCCCATTCATCACGGCGATGCGGTCCGAAAGAGTGAGCGCCTCTTCCTGATCGTGGGTGACGAAAATGAAGGTGTGCTTAAGCCGCCGCTGCATGGAGAGCAGCTCAACCTGCATCTGCTGACGGAGCTTGAGATCGAGGGCGGAAAGCGGCTCGTCGAGAAGCAAAAT
>CAZGCK010000177.1:0-1739 GCA_964524175.1 uncultured Bacteriovoracaceae bacterium | reverse complement strand
CAACAGCGATGCGCTGCTGTTGGCCGCCGGAGAGGGTGTTGATGCCACGAGGGCCAAAGGGTTCCATCTTGACCAAAGCCAGGGCATCGTCGACCCTAGTTTTTAGCTCGGCGGCGGGCACCTTCTTCATGCGCAAACCAAAAGCGACGTTCTCCCAAACGCTCAGGTGCGGGAAGAGGGCGTAGCGCTGAAAGACCATGTTGAAGTGACGTTGATTGGCGGGAAGGGTGTCGATGCGCGTTCCGTTATGGACGATCTGCCCTGCGGTCGGAGTTTCGAAACCGCCCAACATTCTGAGAAGAGTGGTCTTGCCGCAGCCACTGGGGCCGAGAAGGGAGAAGAACTCCCCGTCCCGGATAGTGAGATTTGTCGGGCGCACTGCATAGGTGGCGCCGTATTTCTTTTCAATTCCCCTGAGTTCTAGCATCGGATGACGCATGCTATAACTAACTCATGTAGAATTGTCAGGTTAATTTCAAACAGACAAAAAAAAACGCCCCCACTCTACTGTGGAGGCGCTTTCTAAAAAAAACCGATCTAGCTCAGTTGAAATTGACTATTTTTGAGCAGCGCTACCGCTAGTGGCTTTAGTGTCTGATGGCAAACCTGTCACAGGGTCAAACCCGGATGTAGTGGCGGTAGCTGAGGCGACGCACTGAGTTGGTTTATCCTGCTGCCCCGTCGAAGGCGGAGCCGCCAAAGCCGAAGCACCCATAAAACTAACCAATGCAATCATCACAGAAATCTTAGAAAAAGTTTTCATTATCTCATCTCCCACTCATACTACTCGGTTTACTGGTCTTATAAGTTTATCCTGAGCAACAAGGTCCAGTCAAATGTCGCTCTGGGCTCTATATAGCAACCACAATGCCAAAGATTTTAAAAACTACTTGTTTAATATCAATAGCTTATAAAAGACAAAAGCCCGTCCCAATACCCGCCTATTGGAGTCATAATGCAACTGTCTAGTCTTTCGACACTCAAAAAAGGTGCCTGTCACCCCTTTTGGGGGTGCATCGCATTACATTAAGCACCTAAAATCCCAACCCTTCTATCAGTGGCCTCGAACGCCGCTTTAGAAGCTAAGGCTCACGCCCGCCGGACGGATGATGTCCAGGAGGTTCTGAAACGCTGAGGTCACTTGCAGGGCGATCTTTCTGCCCGCGGTGCTCTCAACCTTCTTGATCTCCCCGCTATTGGTGTAGCTCACCGTGATCGTACCCAAGGCAGGATCTGTAATCTCAACCGGCTTGGAGTTCTCGTTGTACTTGAAGTCGATGCGCCGGCGGTTCTGGTCGACTAGGCTCTTGATGCGCCCGTTTGTGTCGTAGAACAGCTTCACACCCTTGCCGTCTGAGTTTTTGGCAAATGTCAGATTGCCCTTAGCATCGTAGGTGAAGTCCGAGGAGCTCACCTGTTTCTTGTTGAGCTTGGAGTAGCGACGCACTTTGGAGACCTTGCTCACCTTGGGGTCATAGGTAAGTTCGGTGACTTCGGACGGAGTCGTCTTCTTGGTCACGTGCCCTTTGACGTCATACTCAAACGCTGTTTCTTCACCACCATGCTTGATCAGCAGAGGCATGTTGCAGCACTCGTTATAGGTCGTCTCGGTGCGATCGCCGTCGAGAGTGGTGACCAACTTGTAGGTCCACTCTTCACCGTCAGCCTTATGCTTGACATAGTACTCGTACTTGCTCGAGGAGATCTCTTTACCGTCACTGCCCTTGACCGCAACCGCC
>CAZGCK010000176.1:1446-5205 GCA_964524175.1 uncultured Bacteriovoracaceae bacterium | reverse complement strand
CCACCGCTGGCATCGCGGCTGCTCTACTAGCAGGCAAGACGTCGCGGCTGAGAGCCAGGCAGGGTGCCTGTATCCGGGAGCGATGAAACAGTCCGGAGGACCTATGGACCGGGAGCAAATGTTAGAAGTCACCTTAGGGGAAATTCGCCATCTCCTCTCACACCTCCACGGTGAAGTCACTGCCCTCGAGGCTAACTACTCGCAGATGCTCTCGGTCCTCCGGAAGTTTGAAGGAGCGGCCAACCTGGATGACCTCACTGGCCTTATGCGCCGGCGATCGTTTTTCGAGGCGTGGAACTCCCTTCTCAAGGAGTGTCAAAAGCTAAACGAAAGTTGTGGAGTTCTTATGATCGACATCGATCACTTCAAGTTGGTGAACGACACTCATGGACATGCGACAGGAGATGAGGTTCTCAAGCGAGTAGCAACTCTGTTGAAACAGTACGAGTCCCCCAACTGCGTAGTGAGTCGTCTAGGGGGAGAGGAGTTTGCTGTAGCGATCAGGGGCACGGATGCCCAAGTTTTAGGAGTTGCGGAGTTTATTCGTCGTGGCGCTGAGAAGCTTCACGGCCCGGTGATCGCACCTGATGGCAACCCTCAAGCAAATGTCGAGTGGAAGTGCACGTTGAGCGTGGGCATGGCGTCTGCCCACAAGGTCGGTTTTGACGCCTCTCGAATGCTGAAATCCGCGGATCAAGCCCTTTACACGGCCAAAAAGAAGGGTCGCAATCAAGTGAGCGCTGCCTAGGTACGTAGGTTCCCAAGTTGAATACGATTAGGCCCTTCCAAAATCTAGCGGCTCGGTTACGCTTATCTCTAATGCGTTCTTTGACCCAAAGGGGGTTCAGCGATGTGTGGAGCTCGAGATAGCGTAGCCGGGCCGGCGGTTTTTTGGCGCCTCACGATATTCTTAGGTGTCTTGGGGGTCCTCTCGTCACTCTGTTTGAGCCCTCGTGTGAGCGCGAGCGAGCCGCCCCTCGAAGACGATCCCGCCGCAGAGCTGATGAAGATTCGGGCTGAGCAGCAGAAGGCTTACGAGTCGATCAACACTTCTAATCCTCTGAGCACTGACTTTAAGCGGCTTGGTACGGATCTGAGCGCCCCAGCGGGCCCGCTGGGTCAGATCCAGCAGCTTCTGAATCATCCATTGGCCAAGGGGTCCATCGCCCTTCTGTCCAACCCCGTGTTGGCCAAGAGCATGGATCAGGTCTTAACGAGTCCAAACCGCATGAACTTGCTTTACTGCGAAATTGCTTTCGTATTGTTCATGTTGATCTTTAAGACCTGGAAAGTCGGGCGGGCCGAGAGTTTTAAGGGGCGACTTTGGGTGCATGCCTGGACCTTTGCGGTTTTTTGGATCGGTTCCCTAGGAGTGATCCCCTGGGCGGTCCTGGGTAGCCCCTACTATCAAACCCTAGCCGGGATGGCTCAGGCTTTGAGATCAAGTGACTCAAGTGCGGCCAATGTTTCCCGTGCTCCCTCAAAAAAATAGAACTCTGAGAATCCTCTGATTGCTTCTTTCTGCGAGGGCTGGGTTTTTGTCCTCCATGCTCTGTCTATCATTTCGACATCACACGGTTTTTTTAGGGTCGAATAAGCTACCTAAAGAGTTTGCCTAAACACTCCCTGTGTAATATGTCGCATAGCATCGTACAGAGAGGAGCCCTTTGGCAAAAGTCACAGCCCTCATAGCTCTCCATTTTGCTTTAGCCAGTGGACTCTGGGCGTTGTCCACTCACGCCCACGCTGCTCCTATCCTCAGGATCTCCGAAGAGCTTCCTGACGATGGTGTTCTGGACGCTTATCATAGGGCCGAGGATTTTAGAGGTCCCGAGCGGGCGTTCATAGGCGCGCTTTACGCTCTTCGCAGTACCAGAATCGAAGATCTCTTGAGAACTCGCAAGGCTCTGAAGATCCTCTTGGGATCAGACAGGGTGGATTTTGAGGTGCCCTTTTCTGTGCAGGCTCTCTACTATCAAGGGCCTGACAAACCCGAGATCAAAGAGATTACTTCGGCGATGGATTGGCTCGCTTCTCATAGCCCGAAGGTGAATACAGGCCTTCAAGAAAGGCTCACGCAAGAGCTGCTGTTCTATTCGGTGCTAGTGACCCAGTTGGATGTCGCCATCAAATACCTCGAAGATGATTTTCTGGCAGACCCAGTGATAGCTCGGCAGTTTGAGGAGCAGGAGATCAAGCCTGTGGACCTTCCGGCAACCGCCCCCAATGGGCTTGATCTGAGCAATGAGAGGTTGAGTGTCTACCTTCGGGTGAGAGACGAGTGGTTCCGGAAACATGGAGTGGAGAAGCAGCTTCAGGTGCTTCGCGAAAACCGGGAGTTACTGCTCAATCGCTATCACATTTTAGCCGAATTTTCGGAAAGTCGCACATTGCCGCTCTATCAGAGAATTTATGCGGCTGCTCAAGAGCAGGGGTTCCCGAATCCTGCTTTGAGAATGAAGCCTGTCGAGAAGCGTCTGCCTCAGGGCTCTGATCCGGTTTTGGTTCCTACTGAGTTTGATCAACTCGTTATGGAAAGGTACCGGGAGATCAGCCCAAATGATACGCTCAAGCTGCCGGCAGAATTGAAGAAGGCAGTCTCCGCAGCTATAGATGAAGCTCTATTGGTCGCTGCAGAGTCCAATACCCGGCTTTTAAAGCGTTACTCGAGTGAGGTTGATTATTCTGGAAAAGAAGAGTCTCCGTTTGTGGAGCTCGCGATGGATGCGGCCCTCTGGGATCTGGCCAAGTCTCGATATGGCTATTTAAGATCCGAGATCGATTTTGAAGCGGCTCAAAAAGTATCTCGGGCATATATTGCAGAGATAGAAAAAAGGCTTCGAAACATACGTATCGGGGCCCATGCGACAGCCCTCGGTATCGGCGTGTTCGGCATCATTCTTTCGGACGGGGCTGCCTCCGGTTTGTTGCCTATCGCGACTCAATCAGCGACGATCGCGGCGATCAAGGTGGGGCTCGGAATGGGCTTGATCGGATCCGCAGTCGGCGTAGCAGCGAGCTACCACGAGTATCAGCGCAATACTAAAGCTGCGCGAGCTGCTGAAGATTTGTTCAGGGGTTCGACTCAAGGCGGATCTTATGTCCAAGTTCAAAAAGCTTGGGAGCTTGCGAACGCTGACTCTCGTTCATTGTTGCTCTACACGATGGCGTTTGGAGGGCAGTTCGCAAAGTCAGCGAGAATGTTGGCTGAAATCAGAAAGGTTCTGTCGACGAGCAGTGCGAGTGAGCTTGTCCCTCTTGGTAATGCTGCCCCTGGGGTTATGGAAACCAATAATCCGATGACCGGATGGATTTCTCAAAAATTCGTGAATCTCACCAAGAACCCCGCGGTTTGGAGCCCATTCAAGGCGGAGATTGCCGCAAATGCAGGCACGGGTCTGGCTGTTGAGTACCTCAAGCGAGGAGAGAGGATTTGGGATCAGAAAGCCGAAGTTGCTATGAATATGGCCACCGGATTGCTTGTGACCACGGTGATGCAAGCGATTCTTGCGCCTGAGATTAGCAAATTGGGTGTGATCAGTGCCTCTAGGCCGGTCGTGACATTTCTGGACAAAGACCTTACTTCTCTCGAGAGAGGCATGGCAATTTGGGAGCGTGGCTGGAAGTTCGGTCTTGTCGGATTTGGCGCCAATGGGTTCTCTGCGGGGATGCTTGAGGCAACGGACATGATGAGCCGTCCAGACTCCAAGACTATGGAAGCGCGAGTGAAGAACGTTCTTGTTAACGCCGCGTTTGGGA
>CAZGCK010000176.1:0-1436 GCA_964524175.1 uncultured Bacteriovoracaceae bacterium | reverse complement strand
GTGGCTGGTGAACCAAGAGAACCTGGCTTTTGCGAACTCCGTTCAAGCATGGAAGGTTAAGCAAGGTTTGACGGGTCTCTCGGATGAAGCGTTTGCAGCGGTTTTGTCTAAGGACCCTGCGTTTCTAAAAACTGCGCTGATGCACACGTCTTCTTTGGTGGGCCTGAGCCTTGCTAACAACACGCTAGCTCGTTGGACCTACATCGAAGTTGCCGAGGCCTTTGGGATACAGAACCAACCCGTGCCTGCCAACTACTCTGGTCCTCCAGGCGTCTGGGTAAAGGTTGAGGGCGTAGATAGCAACAATGACGGCCGGTACATGGACGACACTCGCTACATGTTTGATTTTCTATAACTACATTCTGAGTGTTTAATGAGTCGCTATCGCGGAGGCCAGAAACATTAAAGGCCTCGGAGACGAATCTCCGAAGCCTTTATCTCCACGGGAACCGCTTCTGTGTGGGGGAAGTGGGGCGCCCGTGAAATCAAATTTGTAAAAAACCTATAGCTTGCACGTTTTAGACTCGCAATCATAAAGTGAGTCGCAAATCTAAATCCCCTTTCGGAACAAGGATCGCTTAGCAAGCGCAATAAAACGGATGAATGGAATCGGTCCTAAGGAATGAAACTAGCTTGAGCGGCGTAGGTTTCGCAGCGTTCTAAGTCCACGTTAGTTAGTCCCATGGATTTAAAGGCAATTTGCTTTTCGTGAGGGAGCGTCACTCCAAAGATTCCGGGATCATCGGTGTTAATGCAAACCGGTATGCCGGCCCTTAAGACTTTCGGCAGAGGATGGGTCTCCAGGGTCTTGGTAGCTTGAGTTATCCAGTTGCTCGTGGGGCACATCTCTAGACAAATTCCGCGGTCTTTGAGGTGAGTCATGAGCTGCGGATCTTGAATACAAGCCAAACCGTGGCCAATTCTTTTTGCACCCAGCAGCTCAATGGCTTCCCACATATTTTCCGGGCCTTCGCCCTCACCCGCATGGATCGTGATGTTCGCGCCAGATTCTCTGACCCTACGAAACGCGTCTTCAAACATCCGGCAAGGAAACGCAACTTCATTGCCCGCAAGGTCAACGCCGACGAAGCGCTGCTGATTCTTCAAAAAAAACTCGACAGTCTGCTTGGCAGCATCGGCGCCAAAGTCGCGTGAAGCAATGCAGATAAGGCCCGTCTTGATGTCTGGGTAAGCTTTGCGCGCACGCGCAATCCCTCGTTCGAAACCACTCAGTGCTTCTTCCCAGCTTAGCTTGCTAAACTCCGTGACAAACGAGGGCGAGAACCGGAGCTCAACTTGGCGAGTGCCTTCGAGGTAGCAGTCTTCGACGGCCTCAAAACCTACGCGCTCGAGGACTTCTGGTCGGTCCAGCAGGCGCGGAAACAACTCGAACGTCGCTAGCACCGAGCTCAGGTCTTTGAGCGGTTTTCTGAGCA
>CAZGCK010000175.1:0-5256 GCA_964524175.1 uncultured Bacteriovoracaceae bacterium | reverse complement strand
TGTCGAAAACAGATTGGCCCATGGGGCTGGAATGAAAGATTCGCTCAGTCTGCTCAGCCGACTTCTCCGCCAGTGATGCTTTCGACCAATCGCGGCTGATCGAATAGCCTAGTAGCGGGAGCGTCGTCATGAAGTACTCGTGCAGCAGCGGCATAAAGCCCGTCATCGACTTGAATCCTCGTACAATCGGACGAGTGGACCTCACGAAATAGAGTGCCATGTCCATGACCAGGATAGGCCAGAGCTGATGGAGAGGGGCGTTGTAGGATTCATCAAAGATCTGGAAAAAGTTTTTGTGGCTGTTTTGCCTGAGTTGGCGCTCTGTGATCGTATCGTAGCTTGAAGCAAGTTCTGGAAATCCGACCCTGAACATCTCGCGCAAAAGGCGCGAGCGGGTGAGAATTTCTGTCAGGTCCTCAAGGCTCTTGGCGGCTGCAATCTGATCGTACGACGCTTTGAGGTGGGTCAGCTGGATCGCTTGGGCTTCGTCGAGGAGTTCATCTCCTTGGCTGAGTGCTTTCTCGGCAGCGAGAGTCGCGAGGTGTTGATGGAGGGGCGCGCCTCGCACCTCGACGGTGAGAATTGGCGTGCCGGCGAGTTTCGTGGCGAGGGCGTCGCGATACGCTTGTTTTTGGCTTGGGCTCAATGGGAGGTCTCCGAGCGTGGGGATGGCTAGCTGCTTGGGAGCTCCCTCAGGAGAAAACTTCTGACCGAGATTGAGGCGCTCAACGAGCTTCGGCATCTCGTAAAAGCCTAGCAGTTTGCCGAGTCCATGGAGCTCGATGATCTCGGTTCTCAGTAGCTTGTGCTCAGGCTTGACGCCCGCTCCGTCGACGATGAGCGAACCCTTTTTTCTAAGCAGCTCATGAACTTGGGTCTCATCGAGCCAAAGAGCCTGACCATTGGTCATGAGAGCCGGGCGCTCAGTCAGCGATAGATCGCGACGTAGGAGCTCGGATAGCGCAGTGGCGTGAACTGCGCATGCAGCCTCGTATCCCGCATCAGCCTGCGCTTTGAGGATCCGTTTCTTCCATGCTTGAGCGGGAGCCCCGAGACCGAGTTTTATGAGCTCGGGCTTGAGTGCTTGAAGAAGTATCTCGACAGAAACGGAGATCTGACTCTCGTCGGTCACGAGCGCTTGGGCGGCTTGAGTGGATTGTTCAATGAGGCTCTTCAAATAGACGCTTCGGAGCTCGGCCCCTAAAGAATAGGGATCCCGCGAGTTGATCTCGGATCGCGTCCGGTCCAAGGCTTCCACAATAGCCTCCGAGGGAATCGATTCCTCGTACGATTTGAATGCGTTTTCCATTTCTTCGCTGAAGTTTTCGAACTCTTCCTTTGGGATTTTGAGGATTGAAAACTCAGGCAAAAGTGCCTGAAATTTTGCTTTACTGATGAGTTCCCGCAAAGTCTTGATCGCTTGCGTTTGCTCCATGTCGTGAAACGACACCGGCCACGACTCGAGGAGCTTGCCGAGCTCCTCTCCAAAGGCTTCGTGCTCCCTGTTCATCCAGGTCTGAGACGCCTGTGGGCCTGTTGATCGCGCACTCAAAGCCGCAGCTCGGGAGGAGTCGGCGAAAAAAAGCCCCTGAAAAAGGGCCACATCAGTGAGTTTGCGAGCGAGAGTGGCTTTGCCAAGTTGGAGCGCGTATTGACGTTGCGACCACAGAGCTGCTTCTGGCGGCTCAGGAGAGCCGGGGCGATGCCCACCCAGCAGGAGAAGTTGTCCCCAATCGTCAGCGAGCGCCAGCAACAATGTTTTGCGAGAGACTTCAAAGACCGCGGCATCGGACGGAGTGTCGTGGCGTGCGCTAAGTGCGAACTGCTGAGTCACTCTTTTGCCCGGGCGTAAGACAAAGTTTTCGCCAGAAGCCTCCACCACGATCGACGAGCCCTCGCTGTCGAGCCCCGCTATAGAAACGGGCGCTTCCGTCAGTTCCGCGAGGCGCTCTGCCGAGATCTTAACCCAAAGCAAGCTCCAAGTTCGCGCGTCGATGGGCTGGCGAAGTGATTCGGATACGCGGGTGAGCGCGAGCAACATCTTCTGGTAGCGCGCGATCCACTGGGCCCTGCGAATGCGGTCGTCCGAGGGATCTTGAAACTCGTCGCTTGAGTAGGCGAGGTACTCCTCGATTTCGCTTCGTAAAGAGAGAGTGATCTGGATAGCCTCGTCCAACTCCGTGGATTGACGGAACGGAGATGCCGCCCCTTTTAAAAAAGACGTGATGGTATGGGTGCTATGAACCTGGAGCAGAAGTTCAGAGAGGCGGGCATCGATCTCGTCTAAGTCTTTATCGATCGATTGTTGGAGTAAAAAGACTCGTTGCGAGTCGGTGTCGTCCGTCGCAGGGACTTCAAGTTGAGCGTAGGCGAGCGATGGGCAAAGCATGAGCATCGCGACCATTGCGGTGGATGCGAATGAGTAGGTCGAGGGTGCCGTTTTTTTTCGATAGAAACTGTTTTTCACGCCCGCTCCGATGTAGATACGTCGAAGCATTAATAGACTAATTTAGTAAGTTATTCAATGTTTATGTATATCTAGTCTTGAACGAATACCAAGTAAGCTAGCTTCAAGGCTTTTCTTTGAAGGTGACGAGTCGAATGCCGACATCGGGAGAGTCGTATTTGTCTGTATCTGGCTCAAAGTAGGTCGCCATTTCTAGACGGTCTTTGTAGTGACTGCCTACCCAGCAACGACTCGTAGGGCAAGGAACGGAGCCTATCTCAAGACCACTTGTTGGATCGAGTTGAATTCGAAGTGGGAGATTTTGCTCACCTCTTTTGTGCGGTGCCAGCTCTTGTGTCCAAATGGCCACATTGCCAACAGGATCGAAAATTTCATGACCATTGATCAACCATGGGCGTAGCTGCCCAACAGGGTGGAGGGTACCGCCCGAGTTGGTCTTAAACCATCCATAGGTCAGAGCCTCCTCGTTCTGACTTTCTGTCCAGAGACGAGACTTGCTGCCCATTAAATCCAGGGCTTTTCTCACTGCTTTCAAACGGTAGCTGAGAGATTTGGAGAAAAAGTAACGATCGCTTGAATATCCATCTCGAACGACGAGAGGGTACTCCATTTCGTATTTTCCGGGAAGGCGATAGGCCCAGCCGCGTTGATGACCCGGAATGATATCGTAAATCTTGGGATCATTGTTGTGAGCCAGTTCGTTGAGCCGCTCTACTAGCTGGAGAGCTTCGGCAAACTGGGCGTACTTCACCGGATAGTCATCTTGCAATCGAATGACATTTCCATCCACTAAAACGTCGATCCAGTTTTTTGTTTTCAGCCCGGGGGCAAGGCGAGAGTGGTGATCGTGAGAGGGGTTGTAGCCCATTAGTTTGGCGAATTGCCATTGGGTCATGTGCGTCTTCTGGTAGCCGTAGGAGTATGGGATCGTGACATCGACCTCTCCAAGTCTCCCGCTTTTGAATCGACCCGATGGAATCATGGCAAACTCGATGGCTGTGAATCGATCCCATTCGACTTGGGTGCGGGTTTCTGATTGCCGGACGGCATCTTTCTGGCTTTGGTCTACGCGAGCTTTAGACCATCGGACAAAAGACTCTGGTTCAAATTCGAGATCTTCCATAAGGGATCGAAGGGAATCTTGATGAAGGCCCAAGTCTGGATTGCTTAGGGTGTCGCTCGTCTTGATGAGGTCATGAGGACTGCCGTTTTCATGCGATAGGATCCATTTTTGGAGATGGCCGTCCGTTAAGAGTCCAGCAGTGAGAAGGTCATCGACGTAGCTCATCGCTCTTTGAGTGACGGATAGCTCCAGCTCAAAATCAGTCTCGTTTGGGGCTCCATCGAGCGTAGTAGCGCAAGGGGATTGAGAGGCCCATGCCGTTGCGGCCGTGAATGCGAAAAGCGCCCACGTGGTAATCAACAATCGCTTGATATTGGCCGGAAGGTTGATTTTCATGGAACCATTCCTCTCGCCTCGAGCTGCGCTTCGACTTCGAGCGCGAAGCGAGGCAGGTTGAGGGCTGGGTGTTGATAGATCTTCATCAGTTCGCTTAGGGATTGAAACTCGTTTTCAAACTCTTGATTGCTCTGTCCTTGTTTCCAGTTCTTCAGTGCGGCGTAAACGACTTGGAGCATGTGTGTCCGGCGTTCTTTGAAAATAGATGCAGCGTAGGTTGTCTCAGCAATGCTTTGAATGCGATAAGTGAGAAAATCAGCGCCCAGTCGAGCGATGGTTGCGGCTTCGTCAACAGGAGTATTCGAATCTAGGCGGGCATCAGTTTCGGCATCCGCCTCGAAGGCGATCAGGCGGATGCCTAGAGTGGCCCGTCTGGCTGATTTGCGTGAATTTTGGATACTTAAAATGGGTGCGTCTTTTGAGTTGATCGGCTTGAGTTCTGATATCGGAACTGAATTGTCGTAATAATTGTCGCCCAATACTTCTCGAGTGAACCAGCTGAGCTCCTTGGGGAGAATTCCAGGAGTTTGAATCCGAAGCACTGCTTTGGATCTGGGTGCCCCAGTCCAGCTCCGTCGGTTGCTGGGTCCCCAGGGGTCGGGGCGCAGCCAGGTTTCGATGGCTCCGCCTAAGTCATAGAACTCGCTTCCGAGGATGATGATCGGATCGAGTTCGTCGACCGCCCGATAGACTGAATCAGCCTCACCTCTGTAGTGGGGGGCTGCCTGATCCATGGACGTGAATCCGCCTAAGGTCAGTTCGCTCACACCAGAGTTTTTTTGCCAGGCTTCTACCCCGCTCGAGTTCATCGCGAGATGGGAGGCCACATACATCCACTCGGAGGCGTCCGGTAGTGAGTATCTCCAAGTGGGCCGATGATCGGGTACGACTTTTAGTAAGCGGGGATCACCCGTTCTCGCCCATTGATTGAGCTCGTCCACAAATTCTTGAGCTTCATCATAGGTGAGATCCACAGCGGGTGAGTTCGCGGTTCGATCATCACGTCGCAGTCGAGGTAAGACCTCTCCTAGTTGCCACCAAGTCGCTGGAGTGCGTAGCATCCAAAAGGGACGTACAATATTAATTAAGTAAGAAGTTTTATGAATTTTAGCCGAGAAAGTACCTGGGGGGATCTCGCCAAAATTCATTCTTACGTAGAGTTCAACCTCGACTTCCTCCCTTGTCTCTTCGCGCCTCTGCGCGGAGCCATCCCTACGATTGAGCTCCTCTTGCAGCGCGCGCCCCACGGCGACGGGGTCTGAGATCTCCTGCATGAGCTCTGCAAGTCCCAGTCGGTGAACGTAAAGATCTGGGTTGTTACTTACGGCAC
>CAZGCK010000174.1:0-5262 GCA_964524175.1 uncultured Bacteriovoracaceae bacterium | reverse complement strand
GCCAAGGGTCGCGGTAAACAAATCGAACAGCAGGTGAAGGATCTTGAGGTCGCGCTCAATACTGTTTTAGCCGAGAATGATTCGAGAAAAACCGTATTGATCGATTCTTATAGTAGCCAGATCGCTGCGCTTCGAATTGAGCAGGTAAAGCTCAGGGATTTTACTGACCCCAATCCTGCTGAGAAACAACGCGACCGTGTCCGTCGTTTTGGCTTCTACGCGGTCAGCCTGATGCAGAGACTCCGAGTAAATCTCGAGTGCCGCAACAAGTATCCGCAGATCGCATCCCAAGTGGGAGCGCAGATTCTCGCGCTCTCCTCTGATGTAGGTTCCGGCCTCGTGGGAGCAGTCATGATGGGTGGCGGCGCGCTGATCAACGAGTTTATTGAGTTCGCGCGTGACCAAGAGTTCGCGGACGCCCTCAAAGGAGTTCTCCAGGAGCGTCAGGCTCAAGCAGTGGGCTGCGCGATCCAAGCAGTGGCGACCAACTACTGTGAGGCGCGTGATTTGCGCACAGTGATCAACTCGACCAAAATCATGCATGGCGATGCCGAAGTTCTCGAAAACCTCAAGCCGCAGTGGAAGGGGATCTCGACCATTAGCCGCAATTTGCCGGTGTTTCTGAACTGGGTCTCTCAGATCAATGCCGTCTCCTCAGCAAGCGGTCCTGCGCAGGCGGCTGAAAAGAAGGCTGGCGTGAATCTCCGCAACAACGTCGAGCTGATGCGCATCGACTATTCAGCAGCGATAGCCCGCTCTAAACGCGAGCTACTCGGAGATAAGACCGACGAAGAGAAGCAAAGCATCTTGAGAGACTTGGTTAATAGCTTGGCAGCCATCTCGACCTCAAACATCGTTTCGATTTCTCTTACCGGATCCGGTCAGAGCAGTCAGACCACCATCGGGCAAGGGCCTCTGGCTCGAAGTTTTCAGCTGGATCCAGTTTGCGGGGCAATCACGTACTTTATGACGCTAGGGACTGAAAAAGCCTGCCTGCTCATGAGTACAGAGAGGGACTGCCAAACCTGTTTGACTCGCAGATTCGGAAGCGGGGGCAATCCAGCGGCGAATCCCCCTATCCCAAACTCGATTCCGCCGCTTCCGCCAGCGATCGACAAGATCGAAGAGTCATCCAAGAATCTTCTCACGGAGGGCAGCGCTTTCGCGGCTTCCCAGCTTGCTTTGGTCAAGGAGAGCAACCCTCGCCTAGTCTTGGCCAATGCTCGAAAAATAGGGGAGAACCGCGTTGATCCGATCAGCTTCATCAATGAAGCGATTGCCTACTTAGAAATCCTAAAAAACGATCCAAATTCAATTTCAACAGGCCAGCTCAAGCTCGTCATCGAAGACATCTCGAACAGGCTCAAGGCAGTGATCCAAATCGAGGCGCGCAGTGACGATCCGACGACGCTTTCAACGTTGCTCAATGATGAGCTCTCTCCGCAAGGGGATATCTTTTTCGTTCCCAACGCGCTCACTCAGATCGTCAAACGCGATCTCGATCATCAATTAGAAGTAGGTCAATTCGATCCTGCGCTATCGCGGATTCTCCAGCTCTCGCTGGGAGGGACCACATCGGAGCTGGTTCAGAACGTGTTTGGGTTGGACTCCGTGACCAAGCAGATCATCAATACACAGCGCCTATCTCGTCAGAATCTCAAGACTCTTGGCCAACTTTTTGGATGGAGTCTTTTTGATCGGGTTGCCCAGCTCGACAACGAGATACGAGTCGAGAAGCTCAATGGGCGCAATTTCAGAGATGCAGAGCAAGAGCTCGCATTCACCTGCGTGATCCTCGAGCTTCTGCCCGAAAACTCGTTCGAGACGCAGGATCAGGCTCGCAGATTTTGCTACAATCGGACTTTTCGCAGTATTTATCCTAAGTCGAGTCTAGATGTCGTGCTCAACGATGTGATTTTCCCCGCGAAACCAGCCGACATGACCTGCCTGGTTTACGACTTTTTCCGCAACTCTCGCTTGTATGAGCTTTCGAGACTTTCTGCTCCTCGCTTTAAGAAAAGAAAAATTAATCCTGAGGTTTATAGCGAGGATCTTAAATGAAGGTTCGGGGTCTGGTCCGTGGATCGCTCCATCTGCTGGGTGCCGCCACTGCGCTGGGTTTCGCTTTCGCGGACACGCCATCGAGGTCTCAGTCTGAATATTGGGAAGAAACACGCCTCACCCTCATCGATGTTCGCGATGTCGTCGTCCAAAAGGACTGCTACGCTGAGTCCAAGACTTTCTTAGGCTGTGTGCGAGCGCTGAATGCGATTGCCCACTCCTTTAAGCCCCCTCTTGCAGTAGTCACTGAAGAAGAGCTTTTGTCGCCGAACTCGCGCTTTGGCGAGACACTCACAAAGCTGGGCCCGCTGTCGTTGGTAGTAGCGCGAGTCACGACTCAAGCCGAGGGCGTCGCCACGGGCAATGCCTATGAGCGCTGGTCAGCGGAGTTTGAGATGCAGCAGGCGCAGGCGTCTGCTGTAGAGCGATTGCGCGCCGATTCCTCGCTGCAAGTAGATTTCGAGGATTGGTTCGCAGAGTTACAGCTTCGCGCACCCCTGGATGGAGCGGGCGAGTCACTGACCGCCGCAAGAGCGCTTAATGCCTATTTGGCTTCTGAATATGACCCTCATACCCAAATTATCCCCGTTCAGGAGCTTGCCGATGAGCTGAATCGGACAGGGGCCGTCGAAGCGGAGTGGGTGAGGGATTCAGAAAAGCCAATCGCGCGCTTAAAAGTCTCCCATTTTCTCTCCTTATCCGTTTGCGAGGATCTTAGGACCGCTATTCTCGAGAAGCAGGCGCAAGGAGCCGTAGGCTGGATTCTGGATCTCAGAGGCAATCCAGGAGGGCGCGTCGATATCGCAACCTGCGCCGCTGGGCTTTTTGTAGGGCAGCGGCTGATTTTCACGCAACAAAACCTAGAAACACACGCCCAAGAGCCTAGCGTTTCAAGCACCGATGCCTTGACTGATCTGCCAATGATTACGCTGATCAATGCAAAATCTGCGAGCGTGTCGGAAGTCGTAGCGGGCGCTCTTCGCGATTATGGACGGAGCTGGATCGCCGGAGAGACCTCCTTTGGAAAGGGGACTGCACAGGAAGCCGTTCCTTTTTCGCATGGCAAAAAAATCATGATGCTTAAGACGGTGACTCGATTTTATTTGCCCGCGGACCATCGTAGTCATCAGATTACGGGGATTGAGCCTGATTTCCCTATTGCTCCGGATCTACGCACCAGTTTCGAGGTGCGCTTCACGCCTCGGGAGCGGCATCTTTTAGGCGCTTTGCCGGAGAGCCCAGGCTCTCCGGAGGATCTCAGTCCATCCGATCAGGTGGCCCTGCTGAGGACTTGTGCGGACTCCATGAGTGCGCTCGAAACCTATATCGCTCGTCCCGAGACGACTGACTTTCAGCTCCTCGTAGCGCGAGATCTATTGATCTGCGAAGTTCAGCGCCTGGCTTCTGGCCAGGAATCTGGCAAGGATTCTGAAGAATCTTCAGAGCAATAAAAACCTCACGCTCTTTGGCGCAAGTCTCTAGCGCAGGTCTGTGTCGTTCGGTGTCGCCGCCCCTCCCTCATTTTTCGTAGGTTTGGGAGGATCGGCAAGGGGTGGGCCAGAGTTATTTTTATATTTGTCTTATTTTGTCCGTATAATAATAAAAAAGTGAATTAAATTAATATCTTAAGTCGTTTTACTATAGTTCATTGCTATCGTGGGCTATCGTTGGGGCGTCTAAGCTCTCGACGGTGTCGAGGCGCTAATCATTTGGCGGTCTTGCGGGGATTGGGGGGTAGAGCTAACGAGTTCAATTCATTGATCTAAAAAGTTAAGGTTTATTCATTACAGCGGTGCTTGGTTTGCACTTACATTGCACTGCGTCATGATTCGTCGATCTACTTTTCTCATTCTTTTTGCTGCCGTTCTCTCAGGTCTTTCGGTCTGGGCATCTCGCGTTCGCGAAGTGGCAGAAGAGACTATCAGCCTGCCTGTTGCCATTGAGGAAGTTGAGACGAGTCAAGAAATTGACTTAGATCGATTGCCCGCATCTATTAGTGATATCAACGAGTTAGAGGAGATCGACCCCCTTGTGATCGAGCCTCTGCAAAGGGTCGCAAATTCTAAAAGTTCAAAGCATCAGTAAGAACGGGTGCTGACAAGTTTCTTCATGCTATGATTTCTGGTAGATCGCAGGCTCGAAACAGGGACGGTTTTCGAGCCTCATTTTATTCTAGTGGCACTCAAGGAAGAGATCCAAACCATGAAACTTATGCTTCTTATGACCTCAAATCAAAGATCACACTCTCGTTTTTGGATTTGGGCTGTCGCTTGCGTAAGCATCGCTTTGGCGTCAGGTTGTGCGACGACTCGCTCGGGTTCCTCTAAAGAGGCTTCCGCTCCAAGAACGCTCACCGAGGTTCTGTCGCAGGATATTCATTCTACCCCCAAAGCGGGTGATGCGACCCCAATGCCTGTTCCCTCCGGTCACGGTGACATCACCATCCAGGGCGTCACACTCAAAAACACTCAATTCGATTTTCCAGTCACCATTAATTCTCGGGTTGAGTACTGGGTAGATTATTTTACCGGACGGGGTCGTAAGCACTTTACTCGTTATCTCGAGCGCTCCGAGTTTTTCATTCCTTACATTGCCCCCCTCCTTAAGCAGAACGGAATGCCCGAAGACCTCGTTTACCTCGCGATGATCGAGAGCGGTTTTAATAACTTTGCTAGGTCACATGCCAAAGCAGTTGGGCCTTGGCAATTTATCTCTGCGACCGGCAAGCGCTATGGATTGATGGTGAATTGGTGGGTCGACGAAAGACGCGATATCCGCAAATCAACCCTCGCTGCTGTCGGTTACCTCAAAGACCTTTTTGGCATGTATCAAAGCTGGGAGCTTGCGGCTGCAAGTTATAATGCTGGAGAGGCAAAGATCGCGCGGGCAATTCGCCGCTTTGGGACCAAGGATTTTTGGGTCATTTCGAAGCATCGCTTCTTGCGCCCTGAAACTCGCGATTATGTGCCAAAAATCATCGCGGCAGCCATCCTAGCTAAGAACCGCGGACAGTTTGGCTTTCCGGAGTCTGAAATCAAGCCTGGAGCTGGCGAAGCGGTCGCAGGCGATGGTGAGGTTGTGAAGGTTGTCAAAACGGACAAGCCTCTCGAGGATAACCTAAACACCTCTAACCCCAACATCATCGCTTCTGCTGAAGCCGCGGCAGAGGGAGACGATGAGTTTGCCGAAGACAACGATGTC
>CAZGCK010000173.1:0-5359 GCA_964524175.1 uncultured Bacteriovoracaceae bacterium | reverse complement strand
AACCGCGAGGGGGCCCCCTCAGTTGGAGCAGAGCATTATCTGGTTTGCGGAAACTTACATTGTCGGATGGCTGAACCACTCAAGCCATTGAAGGACTAAACGCGAACTACTTTACCTGCGATCTCACTTTTTAGAGCTTCGACCACTTTGGGCATCAACGGCTTCAGATCGACGAGTCTATTTTTTGTGCAGCTCAAAACAATCACGCCGACCTTGAGCCCCTTCATATTTTGCTGAAAGACAAGGTTCCTATCGGCCGTAAGAAAACGTCAAACTCCTTCTCGATCAATGAGAGAAGCTTCCCGTTCTTGAATCCTGCCCATCCCATTTCGGGGACAGTCATCACCTCATGGCCCGGCAGTTCTTCTTTAAGCTGTTTGGGTAGACATTGGTCCAAGATGATTTTCACGGTTTTTTAAGAGGCTGCTTTGGATTGAGAGAGAATACTGTTTTTGGCGGCTTCCAAAAACTCAATCACTTGCGCCTTTGTGACCGTAGGAAAGTCTTCAAGAAATCGATCGATAGAATCCCCACCTTCGATGTAGTCCATCAGTGTTTGCACTGGTACGCGGGTTCCCTTAAATACGGGCGTTCCGCCTAGGATTTCAGATGAGGATTGAATGACATCCGTCTTCATGAATTTACTATACAAGATTTTCTTTTATTTCGGAAGCTTAGGGCTGGTTCAAAGACTATCCCTAACAAACTGGCTACTTCCGTCAGTCTAAGCCGCTAGGGACAGTTGAACAGGCTTAGAGATTTACTTAGCCAGTTTCTTAAAAGTAGCGCCGTGCTTCTTTACGATCTTTTCATGAAGCTCAGTGATCCGTTTTTTGCGGCTAGAATCAGGACCGAGTTTTTCGACCTGTTCTGAGGCAAATTTAAAAACTTCAGAAAGAGACTCGGGCGGAAAGCCCGGGATCCAAGAGAGCGACCCCGCGGACAAGCCACTGGCTTGGATGTCGTGACGAGCGAACGCGGCCGACCCCGCGTGGCTTGATGGCAAAACTGCCTAGCCACACAACAGTGCCGGCGGGGATGACTACGGGGAGTGGTTCACATGCTTACACGATACTGCCGGCCCAAAGCTCCTTGAGAAAAGACTCGTAGTGCAGATATCGGATCCCCTCGCGGGTTCCTTCATTTCGGCTTCTAGAGACGAGATAGAATCGATCGATCAAGCCTTCTTCCTTTAGCTTCTCGAGGCCATTGAAGTGGGCGTCCGTGATTTTCTCTGAGCTTTTGATCTCGATCGCGGCTTTTCTTCCGATGATCAGGTCCACCTCGGCGCTTTTTGCTCTCCAGTAAGAGAGCAGCTGATCCTTCCGCGAATAGCTATTGAAGGCCCGGACCTCATTGATAATGAAGTGCTCGAAGGCGTCTCCGAAATCTGTGTTCGCCGGCATCAAAGACTCGATCCCTTTGAGTTGATTAACCACGCCCAAATCGAAAAAGTAAAACTTCGAACGCGTAACTGCTTTTCTCTTCTTCGTTTTTGTGAATGGCAAAAGCTCGTATCCAATCAAGGTGTCTTTCAAAACCTCGATATATCCTTCGAGCGTCCTGGGAGGGACACCTGAGTCGCTCGCGATATGCTGGTAATTGAGCTCTTTCCCGTTCGTGAGCGCCATCGTTTCGAGAAAGCGGACAAAACGCTCGTAAGACCTGACCAGTGCCTCAGCTTTGACTTCCTCATTTAAGTAAACCCGCACATAAGCTTTGAGCTCTTCTTTGGGATCTTGAGATGCGTAGACTCTGGGCAGTCCTCCCCGGTTCAAGTACCTAACCAGGTCAAAATCGGGGATTTCATTAAATGTAAGCGGAAAAAGATTTGCCTCCCAGGCGCGTCCCGCGAGCAGATTAGCTCCCCCATGCCTGAGCTTTCTCGCGGAACTTCCAGTCAGCAGGAAGCGCGTCCCTTTTTCCTCGATCAGGCGGTGGACTTCGTCCAACAGTTTTGGAAGCTTCTGGATCTCATCGATCACGACGAGCTTTTTTGGATTCACGATCTGCTCTGAAAGAGCCTTGGGCCTTCTCATGAGATGCTCGAACACATCATCGTCGAGTAAGTCGAACACTTGCGCTTCTAATAGTGAACGCTTGATCCAGTAGCTCTTGCCTGTGCCTCGGGGGCCGAGGAGGAAGAAGGAGTTTTTTTTGAGCAAAGTCTTTAAGTCTAAAGTGCGTATATAGCTCATATGTAGAGTGTATCTCATTCGGCGACTTGTCGCCGAAAAATATACTCAATCGGCGACAAGTCACCGTTTATGCAAAGCGATGTTATTATTAACTAATAACATAAATAAGATAGCATGTCTGGACGAGCTTACGGAAAATAGCAAGCCCACCTTCAGTCCCGTCTTAAGGAAAGCAAGCGCATTTGGATACACTTTCCCCCGACGACCTTCGCGCGGTCAATATCCATCGCGAGCATTCCCACTCGGACCGCCAACAATCTGGCGAGGCTGGCATCGCCTCAATGATATCGCCGGCTCTTGGCTATTTTTCTCGTCGTCAAAAACTTATGGGCAAATGCGAGCCGCGGCGCAGACAAAAACACATAAGCGGTCAAACTAATCTTCCGATGAAGATAATGTAATGAACACTCTCGCTCCGCTTTTGGTGGCATTTTTTCTGAGCTTGTTTGATGCAAGAGCAGATTCTTACTTGGCTCAGATCAAGCCCGAAGAAGCCGGCCCAGCCGACCATCCTCAACAATCAGATTGTTGGATCAATCAAAGTTGCACGATCGTACCCATGTGCACTAGCCCGAACGACGGGCTTTCTGAAGTGATGATTTCGTCGGTGCGAGGACTCGTATCGATCGAAGAAATTCATCAGAACTTCAAGTTTGTGAACTGCAATGAAAAATTTGCCCCAATTCTGCCCGAGGATTCACCTAATCGGACAAAGTTTCAGGAACTCATAATAAAGGGACCTGAAAAAATCACCCTGCAGGACCTTTTAATTCTCTGGTATCCCGAGTTTAAAGCTGAATCCGCTCGTATTCCCTATTTCTTTTCTTGCCAGAAAGAACCTTGGGGGAAGATCGTCGGCGGCGATGACACTTGGTTAAGCAAGCGCTGCTCTCCGGATGTACTCTATAGCTGGGGTCCAATTGAAAAACTGCAGACCATCCAGAATAGACTCAGGGATGGGCAACGATGGGTGGGGAGTCCCAATCCTCGAGCTGAAGCATTGACGGGTGTGCTCTTTACTTCTCTATCAGCAGCCTCGACATTTAATTACGGCCAGATTCCGATCCGGATAAAAGTAAAGCCACAGGTTGTCTTCAAAAAAACTGAATGGGGAGCGTCTCAAAGAGTCGTGGCATATCGGGATGGACAATTTCAGGATTTTGCCATTTCGGACTCATCTGTGATCGAGAGCTGGAGCTATGCCACTCCCGAACTCTACGATGAGATCGTACGGGATATACTGAGAATCACCTCGGGCAAAAGAGCAGTTTCTTATAATATAGGGGAGCCCGTTAAATCCAAGGGCATAGACCGACTTTTGAGCAAATGTGCGGATACTCATATACACTCCTGCGACAGCACTAGATTAAAACGACAACTCTTCAAAATGGCAGAAATGATCTTAAACGGCGAGGGTCGCGTCTACTACGCTGATGGATCATGTAGAAATCGTAAGCGTCACTACGAAACACTAAAGCCTACATACATTAACCCCAGAAAAGTCACCGAGTGAACACTACAGGTTTGAAGTATCTCAGTTTCAGATTTGGTTTTGTTCTAGCAACTAGGAGTATCGAGCCGTCGTATTCACACGACTGAATGAACATTGATCAGAGTTGAGACTCCCTACTGGCCGTGGTGATAGAAAGGAAAAAACACGGAGTGATCCTCGCCTCCCTCATGACATGACCGGTCACCCACCCCACAGAGTCTCAGATCTCCCTTGCAGGCTACTGTAGGAGCGTGGTTCTTTGATCACAACGGTTGTTGGGATCAAATGTCAGCTTGCGGGATGGGGTGATTGACGATGCGCGTTTTGAGTGTGGGGTTTTTATTTTTTCTGTGTGGATCTTTTCTTGGGGGCATGGAGGCAGCCCAAGCCTCTCCTCGCGCAGTGACTCCGATCCAAGGGGTCGTAGCAGGATACAACCGCACCTGCGCATTCAGCGCAGAGACGTTGGTGTGTTTTGGTGCCGGGTACGGCTCGCAGCCCTTATCTCCGCACAAGTTTCGCGGACTCCGGCAGGTTGCAATAGGCAGCGAGCATACCTGCGCATTAGATCAAGATGGTGTCTGGTGCTGGGGAAACAATGAAGAAGGGCAAATCGATGTTCCTCTCAATCTTGTGAATCCACGCCAGATCAGCTCGGGAAATAAACACACGTGTGCACTGGATGACGAAGGGGTGAAGTGCTGGGGTGACAATCAGTATGACCAGACTCAAGTGCCTGCGGGCCTAAAGAATCCTCGTGAATTGAGCGCGGGAGGGTATCACACCTGCGCTCTCGATGACGAAGGCCTCAAGTGCTGGGGTGACAATCGGGCTGACCAGGGGCAAGTGCCTGCAGATCTAAAGAATCCACGGAAAGTGAGCGCGGGGGGGAATCACACCTGCGCCTTGGATGACGAAGGCATCAAGTGCTGGGGTGACAATCAGTCAGGCCAGACGCAAGTGCCTGCAGATCTAAAGAATCCACGGAAAGTGAGCGCGGGAGCGAGTCACACCTGCGCCCTAGATGACGAAGGCATCAAGTGCTGGGGATACAATGATTTCGGCCAGACATTGGTACCTGCGAGTCTAAAGAATCCCCGAGAAGTGACCGTGGGGTCAGCTCACACCTGCGCCTTGGATGACGAAGGCATCAAGTGCTGGGGATACAATGATTTCGGCCAGACGCAAATACCTGCGGGCCTAAAGAGTCCACGCCAGATCAGCGCGGGATATAGACACACGTGCGCACTGGATGATGAAGGCGTGAAATGCTGGGGAGACAATCTTTACGGCCAGACGCAAGTGCCTGCGGACCTAAAGAGTCCCCGTGAGTTAAGCGCAGGAGTGTATCACACCTGTGCCTTGGATGACGAAGGCGTCAAGTGCTGGGGAGACAATCAGTACGGCCAGACGCAAATGCCTGCGGGCCTAAAGAGTCCACGCCAGATCAGCGCGGGACATAGACACACGTGCGCACTGGATGACGAAGGCGTGAAATGCTGGGGAGACAATCTTTACGGCCAGACGCAAGTGCCTGCGGACCTAAAGAGTCCCCGTGAGTTAAGCGCAGGAGTGTATCACACCTGTGCCTTGGATGACGAAGGCGTCAAGTGCTGGGGAGACAATCAGTACGGCCAGACGCAAATGCCTGCGGGCCTAAAGAGTCCAC
>CAZGCK010000172.1:4357-5439 GCA_964524175.1 uncultured Bacteriovoracaceae bacterium | reverse complement strand
CCCGCAGGGACGTACCTTCCAGCCGGGATATTAAAATCTCTGCTCACTCAAAAAAGCAGTGATTCTAATCGAAGGTAGACAATCAAAAATGGCGTACCCGGCTCGCAACTGCGGCAAAACGCAAAGCGTTTTGACGACGGTGCGATCAAAAGAGTCCCGCAGGGACGTACCTTCCAGCCGGGATATTAAAATCTCTGCTCACTCAAAAAAACAGTGATTCTATTCGAAGGTAGACAATCAAAAATGGCGTACCCGGCTGGGGTCGAACCAGCGACCTACGGCTTCGGAGGCCGTCACTCTATCCAACTGAGCTACGGGTACGTGAATCTCCGTCTAACATAAGGGTGGGTCAGATGCCAAGGCAGGGGTTTGACGCAGCGAAGATGCTTATCTCATGCACTCAGCAGTAAAGCTTATCGCAGCTCATCTGTTTAGGATGTCTCATCTGCATAAACAGGTGCAAAAGCTCAGTGTGATTCTGGCGGCAGCAGTATTCTCAAGAATCTTTTCAAAATCTGAACTCGAGAAGTGTCTCTTAAGGAGCACTACAAGCTGCAGGATAGAAACTTTTTGATTATCAAAACTGCTGTATATACTTTCTTGCCAGGTCACCTAGTCCTTTGAAACCAAGGACTAATTCGTTCTGAAATCAAACACCCGAGTGATTAAACCTCAATCACTTACTATGAAGTCACGGCCTTGTAAGCCTCTGTCAGCGCCACTGCCACAACCAAGAGGCGGGCTTCGTTGCGAGTCATCGCTGATGGGTCGGACGCTCAGCCCACATAATTTTCGTAGAGGGCAGGACTTAGTTCAAAATGCCTGACCACAGGCTCGGCATCTCCAATCTTTAGGCCCAAGAAGAATTCTGCCGCATAGCCACGCTCTTTGAATGGCTCCGCGAACCCAGTCGCAGAAACCGACAGCTGCGACTTGAGGACTCGGCTCGCGCCTGCCGCCATGGCGCTCGCGGTCTCCTCGTTGACCGCGCAACGCTCGAGCGCGCAAGATCCGACGCCGAGAACCTCCATTTTGACTTCTTCGTGGTAACTCATCACCCCACCTCGAAGCACACTCGATGA
>CAZGCK010000172.1:2624-4313 GCA_964524175.1 uncultured Bacteriovoracaceae bacterium | reverse complement strand
CCTCGGCAAACGTGGCACCAATTAAGCCAGCGGTCAGGCTCTCGGCGGTGCCAAACTTAATGTTGGCAGCTCTGAGACGAGCTAACAACAAAGTTGCAACATAACGGTTATAGGCTCTGATCCGGATGCCCCGTTCAGAACTCATCTCCAATCTCATCGCCTCAACATCACCGTCGGGCATCTTAAACTCAGGGCTGACCCATCCTACAGCGCTCATCAACTCTAGAGATACCAACAACACGATGCCCACTCCAGCAGCTGTTTTCATAGGCAAGGTCCCTTCAGTTCGCACAAGGAAACCGGTAAATGCATAACTATACTAGTATAAACAACTATTACTTATGACCAATAAACGTCCTATTTAAGGCCTAACTATTTAAAATAATTAAATAAACACACCCCCACTTTACCCAGAGCATTTGCTTGATTGCTGGACTAAATCAGTTTAGATTCACCCAACCAAGGAGATCCCAAATGAAACTGAACACTCTCGTCATCGCTACTCTTGCCCTCACTTTCGGTGCTTGCTCTTCTGCAGAGAAGAAAGAAACAGCTGAGCCAGTGGCCGCGGCCCAGGCTCCACAAAGCGCATCGGACATCGCTCGCCAGGCACTCGCAGATCTTGCTAAAGAACTGCGCTTTGAAACCAACAGAGATACGTTGAACCCTGTTGCTAAGAACAAACTCGAAGCACTCGCTCAAGCCATGAAGGCCGCTCCTGACCTCAAGCTGAGTATCGATGGTCACACCGACAGCACCGGCGCAGAAGCTCTCAACAAGAGCCTCTCTAGCCGTCGCGCTCGGGCTGTAAGTGCAGTCCTCACCCAAAACGGCGTTGCTGCTGACCGCATCGCGATCTCCGGGCACGCTGATTCGAGCCCAGTGGCCGACAACACCACTGCTCAAGGCCGTGCTGCAAATCGCCGCGCTGAAATCAAAATGAACTAAGAGCTAACGCTCAGTTCGAATAAAAGCCCCTGGGCAAACCCAGGGGCTTTTTTTATTTTTAGATTATTTATTCCGACTGAAGCAGCTCTTTTTGTGGGTCTCATCCAGTAATAATTCCCTCACGCCTCTCGATGCACTGCTCGCCTTACGACGCATCCCCTATCAGCAGGCATTTGCCCTGAACTTTCTTGAGAAACCTGAGCTTCCACTTCCGTTCAGCCCACTCAAAGCGGGCGTTCTCATCCAAGCTCGCTGGACATTGATCGAGTTGAAATCCCGCATGCGTGACTTGCCTTGCTTGCTCCAGTGTTTTTTCAGGAATCAACCAGTGCAGGGGAGGAGCAAAAACGGGTCTATTTCCCCCCACAAAAGCGTACTGATTACACTCATCGTATTTATTGCAAAAAACAAATTCAACACCCTCGGCCCTCCAGGCGGCCACGATTTCCTGACGTCGCTCTTTTTCTCCGCTCCTCTCAAAGTTTCGAGCGATGGCTAGTTGGCCATGCCACTGATACCCGATATGACCCAAGAGAAGCAGTACAAACAGCGCCTGAGCCGTCCTAGTTCGTGAAGGCATGCTATCTACCAGCTTGCCACATGCGATGAGCAGTACCGGAAACAGCGGAAACAGATATCGGGAGATCCCTGTAGCGTAGGTCGAGAACGCACAAAACAAAAACAGATTGAACGGAGCCGCCGCGACCAATCGCCATGCAACCGAATCCTTGCGAGAGGTCT
>CAZGCK010000172.1:2189-2614 GCA_964524175.1 uncultured Bacteriovoracaceae bacterium | reverse complement strand
CGACCGAAAAATGCTGACCGATCGTGGGCACTCCCGCTACGACATCCCTAAAATTCATCGGAGAGTGAATTAGATTTGAAAGAAGCTCGGTCAACCCGTTGAATCTAAATCCGGTATCCATCACGACTGGGTTGGAGTGGATCTTCTTGGCAACAATCTCAGGAAACATCCCCATAAGGGTCCCAGCGGCCAAAATAGCGCCACGCTTTACCCAAAGACTAGCCGTGAGTCGGTCAAGATCTCGATAATTGAGCTTGATGTACAAACCACCCCAAAAAAGAAAGATCCAAGGCAGATTGGGATTAGCATCAAGTTTAAGCTTTCGGATGCCGTCAAAAGTGCCGAAATCGCCATCAAAGAAGGAAATATACAAATAAAGACCTAAAAAGAACGCACCAGCGATGAACAAAAACCGATCCACTCCC
>CAZGCK010000172.1:397-2179 GCA_964524175.1 uncultured Bacteriovoracaceae bacterium | reverse complement strand
AGAGGCCCAAATCAGCAACGCACAACAAAGAAAGAAAGAGGTAAAATAAAACTCGTTTCCATAATTCTGATCCCAGAAGCAGAAGCCCACCGTCGCCAGCAACCCTACGACCCAGGTCCCCAATCGAGAGCAGTAGCGGGAAGCGACTGCTACGCTCGCAAAGGTCATCATCGCCGCGCAAACGCAGTAAACGAAGAACAGTTGGCCGCTCCAGGATTCAGAAGCAGCGCTCGGCACGACTCGATCCCAAATCAAGCACCAAAGCGCCTTGACGTACCCCAAGGCCGTTCCGCCATATCCATGTCGAAAATAAAAAGCGGCCCACTCTCCAGTCTCAAATTTTTGGGAGTCTATCAGGGCGAACGACTGATCGACATTTACCGCCGACAAGCCCTGGCGATAGAGAGGAAGACTCAAAATGACTGTCAGGATGCTAAATAGCACCCCCCAAAGGAGCACGAAATTAAGTGAAGGACGCGCGGGAACGCTTTTCATGACTGAAAGCTTAAGTTTACCTGCCGAGATCCTCAAGGAGTTTCGCCGCTTCGGCGAGATAGCCTTGATCTGGAGCTTCTCGAGGAGCGAGCTTGGCCATTCCTTCTAAAGTGGTCCGCGCTTCAGCCGTGAAGCCAGCTTTGAGCAGAGCCTTGGCTAGCATCAGTTGATGATAAACTTCTTTAGGATTCATTTTGACTGATTTTCGGAGAAGCTCCGCAGCAGCATCGAAGCTTCCTTCAGGAATGCTTTCAAACAAAAGTGAGCCTAGCTTTCTTTCAATGCCCGAAAGGTTAGCCAGCTCGTAGTTCCACTTTCCCATTACGGCTAAGGCGAGAGCATTATCGGGCTGAATTCGAAGCGCGAGCTCGCCTTCTTCCTTCACCCTTTTGCCCAACTTGATTTTCTCTCCGCCCCCTCGATGCAATCCCAACTGACCCAGCGCGCGCCCAAGCTCTGCATGCGCTTGAGCGTTATTAGGTTGTTCTCGAACGATGTTCTCAAGCAGCTTGATACAGCGCTCGAGAGTCGACTCCTGAGCTACATCCTCTTGAGAAATCGCCTTCCAAAACATCGCGTGAGCGAGCTTCAAGCTAGAATCTTGGCTCTTTGAGGTCTCCCGACTAGAGGATGGCTGTGACCGCCGCGCCACCTGAGAAGCAAAGGCCTCAGTTGCGAAAAAAAGAACGACTAAAGTCAGCGCTGCTAACTTTAACAACTTGCCGAATCTTTGCTCAGAGAACCCTTGTAGTGTCTGAAACCCCGACGTTGTGTACTCCGCAAAATTCCCTCGAGTCGCTCTCATCCTCATCTTTAATTCAACATCAACAAATCAAAAGGCCGAGGGACCA
The DNA here is from genome assembly GCA_964524175.1 of uncultured Bacteriovoracaceae bacterium. Taxonomy (GTDB): domain Bacteria; phylum Bdellovibrionota; class UBA1018; order UBA1018; family UBA1018; genus CAZGCK01. The sequence continues at coordinate 833 of CAZGCK010000172.1, read as the reverse complement.
GTTTTTAAATTGTCAACGCGAGACGAGTCAGCGTGTCGACCATCCGACCCGCTGCTGACGTTTGAGCCAATGCAGAGGCTGGCTCCCCAAGATCCACTGTGCCCGCGATATCCAGGTGACACCAAGGCGTTTCGCCAACAAAATTCTCAAGAAACTTAGCGCCTAAAGTCGCGCCACCCATACGGTCTTTGCCCATGTTAGAAAGATCAGCCAAACGCGACTTGAGCTCATCCCCGTAGCGACGAGACATCGGCATCGGCCAGGCAGGCTCGCCAGCCGCTACAGACAGTTTTCGCACGCGCTCTTGGAAGAGATCGTTGTTTGAGAAAAGTCCCGAGTGATAAGCGCCGAGCGCTACTTGGCACGCACCTGTAAGGGTCGCAACATCGACGATGTAATCCGCCTTCTCGAGCTTTGCCTGATGAAGGGCATCAGC
>CAZGCK010000172.1:0-293 GCA_964524175.1 uncultured Bacteriovoracaceae bacterium | reverse complement strand
ATTACGTTGAGCGAAGGCTTGAGGCGGGAGATCGCTAGCATCGCGCCAAGAACGGCAGCTGCACCGCCCATGTCTTTTTTCATCCAAAGAAGTTCCTGCCACGCGCCAGTCTTGAGGTTGACACCTCCTGTATCGAAGGTCACCCCCTTACCCACAAGGCAGAGCGTCTTTGCTTTGGCATTCTTAGGAGATCCCGTGCGCGCGATCAAAAACCTCGGCGGCATCTCGGAGCCGCGCGAAACTGCTTCAAGCAATCCCATCTTCTTTGATTTAATCTTGGACTCGTCCCAGAT
>CAZGCK010000171.1:0-5472 GCA_964524175.1 uncultured Bacteriovoracaceae bacterium | reverse complement strand
CCGGCCCTCGCCGATGGGTCTTGGCGCCTGAACCGAAACTATAGTTCGTCACGACGATCACGATGTCTTCGATCTGCTCATCTTCCGGAGCGCGCGGATCGAGACAGAACTGGTACTCTCTCCTGTTGTCGTCGGCCCAGACCAGCTCCTGCATCGCATTGCTTCCTTTGCGGCGCACGAGGGCTTTGGCTCGAACGTAGGAGCTCGCGCCAAATACTGGATTCTCGATCGCAATCGACCGCACCTCGGGGTCTTTGATCGAAAAAGGGTAAAATTCGCGCGTGAGAGGTCCCATTTTGAGCGCCAGTTCTTTGCGAAAATAGCCATCTGAATTCAACGTTACGAGCTCTACGGGCATCGGCGGGATCTGCTGCTTGCTCGCCGCATTTCCGCGCCCCGGTGTGATGCGATAGCGGTCCCACTGCTTGAAGCTGTCCATGACCGGTTCTTGATTCCACTCATAGACCGCGTATTCGAGCCAATGCTTTTTGAAGCCACCGGTTAGAGCTTCGTCAACCGAGCTCATGGCTGAATGGTTCGCAGTGGCGGCGTAGATCGCGCGAATCTTGTCACTGCCCAGAAGCTCGGCGACGTAGAAGTAAAAAGGCCACGAGTCGTAATCGGTGTCTTGCAGACTCATGAGCCCGTTACTTGAAAATATGGCACCTGTCAGATGCTCGTAGTCGTCTTTCGGGTAAACAAAGTGCATCGCCCAATCGGAAACACCTTCGTTCATCAGAGAATATTTGGTGCAATGTTCTCGCTTCGGAAACGCGAACTGAACTGCATGCATGTACTCGTGAGCGAGCACACTTCGCAGATCGGTTTCGGGCGCGTTCAAGGCCCAGCTGAGGTCGACGCCCATGTATCCCGCTCGTGCCGGGCATGCACCGCTGGTAGCCGTATAGGGCGAAACCCACGCCAGCGGAATTAAACCGCTGGGTAGAGCATCGAGCTCAAAGAGATAGACGTCGAATTTGCCGTCACCACCGTTGGGCATGTCGCGCTCAATGCCCGCCTGCACAAGAAGCCGTCGCCCGATAGACGAATCGTCGTCCGAAATATGGCTTCGCCCCATTAGCCCTTTGAGCGCGGGCATCGAAGTGCCCGACAAATTTCTGAGAATCCTCAAAGCCGCTGCAAGTTGCGGAGCGCTGTCTTTGAGGTACCAAACGCGCAGTCCTTCGGCGACGTTATCGAGATAGGCCCAGTTTTGACTTGGCGCCTCGGAGGGCACCGGAATCGGATCGGCCGCCAAAAAGGTCTTGAACTGCGTCTGTGAGGGGCGATACGGCGGGGGCAGGAGCATGAGATACACCCGCGAAGCCACGTCGAGCGACATCTTTGGCAATTGCTCTTGAACTTCTCGCGCTAGCGAGTCGGCCGTTTCACGACGCTCCAAAGGGGTTGCGGCGGCCGCGCCCGAGTCGGAAACAAACTCGGTGGGCAGAGTACTTTCAGACAAGCTCGCCAGCCAACGTAGACCCATCGCATCAAACTCAGAGATTTTTCCCGAAGCTCGAGAGGCCTCAATCTTCTCAAGCGCGTTCTTGGCGTCGGCCGCGAAAGAATTTACTGAAATCAAAAGCGCCAAAAGAGCAGGAGAAAAATAGCCTGTTTTCATAGCAACGTCTTACATTAGCGAAACGCCTAATTGAAGCGAGTTAACCCAACGATTCACACATTGTCTCTAGCGCCGAGTGCGAAGGCAACCAATGTATGTGCTGTCACACGCTTGATGGGTTCGAAGACATGCTTTCACATCTGCGCAGCATGATCACTCGAACTACCGAAACCATTCCGGTAATCGACGGCGATCTCGCTTTGGGGACCTGGCAATCGAGCAGTGAACGCAGGAGCAGGCCTCCCCAAAAGCTTGGAGAGACCCTTATCGTAACTGATATAGTCTGTTAATTTACGTATTACCGAATGATTGCTACGGCCTTTTCTATTCGGCAGCTGCTAGAAGTGGACCTTCACCTTGTGTCGATCCTTGTGCTGAACTAAAATTCATACGCCCATCCCGAAGCACTGATGGCGTCCGGTAAATTTTCGGAGGGATAAGCGTGAAGAGAGACGTGCGTTTGGAGGCAATTGGCGGGCAAGGCGCTAATTCGGCCGGAAAGATCCTGGCAGAAGCCGTAGTCATTGAATTGGGCTGGGCGGGAAACCATTTTTCGAGCTTCGGGTCCGAGAAGCGCGGCTCCCCGGTTCGCTCTTCCGTTCGGTACCGCGACGATGGTCGCCCCGTTCGCTCAGCTTCACCGATTCTAAAACCAGACGTTTTGGCGATCTTTCATGAATCGCTCCTGGATCATTCCGTTACTGCGACCGAAGGGAGTCACCCCGCTCTTGGCGTTCTCGTCAATTCGGCCCTCGCGCCCAGGGACCTTCTGTTTCCGGCAGGCTTCAAGGCGGCTCAAGTGGCGACGGTCAACGCATCGGCAATTGCGCTCGAGCGTGGCTCGGGGATCAATGCTGTGTTGTTGGGCGCACTACTCAAGTTGACCCCAGAAATCGGCTTCGATGTGCTCAAAACCGCCTTCGCCCGTTTTTTTTCCGATCTCAAGGCGGAAGTCCTCGCACGCAATCTCGTGGCGATGCAGGAGGGCTATCGAAACGTTCGAATCCTTCCTTACGATATTTCTCAATCCGGCGCTGAGCTTGTCCGGTCGCGGCTTCCGTCTTTGGGCTACGAGAACGCTCCCCTAGGAGGAGTGATCGCTAATCCTGGTAACAGCATCCTGCGCGATCTGAGCCATGCTCGCAAAGGCTCGATCCCGATTCTCAACCATGAGCTTTGTATCCACTGCGGGTACTGCGATATGGTTTGTCCGGATTTTTGTTTTAGTTGGCAGAAAACAGTTCTTGAAGAATCCACGATCACCTTGCCCGACGGGGATCGTGTTCGGCCCGAACAGCAGGTGGGCGTGCCTCATCTCCAGGGAATTGACTACCGCTATTGCAAAGCCTGTCAGAAGTGCATCGAGGCTTGCCCAGTGGGTGCGCTTCGCTCCGGGCTCGACACGACTAAGAATCGAGCCCGTTCACAGGTGGACCGTTTTCAAGTGGCCACCACCGAGGTTGGCTACCCAGTCTATACAGATACCGAGGTCACTCATGAAAGCTAAGCAATTAAAGAAGCTTTTGACTGGAAACGAGGCCGTCGCCGAAGCGGCCCGAGGTATTCGGTTTCATTTCATGGGGTACTACCCAATCACCCCCTCCACGGAAATCGCCGAGCTTATCCAGGGGATGAACGCGCGCGGTGAGCTCGATACTGTATTGCTGGCTGCGGACGGAGAGCACGGAGCGGCGGGCGCATGTTTTGGCGCATCAACCGGCGGAGCGCGGGTCCTAAATGCAACGAGTGCTAACGGCCTGCTCTATAGCTTGGAGCAACTCCCGGCTCAGGCTGGAAGTCGGCTGCCGATGGTTCTCAACTTAGTGACCCGCTCCGTGAGCGCGCCTTTGGACATCCGTTGCGACCACTCGGACCTCATGTTCGCGTTGCAGACGGGGTGGATCATCCTTTTGGCCTCGCATCCGCAGGCGGTCTACGACCTCAATATCCTAGCCGTGCGCTTGGGGGAACATCCTGACGTAAGGGTGCCGGTGATGGTGGTGAGCGACGGTTTTTTTACGAGCCATCAGCGCCAAGCTCTCGAGGTTTTCGAAGATACCGCAGCTATTCAACGTTTCCTGGGGCCACGGCCCGAGGGTGTGAATGCCCTGGATCCTCGCCACCCTGTGACGATTGGCCCATACATGAATGACCCGGATCTAGTGAATAATACATATCAACTCCATCAGGCTCACGAGCGCGCGCGCACTGTCTATGATCAAATCGCGGCGGAATACGAAACGCTGACGGGACGATCTTACCCGGCTATCGAACAATACGGGATGGAGGATGCAACGGCAGGCGTGTTTCTTCTCAATTCGGCGGCAGAGACCGCCAAAGACGCGATTGATGAGGCGCGGGCGGAAGGCAAGAAAGTGGGCCTCATTCGGCCCAATCTCGTGCGTCCGTTCCCGTTCGAGGCTTTGCAGAAAGCGACGCATCAACTTCAGTCCCTGGTTGTGGGTGAGCGAGCGGATACGCCGGGATCATCCGGTGGGCCGATCAGTCACGAAGTTCAAGGCGTGCTGCTGGCAGACCATCACTGTGACATAGATGTCGCTATCCGTGTCTATGGGCTGGGAGGCATGGACTTCACCGAGCTAGACGCTGGCGTGATGATTCAAGAGGCCGTCACGATGCGCGAAGCACCCGGAAGTGTGCCAGCGTTTGGTTTTCTGGGAACTCGCGCTGGAGAGGGTCGCAAGCTCCCGCCGCGCGTTCTTGAGCCGATTAGCCGCGAGGAGGCATCTGTAGTTCTTTCTAAGATCGTGGAGCACCCAGCGAAAGGAAAGAGCCTGGCTTGGGTTGAAGCCCAGGTCTTGGATCCCGGTCAATTGACTCTAAGACCCAAGCGGATCGCTCCGGGACACGGAGCTTGTCCTGGGTGTGGGATTTTTTCCGGTTTGGATCAGTTCTTCAAGGGAATTGAAGGTGATGTTGTCGTGCTCTATCACACGGGGTGCGCGATGGTTGTCACGACGGAGTACCCGTTTAGCGCGCATCGCGTGACCTATCTTCACAATCTTTTTCAAAATGGGGCACCCACGCTCGCAGGTCTGAGCGAGGTTTTTCACGAAAAAAAGCGACGTGGCGAGATTCCGAGCAGCGAGGACATGACGTTCGTGATGGTCACGGGAGATGGGGGGATGGATATCGGCTTGGGCCCAACCTTGGGTACCGCAGTCCGCAATCACCGCATGATCGTGCTCGAGTACGACAACCAGGGTTACATGAATACCGGGGGCCAGCTCAGCTACAGCACGCCTTTTGGACACCGCACGGCCACAAGCGAGACCGGATCTAATCCAAAAACGGATTTTGGTCACCGGTTTCATCACCGCGATACTCCTCAGCTCCTGGCGGCCGTGGGGGTGCCTTATGTTTTTACCGCGATCGAGAGTCCAAGCTCCACGGACTTGGTGCAAAAAGCCGCCAAGGCCCAATGGTACGCACGCCATCATGGGTTCGCGTTCGGAAAAATTCTGGTTAGCTGCCCCCTCAATTGGAAGAGCGAGGAAAAGCGGGGCTTCGAAATCCTTCAGAAAGCGACGGATAGTTGCTTCTTTCCACTCTACGACGTCCAACACGGAAAAACGCGCCTCACCTATGATCCCGAACGGGAGGGCAAGCGGGTGCCTCTATCTGAATGGCTATCCATGATGGGCAAGTCGCAGCACTTGCTCCGGCCAGAGTACCAGCCCGCGCTCGAACGTCTAGAAGCAGAAGTCGATCTGCGCTGGAGACGGCTCAAAGCCAAGTCAGAACATGAATGGCTCTAGCATGAGGATACGTCCATGAGAGTACGGTACGAAAACGCCAAGGCACGGCCCGGCACCTTGGGGAGCAAG
>CAZGCK010000170.1:5216-5543 GCA_964524175.1 uncultured Bacteriovoracaceae bacterium | reverse complement strand
GACCTCTTTAGGGAGACGCCCTCAAGTTATTTATTCACTATAAAATATTTTTTACAAAGAATCCGAAAGTCGGCCCCAGAACTCTCACCCGCGCTAGGCCCGCTGCCCCTCGCGTCTCAAAACCTTCACCGACGCGAGTAAGACCGCCGCAGAAATCGCCGCACCCCAAGCCTTCACGCCCGCCATTTCAAGCGGCTTTACAAGTTCTTTACCGATAACCTGGGGGATAAAAAGGCCAATACAGCTTGTTCCCAGTAGCGCTAAGAAAATCAACCCAGGCCTGCGCGTCTCACACGCTCGGGCAAACGCAAACGCACAGAGCGGATA
>CAZGCK010000170.1:0-5206 GCA_964524175.1 uncultured Bacteriovoracaceae bacterium | reverse complement strand
AGCCAACGGATGAATCACCACTCCAAGCGCGATCCAACCCACCCAGCGCTCGGGCTCCGACAAAATCTTAGATAGGCGATGCCAAATCGCGGCCAAGCTCACCGCGAGCCCCGACGCCACTAACGCGTCCGCTCGAGCATTGAGGTGATCTACATCCAACGTGCGCAAAATCAGCGCAGTAAATCCGTGGTTGCCTTGCCCACGAATCACTTCGAGTCCTAGCTCCGAGCCACCACTTGCAGCTGCGCGCGACCACTCCTGGTAGAGCTGAATCAAGACCGTGCTCGCGCTTTGGCCATGAAATCCGCCGCCCAACCAATACACCAGCAAGAAAATCACGTGGGTCGAGATAAAGATCGCGCCCCCCGCAAGTAGAACTCGAGCATTAAGAAAGCGTTTCCAAATTCCCGTCAGCGTAATCAGAGAGAAAACCTTGATGCTGACCAAGTAAACGAGAAGTGCATCCTTCCAAGCCGTCGACCAAGTCGACGGTTTTACCTGCGTCGCTACACCCGAGCGCGAGCCTAACGGACAGGCCCACAGGGCCACTACGAGAAGCAAGATCTCTACCTGACCCGCAGAAAAATGCGACTGCCACATCCACCAATAGAGATAGGCAATGAAAATCGCCATACGCCTCGGCACGCCCTGCGCGATCGTCCACCAAATGGAGTACCCCAGGCACGCCACTTCGAGCACATACCAAAAATACCGGCCGTGCTCATAAGTCAGCGGGGCCAGCGGCAAGAAGATCGGCAGCACCCATAGTGGATACTTGATGACGAACCCATGATCCTCAGAGCGAATCACATAGGGAGAGATTCCGGAAACCCATGCCTGGGCTGTTTTCCAATAGACGCGAAAGTCTTCGCAGTTTTTTTCACCTGCTAGAAAGAGCCGGTAGAGCGCACCCACCGCGAGCAGTAGAAAAAAACCGTCAAGCAAGCGCAAAAGCAGTCTGGACGGAGTAGCGGTCTTGGGCATGCTCCTCAACCTAGCACGGCATCAGCGCGCCAAACAGTCCATCAACCCCTGAATCACTGCTTTGAGCTGCGACGTAAAAATACCTCGCGCTGCCGGGCCAAAGGGAAACTTGTACCGAGGTCCCTCGATCATCGTGCCACTTGTCTCAAAGACTACGCCATCAGCAGTGGTGATCTTCGGACAAAGCTCGACGATGTAGTTGCTGATCTGATTGGAAATCTTAGGATCCGATTCGCGCAGGTCCATCGTCACGCGCCAGCCCCTCGCACACTCAGCTGCTTTGTAACTCACATCGGCGATCAAAACGCCCTTCTGGTGAATCCCAAAAACTGCAACGTCTGCGAGAAAGCTCATACGCGGCCAGGACTGAGGGCCGGCATCCACAACTAAGTAATTAGAGTAACCGACGCTCGCTGGGCGGTAGGCCCTCAAAATATCCGCAATGCGAACAATCGCCGCATCGACGCGGCTCTGGGCATCAGTGCCAGAGACCGTAAAACTCTGACGATTGAGCACTTCAATATCGCCTTCGTCCGCCCAAACACACTCTGAACTAAAACTTGCGAAAATCGCTAAGACGCCAGCCAGAACTCCAAAACGCTTCAACAACGCTTCCAAATGATGCATCCGGCTGCCGTACCACGGGCCCACGCATAATGCGCAAAGTCAATTTCACGCAACACCCTACCTTCGGGGAGTATTACCTTCCGATGCATGCACCTGATATCGCTCCCAATCTCCCCCCCTTCCCCCCGACAGCAATATGCATTAAAATTTAACTCTAGAGGGCGTTGCCACGGAAAGGCGTTCGCGAAAAATGAAAGGCGGAACATGAAAGGGATTTCATTACACGACGATGCCGCACTAAGTCGTCTCACCCGAATTCAAAAGGAAAAGGGCTGGGACCTCGAAAAAAGTTTTGATTGGAACGCTTCGATCAATCTGTCCAAGCTTCTAGTTCCGCTGGATCAAAAAGCTCTGTTCTTTCCAGGAGCAAGCCTCGATGAAAGATTGGCCATTTCTCAAGCTATGGGGCTTACCATCGCCGCCTCGATCTGCGAGATGGAAGATTGCCTACTGAAGTTCAAGCCGTTCGCTTGGGACGAGCTTGTCAGAAAAAGGGAGTTCAACCGAGGCTTCGAACAGCTCGGAGAGAACTTTTTTGTGGAAGAGGAAAAACATACTGCCTCCTTCCATCGTTACTTGGAGAAGTTCGCCAAGGAAACCGGCGTCGACCCCGAAGATCTCAAAGCGATCCTGCCTAAAGTCGGGGGTACGAAAACCGAATGGATCTTCAAGAAAAACCTCGAGACAGGCGGCAATGCTTTTTGGTGGACCGTCGCCGAGGTGGAGCAGGAGTTTCTGCTCCTGTATCGATCGATCAAACCATTTCGCGAAAAGATTGACCCGCTCTACTTCGAGCTGCACGAAAAGCACTTTGAGGAAGAAGTGCGCCATGCTCCTTTTCCGTACCTGATGATCGAGTGGCTCGTCTCCCAGCGCAAGGGAGCGGTGGGTATCATCCATCAAAAGACGGATCTTATGGCCTCGCAACTCATCAAAGCGCTTTGGACTGGGGCTTCGCTTCATCGCCTGACGATGCTCAAGAAACTAGCCGGCAAGCACGAGTTCTTCGCAACACTTGCGGGAGCGCTTACAAAACTGAGCGATCGCCCCCCTCAGGAGGCACTCGAAGCCATGCGCGGCTTGGTCACGACGACGCCTTACATCAGCGCGTTGATCAATTCTAGGTTTCATCCTAGAACTCAAAGGTTCGCAGATGAGATGGGGGCTTTGAGCATTCCATTTCCTGATCCTACTCCGGCCGCACTTGTTGGCACCTAAAGCGCCAACACAACGAAAGGCATCTCAGCATGAGCACCACTAACGCCTTCGATCGGTTGACCCAGTTTCTCTCTAGCCATCCGATAGCCCGCAAGGCATCGGCGGCGGCAGTTCAGGTGGCCGAGAAGCTGCGCGGGCAACAAACTCACTATGATGCCGAAGCGCTCGAAGGATTTAGGCGCTGCCAACGCCTCGCTTACGAATGCGCGACTCAGATCTCAAGCGAGATTCGAGAAGGCTGGACCGAAAAGCAAACCGCTAAGCTAATGGATACGTGGCTGCAGGATCATGGGGTCAATGTTTTTTTTCACAAGTCATTTGCTTGGTTTGGAGATCGTAGCGGATTTGAAGGTCTCCGCAATGTCTTGGACTTTTTGCCAAGCGATAAGCGGCGCTATCGGGTCGATAATGTCGCCATTCTCGACACCGCACCTATCCTCGACGGATACGCCGCAGACATCGGCTATACGTTCTGCCGAGTGAAGAACCCCGACTTCGAACGCGCTCAAAAACTACTGCTTAAGTTCAGGCGCGAGCTACCGGCACTTTTTGCGTCGGAGCTGACCACTCAAGAGATCTGGACAAAGATCGACGAAGACATTCGAGCCGAGGGCTTCTTGAATCGGCACAAAGCCTATCCTTTCTCCGTGCTCGCGCATCGCCTACATCGCATGCCGGAGGGCAGGATTCCTGGGGCGACGATCCCGTTTAGCCTCCACGCGTACTGGGCTTTATTCTCGCGCGGACTGCTACCTGAGCTTCTGGGGCCCGAGCACGAAGGCTCGAAGCTGGGACTTTGGGCAATCGAGCCTCACCTGGGTACGGCAAATGGCCCCGGCGCCTCATTTGGGGCAAAGTTCGAAGAAATTTTAGTCGTCGACGAAACCGGTGCGCGCTGGCTCGACGATGAAGTCCCCCATCTAAAATGGAGTGTCTCGTGACCGAGCTTAGAAACAAGTTAGTCGTCATCACAGGGGCCGCGTCCGGCATTGGCCGGGCTCTCGCTCTCGAGTATCTGGGCCGTGGCGCCCGCGTGGCTGCCCTCGACTTAGACAAACAAGGGTTGAGTTCCTTACCCCCTCCACTCAATGATTACACATGGACTGTAGATGTGACGGACGAAACGGCTATTTGGAGGGCAGCTCGCGAAATCGCCGAAAAGCTAGGCGCGCCTTCGATCTGGATCAACAACGCAGGCACCGTCGAGATGGGTCCGTTTGATCGCTGTTAATCCGCCGAATTCAGCCGCGTGATGCGAGTCAACTTTGATGGCGTCGTCTATGGCACTCGGGCGGCGCTTGAAGTGATGGCCGCGGGAGAGAAAGAAGCCCAAGCGACGGGAGCTCGGCGCACGATCGCCAACATCGCCTCTATCAACGGCCTAGTGCCTGCTCCATACATGGCCGCATACACGGCCTCCAAGCACGCGGTCGTCGGTTTCACGCGCGCGCTGCAAATCGAACATGAGCTGACCCACTCACCCATTCAGTTTGCGCTCGTCGCACCAGGATTTGTTCGCACGCCGATCATGCATACCGATCCGGATTTTGCGTTGCCAGACGCGCTCAACTTTCTGGTCGAGTCTCCTGAGGCTGCAGCAAGAGAGATCGTTGGCGGACTGGAACGAGGCAAAACGGAGATCTACCCTACGCTCAACGGCAAGCTGATCTTGCGCAGTTACCAACTCTCTCATCGCTTGGCGACGAGCTCGGCCCGACTGCTGACGGGCAAGGGACTCAGGCAGGCGCTAGGGCTTGAACCGATTCGCAAGTAGTCTGCATTTGGGTCTACTTGTCGCTTTTAAACTACCGAATCGACAAGATTCGATACTCGCGAGGAGCGCCCTGAGTCGCGACGCTCACCGGATCACCTACTTTTTTGCCCAGGAGCGCATCACCCAGCGGAGACTGAGGAGTGATCACTTGCAACGGCTCTCCTCCTACGCGCATCACCAACCCTCCCCCGTTGGGGACGACAAAATAGTAGGCTCGACGCTCACCCAACTGTAGCTCTACGAGCGAAGCCGGGCACACGACATCGCTCTCGGTAAAATCCCTCAGCGGCAGAAACTTATACATGGTCAATTGACGCTGAATCTCTTGAACACGCTCACCTACCTGCGCCGACACGGGGCGCTCTTCCTTTTCGGCAGCATTGAGCTCAGGCAGAAGTCCTGCAAGCTCTTGGGCTAAATGCGTTTGGATCTGAACCACCAACTGCCGCTTATCCATTCTCTGTGAGCTGCTTGTCATCGCCCCTATTGTGTGCGAATCCGCCTTGCTTCGCAATGGCGCCCTTGATTAGATGGTGCGCGATGGCACGCCGTAAAACGAAATGGCTTTGGGTCGCGCTCTTTGTCTGGATGGCGCTGTTGCTC
>CAZGCK010000169.1:0-5571 GCA_964524175.1 uncultured Bacteriovoracaceae bacterium | reverse complement strand
GATCGCTAATGAGCGCCCTACAGGGCAGCTCAGCCTGGATCTATGCCCACTTTCCCATGGTCGACGGCTTGGTGAACGGAGCCAAGATCGTGATGGATGGCCTCCAGTGGGCATCGTCGAAATGGTCGACTTCGATCTCAAAAAACGCGACGTCCTCGTCTCTTTCCAGATCGCGCGCGCAAGCCGATTGGGTTCGCACAGATTCTTCTGTTCAGATCGCCACGCAAGGAGTTTTGGGAGATAAATACTTCATCCTCACTCGAGGCAGCGACCACAACCTCCAAAGGCATGGGCGCTGCGCCTGAGAAGCTCAACAAGGAGCTTGATGAATTGCACCTCAAGACGCTGTCTTAGAATATGAATGGGATTTTGGAGAAAATAAACAATGGCACCGGCACGCTTGGCGCGCTCATTAGCGATCCGTGATGCGCGAATCGGAATCGGATCGTGCGCAATTTATTGCGGCAGACGATTCAGAAGTCGGAAGAAGAAAAAAGGGACTGTGGAGTCGGCATAATCGCCAGAAGCGCGAACACTCCAGGCGTTAATCACTTGTGCAAATTGACGCACTGAGTTAATCGCGTGTTTTCTTTAGGAGAGACCATGAAAGAAAAACTCAAGGCGTCCGCCAGCTTATTGTCATTTCCGCTCATTCTAGCGCAGCTTTCAACTCTTGTATTTGCAGACAGCGCTTCGGATCAAGCTGACGAAATTCGTCGCTCCAGAACAGCCATCTTGCTTCCCATTCTACAGCAATCGATGTCTGTCGAGGGACCCATCTCAGAGTTGATCTTAGATACGCTTCAAGATCGCAACAAGATCCTCTTCAATCACTCTACGCCGATCTCCCCTGCTTACCGCTATTCACGAAGCATTGTAGCCACTCTTTTCAAAGACGAAGAAACCCGATCCCTTGTGGTTTCAACCATCAATGCCCAAATGACAGTCGTCTCCGACACCATCAAGGAGCGGCTTTCTAGTTCCAAGATCGACTCTCCTCTTGTCGTCTCGGAGCTAGTAGTGGGACTGGGTCCCGAGTCTGCCGCCTATCTTCAAGAGCGCACACAAACAAACCCCGAGGCCACGATTCTCGCCATCGACCGCCGATCAAAACCAGGTGGTACATTTGCTGACGTAGGTTCTGCCTTCCGGATGAACTCGACCAACCGCAAGTACGAAGGTCGCCGAGGCTCGCCAGGGTCTGGCGACTTAAACAACCTACATGACATTGTCGGCACCCCTGACTTCAAGGCCACCCGATGGGTCGAAGCTGGTGCGATTGGCGAGCTTTCGTCGGTGGGTGCTTTTCTCTCATCCTCTCTTGCTCTACTTGAAACCGACCTTCAGGCCATCGCGAAAATCGATTCTCCCGACGGCAAGTATGTAGTGTTTCTGCGCGACCTCAACTCAGACAAGGTTTTCCCGGTAATCACGAGCAACATCACTTTTATCAGTGGCCTAGGCAAAGCCAAGGCATTCGGAGATGAAGCCTCTCAGGCGTTCATCAAAAAAGAGGCTGAAGACGCCAAGAAACAAAGTCGCCTTCCTAGAATCGAGTCAGCGATCGATCTCCTAGACCGAATTGGCGACCCGGCAGAAAAACACCCTTACCAAGAGTTTGTCGGAAAAACCGTCGCGGTTATTGGGCGAGGTGACTCTGGGGCCGTCGTCAACGAGTTCCTGATCCGGCAGGCCCCCGAAGGGGCATACAGAGAAGACGTGGCTCAAGTCGGTAATGTGGGTAAGATCTACTGGGTCGTCGGGGAAGTCAAAGATGGGGGATTTGCAGACTGCAAGAGCTTTCTAGACAAGGCTCGCTCCAGATACTCATCGATCGCCCAAGCACTCAATAGTGGTCAGCTGATTCCAGTCACCAGCGCGGTAGATGGAATCGAAGCGACAGCTGATGGCAAATTATCTCTCGAGTTGCCTAGAAACTATCGCCTCAAGCTGGACACCACCGATTTTGGTAAAGCTGGCCAATTTCTGTCTGCCAAACGGTATTCCGAATTTTTGAATCTATTTGGGAACGATGTAACTAAAAAGTATATCGAACTTCTTGATCCTCTGCCGCAAGGAACTAACTTCGACAAAGTGATTTATGCCACCGGCCTGGAGTCTGAGCTGCCCAAACTCCTCAAGAACCTCAACGAAGGAAAAGCATTCGAAAAAGTCTGGGAAATCCGGGAAACTCCCAATCCCGAGGCTTTCCCGGACCAAAAGTCCACGCGCTACGCTCGAGAACACATATTCGCACCCGGCATCCGACTGGCTGGGCCGTCGAACACTCTATTAGGAGGATTGCCCACCCAGGAAGAGCTTGGCAAAGTGGGTGCCAACATCGTTTCCCTTTTCGCAAATGTCGAGAGGGTAAAGATGCTGGCTAGAACAATGGCCAATGGTGCCGTGTCCCAAAACGCTGAGCGCGTGCGGATGTTTCGAGACCTCATGGCCGAAGCGCTACAAAAGAAACGGGCAAATCTCATCGTAACTGGAGCCAAGACCGATTCGGTCTCTCTGGGCTGGACCGCCGATCCGAATAGCCAGGCTTCGGTGGCCAAGCAAAAGAACGTGTCGCTCGCTATCAAGACAGGTCTTCACGAGAGCCTCTCCCATCTCTCGCTCTCCGGTAAGAGGGGCAACTTGAGCCTAGAGATTCGAGCGGGCGAAGAATCCGGGCGCTACGAGGTCTCCATCAAGGGTGTTCAAACTGCGGACTCTGCACTATCCCGTGTACTCAGCGCGACCCTCAAGTCTCTCCGGGGCGACCCTCTTGCGGGATCTAATGCACCCAGCCTGGCTTTGGGTGGATCCGAATTGCAAGGAGTCCGCGCGCTATTCGAGAAAAATGCGCTACTCAATTCTGCATTGGACCAGTTTTACTCGAAGGCCAGTAACCAAGGCCGCAGTTTGATCGTCGAAATCCCATTTATCCGCGAGGGGAGACTGAATCTCCGAGAAATGCAAATCTCCAGGCGTAGGTAAACCATAATGCGAATACTTTGGTTCACACTCGCCGTCCTGACTTTCCTCGCTCATGCCTCTGGCGCTGTGGCCCAAACTTCGCTTCCCACCACCCGTTCAAACGGCCTCCACAAAAGCCTTGAGAAAGGAGAGCTAGACTCAGCTATTCGAGCCGAACTCTACCAGGCTGAAGCGATCAGGCTGTTCACTTCTCAAGAAGAATCAAATCAAGACACTGCAGTCCGTGAATCCATCCAAGGGATTCTCGAAAAGATGCATTCATTGGCGCTCGAAGAGTCCGACCCCGTCCTCTCCATGACTATCGCGCGAACCACGATGAAAACGCTTCAAGCAATGGGCAGGGACGACGATGCAGAAAAGTTTTCTTCAAATTTTTTCGAGAGGAAAGATCTCTCCTGCACAGATCTTCCCGAATGCCTAGCTATTGCTTTCGAACTCGGGGACTTTGTCCAAGTCCTTCCCGATAAAATCAGCGAGATATCAGATCGGATTTTTTCTGGTTTGCGAGAGTACGAGATTTCCTCGAAGCTCATAGTCTACAAACAAAGTGCCCTGAAAGCCTTTGCCAACTTCTACTCCAAAACAAAGATGCGAGATCGCAAAGACCAGGGCCTCCCCCCTCGGCTCATCGCCTCGCAAATCTCAAAGATGAAGGCCGATATCGAGCAAATCGACAGTGCCTATCTCCAGCTGTCGTGCCGCGACTGTATCGCTCAAACTCGAAGGGCGCTCACCTCTGAACTCAAACGACAAAAAGCAGCGCACGGTCAGCAATCAGCGGGAGAACCTGATCTGGACCAGCTCGCCACTGAACTGGTGAATGGAGCAACGGCAACCCATTTAGGGCTCCTTGCCTTAAAAGCCTACCTAAACCGATGTGATCAGACTGACATCGGTGCTTTTATCCAGGAACATATCAGCCTCGCAATGTACGACGAAGAAGCCCTCTCAGTGAGCTTGATCATGGGGACGACCTTTGCAGATGTCGAGTCCTATCTGCCCTGGAGGCGGGACTGGCTGAACATGGTTAACGTCCTTGCCCTAAAGGCATCTCAGTCCTTAGGGTTGCCGGTGAGCGACCTATCAAGCTCGATCGAGACGTTGGTGAATCTGCGCGAGACCACACTTCGAGAAGCCTTGGTGCAACAAGGCTTTGACAAGAACCGAGTGAGTCCGTTCTCG
The DNA here is from genome assembly GCA_964524175.1 of uncultured Bacteriovoracaceae bacterium. Taxonomy (GTDB): domain Bacteria; phylum Bdellovibrionota; class UBA1018; order UBA1018; family UBA1018; genus CAZGCK01. Next base: position 1,404 of record CAZGCK010000169.1, on the reverse strand, counting down.
GGGGAGACTCTCGATCAACGACTTCTCTCTGGGGAAAAGTATCTGGCCAGGACATCAAAGTCATTTCATTCGCTCTTCTTCCAAATTCACCTGCTTCAAAAGTCACAGGACATGCTCGCAGAGCTCGCGATCGGATTTAGGGAGAAGCAGAATAAGGCTGCCTCACCGCAAGAAGACGAAAATTCGGCACTGGAGCAGGATTCGATTCGGGGGAACTACTTCCTGACGGCCGCTGATTGGCTGACTCTCGCTTGCTACGCCAAGTCCGTACCTGGCTTGAGTCTCCTGCAAAAAGGAATGAAAGCGAACATAGGCTACTCTATTTTTGCTCAGGTCCCCTTCTTGATTGAGGGCGAGTTCAATCTGACATTCGCTTGTCCGAGTTTCGAAGCGCGTCTCGACGACTCCGAAATAAGCAGGGAAACCATTCAAGCGGGACCATCGGCCGAGGTCGCTACTTATTTGCGCCAAAAGATGGAGCACCAGACCTTCATTCCATTCTACGTCGAGCAGGGGCTTCAACTCGCGTCCATGCCCTTAATGTGGGCAAGCGGAGGTCTGTCCATGGCCGGAGCCAAAGTAGCGACTCCCGCAGTCACTCGTCTCCTCATGAGCGCCGTCTTTAAGGCGACTCTGCATCGGATGGCACTGCGAGGCTTCTATAGGACTGCTCGAAAAGCTACAGCTGCCGTGAGCGGAAACGTAGCCTTTGCGATGAGCATGCGGACGGGACTATACGCCCTGACTTTGGGTCAAGCGCCCTTGTACGAGCCTAAGAAGACGCTTTTCGAGAATTACAGCAAAGAGCTCCTTCTAGGGAGTGCGATTTTCTTTTTCATGCCGGCCCTGCACAGCGCAAGCTATTCAATTATCCATCGCGCAGTAGGTTCGATGCCTGCGCTCAATCTTTCGCCTGTGTCCCGATTGCTCTTGCATACTGGTACGCCGTTCGCCACAGACGTCGCCCTATTCACCTCTCTGCCTTTCGCGGAGCGGGCTATCCAGAGGATAGCCGGAGATCAAAATGAGCCGATATTGAGAGGATGGACTGATTTTGGTACGCATCTCGGTCACTCCGTCGCTATGACACTGATGTTTCGAATGAGCGAGATCCATAACTCCTATGAATTGAGTCGCATCCTAAAAACTCAAATCTAAGACGGGCATCAAGGATCTCCAAAGCTATCTTTCTGCGGCTCTGTGACTCGAGACCAGAGGGAGTTGAGTCATAGTCGTTTAGGGTAAGAGATTAATTGCATTGCCAAATTCTAGGTGCTCCCTACCTAGTAACTATCCCCGGGGCAAGCCCCGCGGACTTACGGCCAGCTTGGATAACTTTCAGCGAGGCTGGGAAAAGACAATTTGGACAGCCTATTGCAAGAATCAAAAGAGCTACTGTCAAAC
>CAZGCK010000168.1:0-5579 GCA_964524175.1 uncultured Bacteriovoracaceae bacterium | reverse complement strand
CTGGCACCTGAACACGAGGCCGCGAAGGCGTTGGGAAAAAGTGAGGACTGAATCCAAGAATCGCGTAAGTCGCCTGGTGAAAGCCGGGCGTAAACCCTTCGGGTCGACTCGAGAATCGCCAAACTCCCACTGCTGCCGCCTGCCTCGTCGACCGAGGCCATCGCGTCCCCGATCTGCTGGCCGCTCTCCGAAATATCAGTCGCGCTCCCATCCTCGTCCTCCGCGCAACTTGTCGCGAGAATTGCCGAAAAGATTGAAAAAAAAGTGACGAAGCTCAGAAAGAATTTTGACGTCATAAATCAGACCTCGGTAGTTTTCTTATGATCTCCTGAATTTGTCAGAATCGCAAAGAACTAGAGTTCCGATTTTAACTCTTTCTAAGGATAAAATATACTGAACTGTAATTGAAGTTGGTGCAGCGAGAGTCGACGAGTTGTCGTTTTTTAGAAGCCTCCATTTCAGAAGGGTCACCTGGTACCTACAGAAAGAATTAGGTATCCTGATAACCGAAGAATAATGAAGGGCGGTCCGCTGAGATCGCGCCTTCGCCTGTATGGACCACAGGTAGTCACCTGCTTGGGATTCTTCTGCATGAAGCCGGTCACATCTTAGGCAACTCCCATTTGGACGGGACGGTCATGGCGGCGGATATCGGCGAACACTTGAAGTACTCAAATGAACGGGATTATCGCTTAGAAGGTATGTTGGTCTACGGCAATACTTACTCGGCCGAAACTGCGTTCACAACCCTGACAGGAAAAGCCCCTCGTGAACTCACCGGTGTGCGTTTCATCAAGAAAAACAAGGTCGACCTAGATGGCCGCCACGGCTCTGATTATAACCTGCCTGAAGGAAAACTCATTTTCACGGACCGATCGGGCTCGCATTCGTTCGCAGTTAAGTCGGAGTCCTCGGTCAGAACGATGTCGATTCAAGTCCCTCTCTTTCTGAGAAGAGACGCAGCCACCTACTCGTATGGTAGAGTTTTTCTTGGCAGCCTTGGGAGCCAGAATGGCGAAGTCCGGCAAATCGTCGTCAACGTCAATACGAACGGAAAAGCGTTCGAGATCCTGCTTCAAGATGGAAACCATGTCCCGCAAACGCTTTTCATCTCGGGATTCTCAAATTAACCCTAGGAATTAACGGGGTCCTCTCGTTTTTCCGAACGGGAGGACCCAGGCTGCACTTACGTCCACAGCACTGGGACAAACTCGGGTCAGATGGACATATCAAAGTTGCTAATTTGAATTACACCAAAGTCACGAAGAGCCGCTGGCGTCTCGCAACTGGGCTGATTCGATGGACAAATAATCGCATGAAAATACCCGCAAGGATTCTTACATACATCGCGATTTCTGATTCGCACTGAATAGCTTTTCTTTGCGCCTTCGTAAAGTGAGGCCCCAGTCGTTACTGTAGTACTTACAGCTTCTACTTCGTTTCCTGAGGCATCCGTTTGAAAAAATCTTAGCTCACCTGTTGGATAGCCCGATTGCACATCAATTGTCACCTACCATGCTGTGACATTTCCACTCGCGTCAGACTCAGCAACATTATGATTGCAGGTAGTCCCAAGCTGCAGAAGACCGAGAAATACAAAAGCTACTACGCGTTCCACATAAAGGAGTGACAATAGTCAGCTGGGGAGCAACATTCAAGAATAACTATAGTTCGAAAAGTGTTGAAACATGGGTAGCTTTTATACAGGCAGATAAAATTGATTAGGCTCCAGCGCGGCAATCCAAACGATACCAACGACGACTTCCCAGGCGGTGATTGGGGGTCGTTCGCTAATAAGCGACGCCTCTTTGATACCGAGTATTGCGCCCTGCGCCGATTCGCTCAATCCACTTCTTTTCGACTCCCACTTTGAGATACCTACTTACGGTTCGAGATGGAGTCTTCATCCGAATTGCGAGCTCAGAGAGGCTCATTGAAGAAGCGCTCTCGTTTTTCCAAGCTTGTTCTATCGCGTAGGTCGCCTTTTGTTCAAATGCAGTAAGAACTGAGGGCATCGAGTCCCTAGGGCAGAGGATCGTCACTGATCCTCCCTTGATGGCATCAAGTCGATACTGTCCCATGATCTCTACGATGCGGATCGGAATCCTATTTTGTAGGAAGAATCGTCTTAATCGGGATAGCGCCTGATAAATGAGGTCGCGTGAGCTAGGTGGAAAAAATCGCCGACCAGCATAGAGTTTCTCGTGAAGCTCATGCAACGTCTTTGGCCTGTAAAAATCTTCTGCCAAGCTTCGAAAAAGCCGAAGAGGAATTTGCCCTTCCTTCAGAAGTTCAGACGTTCCCTTGCCTTTTCCGGCTCTCAAATCGATTGTCGCGCTCTTAGGTCCTGAACCCAGCACCCATGGGTAAACCTCAGGAAGCCGAAGATCTTCGGGAAAACACCGCAGTAGGCGCTCGCGATAAGCAAAATAGGGAGAACCAAAATAGAGGTGGATGGCGAGCAATTGATTTCCTGTCGCAAGCACCTCGTAATAGTCACAGTCACGGAGCGTTTCCCAGTGTCGTCTCGCCAGAGCTTCCTTACGAATGGACTGAAGCAGAACCAAGCCTCTGTCTAGGTCTCTCTTGAGTTCAAGGCGTGCGCGCTGTTTTCGCAGCAGAAGCGCATCGATGGTATCTGAGCTCCGAAGCAACGCCTCAGCTTCCTGGAGGTACCTGCTAGCTTCGCCCCATCTATCTTGAGAAATCCGCAAATCAGCTAAGAACTCGAGCGCGGTGGAGTAAATAAACCAGTTCTTCGAAGCACGGGTCCGATCTGCCAACTGGGCGAGAAGAAATTCGAGCTCCGCATCTTTGCGATTGAAATTGAGGCTCGCCGCGAGATTGATCTCCGCTACCAGCTTGTCATAAGGATCCGCTTCCGGAAACGCGAGCAACTGGCGAAGTGGGAGTTCTGACTGCGCGAACTCCCATCGAGAAACATGGGCAAACGCTCTGAAGAGAAGAGATCGCGGATACTCAGAAGGATTAACAAGATCGAGAAGCTGATGAGCTTCAGCAAGCATTCCGATACGGATGAGCGCCCCCGCGTATTCGGCTCGTTCTGCGTCAGTAGCGACCACTTGGCTTCTCTCTGATGGCCGTACGTAAGGACGAAGCAGCCCCAGAGCGATTTGCGAGCGTCCGAGCCTGCGGGCCAGAGCACTGAGTTCAACCCGATGGCTGCGCGGAGGGTCTTCGAGGAGCAGCTTTTCAAACGCTTTCGCAGCCGCAAGGTGAGCGCCCTCGCGGACTTGACGATCGACCAGCGAAATTTGTTGAGACCAATCTACTGACATTCTCGCCATAAAATATCAGTTTAATTGGTAATCAACAACTTGTATATTGCGTCTTGTCATTATGTAAGTATTTTAAATTAGAAGACAATATTTCTGACTTAATTGGTTTAGAACTAAAACAATCTTATGCTAGGAGAAGGCGATGTTTCGGATGAAAACTCGGTGGTTGATGATAGGGTTGGTCTTGCCTCTTACTGTATTTGGTGGCGAAGGCCGCAATGGACCGGACACGGACGGAGTCTCGGCTCCCATCGCATTAGAAGGAAGCTTCGAAACGAAAGAGCTCGAGGCAGCTACGCTCAAGTGCGGCACAAAGCTCGCGATGAAGATTTATGAGCAGATATTTCGGAGGGAGGCGACGGATGTGTTGCCCTCAGTACCTTATCGCGAAGCTGAAAGTGGTGTGCCGGTTAGTAGAAGGATTTTTTCTACTGCCGAAGTAAGCGCAAGCAGTGTTTTAGAAGCAGATGACGATCAGTTATTTTACGCCATACCCTTCCGTGGAAGCTGGAGAAACAAACAGGGATCTGAATTTCAATTTACAATAAGCCAATATGGTCATCAACCTTGGGTCAAATCCGAAAGTCGAGATCAATACTTTCTCGAAGTCTTGGCTTATTTTTCCGACGGTGACGTGGCTGGTCCCGAAGCAAAAGTAGAGCGGTATTTTGGACTCCCTTCGTTCATGCCGTGGATCGGCTTTTACAAAGTCAGATCCAATCTTGTCTATGATCCTGATTACGGCGACTTATTGTCTTTCAAAGAGGCCGCGCACGATGTCGTGATCAATCCTCCCGAAAAGTATGACAGAGCCCTTTCGCTCCATCGCCTCTTGCCGGGTAGAAGTGCGCTCGGCCCTAAGACCTCGATCACTATCGACACCGAGAGCTACAGAAATTGCCTACTAGGAGAGCTTCAAAATTGAGCTCTCTCAATCAGAATCACATCTGCAACGTTGTTGCGGCTCTGATCATGGCAACGCTCATGGATGCCCAACAGGCGCAGGCTAATCCCTGCTCCGTGTTGGGCACATGGAAGCGAGCGCGTACTACGATGCCTGCTCAAAGCGCTCCGATCGCCGAATGGTCCGCCTATCAAGGACGACTCAGTCGAGGACTGGTTAGCACCGCTCAGATGATTCAAAAGAGATATATGAATGGTGCTTGGATGGAAACTTCGTCAAAAGCCCTCGCTCAATGCATGAGCGCCACGGAGCGAGAGGACCTCTCGTACGAGGTACAGGCAGTGTTTTGGGAAGACAGCCTCGCCCGACTTTCTAAATCTGGCGGAGCCAAAGCCGCTTTGGCCCAGATCATTGGGGACTCAAAATTTCAGCTCTTCCGCCTCGTGGGACATTTCAAAGTCGACTCCGACCAGGACGAACTTGAAGACCAGCGCGCTGGGTTCCATCGCGGTCGAAGATCCATCTTCATGGACTTTACTCAAATCGAACCAAACGACTGGCTATTGATTTTCGTGCACGAGATCCTCCATGAAGTCGACCGATGGCTTGAAGCCGCGCTGAATCGTGGACTGGGTGCCGAAGTGCGAGCTTGGGCCGTCACATTCGCCATCTATCTCGAAGGACGCGCTGATGGCACATTTAATAAGATTGAGTGGATGGAATCCATCCTGAGCCATAGAAGCCCTCATGAGTCTCTGCAGCGCTTCGCTTTGCGCTATCTTGATCCCAGATTTGCCGACTCCGACAAGAGCCCCTTTGATCAAGCGCTCTTCGCGACCGGCCTTAAATTAATGAGAGTAGGAATCACTCATGGATCGACTGAGATCAAATTCGGGCCAGAACTTCTAAACCTGCTCAGCAATCCCATATCTGAGGCATCTTCTTCTGCCAGCAGTACTAAACTCCGACAGCCGCGTTAGTCGTAACGCTTGTTGAATGTTATTGTACAGTGAGTCCAGCTGAAACTGGCTGACCGAAACCCCTCTTCGATAATGTCCGCAGAGAAACGTCGACAGGAAAAAAATGTTCAAGCGAAGGTTAGGCTCGATCGAAAACCACCACGATTCGAGATGTAGTTTTCTTGTTGGCCAGTGAAGAAAGTCTAAGAAAGGACTTTCATAAGGATTATCGATCCTTTCCCTTATTAGATCGAACCAACCTCCTCACGGAAGGAGCTGCGATATTCAGTCTTGGTGTAGAGGAACCTGTTTTGGAAATCATTTTTTCAAGAGAAGAGTTCGAAACTCTATTTGTCCAGCTGCTTTCGATGGCTTGCCACGAAGCAAATCACATTCCTGAACGTACCGAGACGCATT
>CAZGCK010000167.1:3019-5600 GCA_964524175.1 uncultured Bacteriovoracaceae bacterium | reverse complement strand
TTTTGGTGCCCCTAGTTATTGTGGATGGCTTGGGTGGGAACCACGAAAAGGGTACGTTCCCGAGTTGGCTAAAGCGCGCGCAGCTGGGGTACGCGGCCGTGATGAGCGTGATTGTATTCGTGGCCTGTCACTGGCCCATCGGCGGATGGGTGTTGCATGCCATGTCGCGCGACGGGCAGGTCAATCCTAAGCTTGATGTGACCAATGACATGTATGGTTGGCCGGATCTGCGAGCGTTTATCGCTGAGATTCCGGAGGCGCGCGATCTCAAGATCGTGGGTTCGCGCTATCAGACCGCGGGGCAGGCTGCGTTTTCGATGGGGGATCCACAGCGTACGACCCTGCTTCCTCGAGACGTGAAGGCGTTTGATGAATGGCCATCGCTTGGAGTTTCTGAGACGGAAGGTCCTGGGTGGCCTAAGCTCACGAAGCCGGTGATTTTCGTGGCGGACAGTCGCTATGATGCTGGGCCAGAATATCCGGGCGCGCGTTGTGAGAAGCGCTGGACACTAAGCAAAAAGCGCGGACCTTATCCGGCAAAAGAAATCTATCTTTGGCGGTGTGATCCATGAAAGTAGTAAGACCTCCGTTCAAATCTCAGAGTTAATTTTCGAATCTGATATCAGGCGATATCGCGATCCCTAGCACTTCGAGAATTCATGCTCGACTCGCGAAAGCATCTCCGCATTAGGTCCATAGCTTTGCTCAATGAGTTGAACGCGTCCACCCTTGCTCATCGTAAGCAGAGTGGAGGATCGGGTTCCGTAGACATCTCCGGAAATAAAGATAGATGAGAGTTTTCTTTCCCAATCGAGGCCTACGCCCGTGCTTGGGAGAAGGCTGTCAGGAGGCTGTGTTTGATCACTAAGGGTCTCGAGCACTTTCTCAAAGACAAGCTTATTCGAAGTGGCGATTGTTTCTTGAAGTGAATTTCTTGCCTTGGATACTTTAGGCCATGGCGTGTCCAAGAGGTGGTTGCTGAGTGCGTAGATTCCGGGCTGTAAAAGCGCGGCTTGGCGAGTCACGCTCGAGAAGGAAAGAATTCTGTCCTGATCTCCGAGGATCAAATTGAAGTCGTTGTATCTGGCTGGATCAAGGCTCTCAAGATACTCGTTCGCGCTCAGTGATCCTTCAAGAAAGTTTACGATAAGTTCTCCGCGCGAGGGGGCATTCACCTTGTTTCGAGAAGGATCCCTGAAGTTGGTCAGCGCCCCGAAGCGCCCATCGCGATGAACCGCAAGCCAAGTGCCATCCTGCTTGAGGTCGCGTCCTCCTAAGATGTTAGGCCGGTCGCTCCAGAAAGAGGCGATCGAGGTGGGTCTGGCATGAAATTCGTCGCGGTTGGCGGCGAGGATCAGGTCAAAGTACGGGTGCTGCTTGATGGCGATCGCTAAAAGGCACATTTATTTTGATTTCTTATCAGAAAAGTTTTGAGAAATGTAATCGTCATTTCGGTCTCTTGAGTGCTTGATTATAAACAAAACACATTTAATATTTTAGGATGCTAAAAAAGACATTCGTTTCGGCTCTGATGTGCTCATGGATACTGGCACCGTTTTCAGCGAACGCGCTCGTGAGTCCATTGGGATTGGCTATCGCGGCGCCTGTTCAGCTTCCTCCTTCTGGGTTCACAGTCGCTGGTGCTCGGATGAGCGCCCTCTTTGGGAGGCATCAAGACGTCTACGGCCTCGACGTGAGTGCCCTCGGAAGTATGACCGATCGCAGTTTTGCGGGCATAGCGGTGGCGGGTGGATTCAATTTTAATAAAGGCACTGCGACGATCATTGGACTGCAGCTGGGCGGGCTCGCTAACTTCAATATCAATAAGGCGCGGATCTTTGGATTGCAGCTAACAGCCGGAGTGAATAACAACGTTGTTGAGTCAACTGTGGTGGGGCTTCAGGTGGGAATGGCTAACCTCAGTGCGCATACCGGGGTTTATGGCATGCAGGTAGGCGTTTTTAATAAGGCGCGCGATGTATACGGATTTCAGATCGGCTTGGTGAACGTAACCCATGCTTTGCACGGGGTTCAGATCGGGCTTTTGAACTTCAATCAGACGGGGCTTTTCTCGATAGCGCCCCTCTTGAATATAGGATTCTGAGCTAGCGAGCAGCGTTAGTAGCGCGAGTGGGAGCCATAGATTGAGCGCGCACTTCATCGCGGATCTCAGGCTGCTTTTGCTCGTGAGCGGCCAAGGTAGGAGCCTTGATGACGTCGTCGTTCGAAGCGGACTCGTTCTCGTGCGCTGCTGGCGCATTCGTGCTTTGAGTGGTGCGAGTTTTTTCTATGAGAGCCTGGCCCTGCAAATAGAGATAGATACCGGAGCAAATGACCATCATAGCGGCCATGCCAATGCCAACGGGCAACCAACGAGTAGTCTTTGAAGCTACTGGAGTCTCAGGCAAGGGCTCAGGCAGTCCTACTGGAAATAGCCTCGGAATCGAGTTTTGATCCTTGGGGGCTGCTGCGACGACTGGCGCAGCCTTAGGTTGCGCAGGGGCTGCTGGGATTGTAATTTCTGGATGGGTGCGGACTCTCGGCTTCGCGGTGCGCACCAAAGGCTTAGAGGATGCGGGTT
>CAZGCK010000167.1:0-3009 GCA_964524175.1 uncultured Bacteriovoracaceae bacterium | reverse complement strand
GTGCCGCCTTCTTTGCTGATATAGCGGGCGAGATTTTGAGCAGCCGTTTAACTGAGAACGGCGGTTGGATTCTCTGAAGCCTCCGGAAGGATGACGTTCTCGCCGGCTGGCGCGCGATCCACTTTGATGAGGTTTACGTCAGAGCGTCTTACCAGCGCGTAGCCCGCGCATTTGTAGCAACGAGAAAAAGACCAGCCAGTTCCTAGTTTTTCGTCAGCGACGGCTAAGTTTGTTCCGCAGTGAGGACAGTTCCAACGCATAAATCGCTCCCGTTCAATTGGCCTTTGGAGGCCACTCTTCCAGCCTTAAGGATTTCAAAAAGCTTGTCTCAGCGTCAATGGGCAGACTTTGATGGGCAGATTGTGCCTGTTGGATCACCTGCTAGCCTACCTTCCTTCCACGAACAGAGGTTGTGTCGTTCTCAGCGTCCACGAATCCGGACGAGGTCTCGGCGTAAGGCGCCTGTGAGGCGGCGGCGGCGGCAGCTGCGCCGGCCCTGGTATCGGCGAACATGCGCTCGTTGGTCTCGACCAAGTTGATGAGTCCTTCGTTGGCCATGAGTTTCATGCGGTTGAGCACCTTGCGCTCGATGCCCTGATAAGCTTCGCGAGAGATCGTGCCCAGCGTGCTGAGCTCCTCTTCGAGCTCAATGATGAGCTCCTTAGGGGATTTGGAGAACACGGCTTGTCTCGTATCCTGGGGCGCGCCCTTGAGGAACTGCAGCAGCTCATCGTGCCTCAAGCTCAGCACCACTTCGAGCAACTGCCCATCGCGCAAGAAGCGCAGCGTATCGATGCTGACGAGCTTGCCCTTCACCGTGCGCGCGCTCTCGGGGTTGGTCGTTTCTAGGTTCTTCATCACGGCGCGCTGGATGGCCGTGCCCGTGCGCTCGAGCAAGTTGACCAAGACCTCGCTGCCCGGCAGCGCTTCGGTGTTGAGTCGAGGGTTGTCGCGGCGCTTGCGCTTCAAGGCATGAGCGACGTTAAAGATATAGTCCCGCGGCAAGTAGTCGATGCGCGAGAGTTCGGTGAGCAGCTTCATGCGCGTGTCCTCGTCGAGCTGCGAGTAGATGGCCGCTCTCTTCTGGGTGTCTACCTGCGTGAGCACGATGGACTTCACCGTGAGCGACTCGTTGCGAACGAGCTCGAGGATCTGCATCCCATCCATCTCGGCCAAGAAATCAAAGAGGTTGGATGAGCGATTGCCCATCACCACGAGCTTGCCCGCTACGGTGCGGTTATGAAGCTTGCGCAGCAGCTCGAGCTTCTCCGCGTCTTTGAGCTCAGTGGGGTTCTTGGCGTAGTACTCCATGAGCTCCGACAGATCGCTTTGCAGCGAAGGGTCCCGGAGCATGTCGATGACGATCGATTCGCCAAAGAGCTGGATGTACTGAGAGGTGGTCTCGACGCCTTCTTCGGTCAGCACGCGGCTAAAGACTTGCTTAGCCACCCTAGGTTGCTGGGCATAGACTGCGGTTAGCTCCTCGAGCAGGGACTCGATCTCGTAGCGAATCTTGACGTTGCTGCGGTTCTCCTCGTGGGTGGCGGATCCGGGAACTCCGGCCTGCGTGCTGCCTCCCGTGGGGTCTTGCGCCATCTGCTGGATCACGCGCGTGATGGGGTTGAGGGCGTCTCCCTCGCCTAGGCGCTTAGGGCGGTAGCTGGCCATCGCCAGGAAGATGAGCAGCGAGAGCACCGAGCAGGCAAAGATCAGTCCATAGAATTTGAACTTCTGAAGCTCGGCTTGAACCGCGTCCCCGCTCTCCACGCGCTCGATCTTCTCGAAGCGCTCGAACTTCTCTTGGCGCTGGTTGTTCTCGTTGGTCTGAGAGTTGTTGCTGTTAGTGTCCTTGCTCGAGGAGTTGAGGCTATTCTTGCTGTCGAGCGAGGATTGAGAGTTGTGGGATTTATTTTCCTTGGAGTCGTTGACGGAGGATAGCGAGCGGTTGGCCCCCTTGCCATCCACTCCGCCTGCGAGGCCGCCGGATCCAAATCCCCCCACCGGGTGAGGAAACTTGAGTGACTTGGCCGTGAGGCTGACATTTTTGAATGAGTTGGTCTTGAGCTTGGCCATCTCGAGGATGTTGCTTCGCTCTTCGGGCGTCAGAAGGTCGTCGACTAAGATCGTAGCGGAGATGTTTTTTACGCGAAGTGCGGTGCCGGACTCCTGAAAGAACTCGCCTGGCTGCCCGTACTGAGCTTCTTCGCTGTTGACGGCCTCGGTCTGGACATTGAAGTCCGCCAGCAAGCATTGATCCGGGCAGAACTGATTGAACAGATCTTCCATCGTGTTCTTGAACTGGCGGATGACGCGCTCCCGGAGCTCGGCCACGCGCGATTCGCTGCCGACGGGCTGCGGAAAGTGAGCCAGCTGCAGGTCCACTTTTACGGGATAATCCAAGGTGTCGAGGAACTGCTGCACGAGCTCTAGGAGCTTCGAGCGCGAGACGGGTCCGACTTTGTCGTCGATCAAAAGCTTTAAAACAGCAGACGAAGCAGCTAGGTCGGCCGCCTTGCTCGAATCGATTTCGTCAAAGCCGGGAGCCACTTCCTCGGGCGTGGCCACGTCGATGGTGGCGTGCACGGAGAGCAGGCGGCATTCTTCTCTGCAGTAACGATCCAAAAGGGGCTCGACCAAGTGCCTGATCTGGGTCTCGGCCGTCTTCTTGACGATCTCCACGGGAGAGAGCTGCGCGCGTGCGGCAGAGGTGAGCAAGGTCGCAAGAACAAGGGCTAGGCTGTAAACTGCGGTTCTTAAGCGGAGGTTTGGATGTGACTTCATGGCGACGCCACACGCCGTTTCTGCAACTGTTGCTTGTTCTCCACAAAACGTCGCAACGTATCGTTCTGAGGGTCAAAGCGCAGCGCTTGGTTCCAGGACTTAAACGCAAGCTCAGGTTGTCCGAGGCGATCCAGCAGAGTGCCTCGCATCTGATGAAGCTTAGGCGCGGTGGGGTACCGGCGGATGAGTGCCTCGACCTCAACGAGCGCGGCTTCGAATCGTCCGCGT
>CAZGCK010000166.1:0-5642 GCA_964524175.1 uncultured Bacteriovoracaceae bacterium | reverse complement strand
CTCTTGCGGAGCGCCCGCCTCATTCTCGAGGCGCACAAAAACTCCAAACGCAGAAGGGAGGACCTTGCCCCACCATCCCAGCATCGCTTCTATGAGAAAATGTTGATTACCCAGATGCGCGTGACCGTGACGAACGGCGATGTCTTCTTTCGAAAGCTTGCGCCCCTTTCGCACAGGGCGCGCGCGGGTCGACATACCGTGAGAGGCAGCCTGTTTACGCAAAAAATCAATCTGTTCATGGATGTGTGGCAGCTGGGTCGACTCGGCCATCCACTGATCGACCTGCTCTCGCTCAAAAAGCAAAAGCTCTCGATGAGGCATCTCGGCTGCCATCTCTTGGTACTCGGCGCCAATCCAGTCACTCAGGTCCTCGCATTCGCCAAAAGCGGAGACAATGATGCTTGATTCAACGACTAAGTAGACAGGATTGGCAACGTCCCCCAGCGGAGTGGCCGAGCGACGCTTAGGATAGAACATCGATTGAAAACTCTGCCAATCATAGGTCAGCTCCATAGACCCTCCGCCGATGGATCAAAACCCGGCAACTCGGAGAGAGCTGCCTTGTCGGCGCTCGCTCTCGTCACCCCTGATGTCTCGGCAGCGACCAAGCGCTCAGCGGCTGTCAGACGACCGCCGTGAAGCTCGAGGCCATCCACCGCTAGTGGCAAAATCCCGCACGGAGGGACATCCAACGCAAACCGACTCGCGGGAGCTGGGCGATTCTTAGACATCACTGGCGGCGAGCCCTTAGCCGTTGCACCTGTCGCACCCGCAAGCGAGACGGCTAGATCAGAAACAGAGACCTCACCCTGAAAGATAATGTCCGCAGAAACTGGCCTGCGAGTCCCGTTGAGCACGAAGAGACCCAAACCTTGATCGTACTTCTCAAGAGGGATGACCGTGAGGCGGCTATCGCTCATGCGACAATGACCTTCGACCTCGGCGACCGAGAGAATCGCGGTAAGAAATGTTTGCCAAGCCGAGAGCATTTCGCCCCGAGCGCCTCGCGATTCAGGCATGTCGTACAGGACAAATTTGCCTTCTCCCATTCCATAAAGGCGATAAGGAATGCCCAGATCGATCTCGATGCGCTTGGAACGCGCAAGCGCCTGATCAAGATCCATGCGTGCCGCTTCGGTAAACAGAGGAGTCTTGGGCATGACGGCGACGCGACCCGACTGCACCCAAGCTAAAACCCTCTGAAGCGTATCACGAGTCACGATCCACGAAGGATCCACGATGAGGAGGGGCGCTTCTTTCTCGCGCTGGAGCCACTCGAGCGACGAGACCATGCGAGCACCAGGACCAACGCGATGAAAGAGCTCGTCCCAGAGAGTGCCCGTCTGCGACCAAAGATGCGGAGTCAGATAGAGCGCTTGATTGCGCAGCTTCATGTCCTTGTGGGACAAAGCTTTTGCAAAAGCCTCAACTCGGGCGCGGAAACTCACGGAGAGCGCAAACCATTCGCTCTCGTCCACGACGATCCCGCCACCTTGGCCGCCCATCATGAGAAGCGATTTAAGAATGAGAAACTGCTTCTCTGGATCCGCAAGCGACCTAAACCCGCCAAGCGATGTCCAGTGGATATATCCGGCCGCAGCCGAGGAACTCCCTTGCGATGCGCGCGCGGCTGACTCATCAATCAGGGTCGAGAGCCTGGCGAAGTCGCCGTGACCACCCGAAAGCATCATGAGAAAGTTGTTGTAAACAACTCCTGGATCAGCCTCGGGGGTATGAAGCTCGATCTCGCGCGCACGCACGGAGAGCGCTTTCTTGCGAACGAGCTGAAACGTACGATTGCGAAACACGTCCTCGGAGTGCTGATGAAACCAGCGACGATTCACCTCTTCGAGCGCGCGAGTTTTCCACTTATTAGAAGCCATCGGATTGGGATCCGCGAACTCCCTCTGCGAAAAGTATTGCTCTACGCGCTGACGATAGGCGAGGCCCGCGCTTCCGGAGTAATCGCCCGCCATACCGGAGTACGGTTGTTTTGATGAGTTCTGTGGCGAGCGATAATATTTCCAATAGCTGCCAGTGAGTACCACCCCCACGCCCTTGAGGAGGTTGGGCTGATTTTTCTCGAGATCAGCCAATATCCCGTCCATTCGCGCAAGGTAGCTATAATAACGCTTGGTCAACTCAGGCGCATAGAGAGACGGCAACTGAAAGCCGTTGGGCGCGAGCTGCACCGAAATCGTGCCGCCCTTCACGTGCCGAGCAAGACTCTCATCAGAAGTCGCTGCGCGGGCCGTCACATCCTTGGGTAGCCCTGAGTTTGGATAGTGCGCGCCAACTTCAGGAGTGAGAATCAGGTCGACCGACATTTTTCTATCGGCAACGGCTTGGAGAAACCGTGCGAGCGAATGCGAAATATCCGATTCGACTGCTTGCCACGGGATTATCGTGCAGATGTGGTGCACTCCATGACGGATCAACTGGTCCAGACGCACGCCTATCATGGCTGGGCGGACTTCCCAGTAGTTGACTAAGACTTGAATCGGGTGCTGATTCGGTTCAGCGCTCATGCTCTCGCCCCTCTGGCTTCGCATGACAGCAAGGTACGCACGCTTGATCTCGGGCACGCCTTTCGGCGCGTCCTCCTCGGCAATCCTGCCTCGCAGTCCAGGGTGCCACTTATTACAATTCGCGCAGCATGCGCGGAAACGCTTTTCATGGATCGTTTAGGCTCCTGCCTTACCAATGGCGGTGACGTCGCCACTCATGGTATGAAGTATGGCACGCCCAACTAAAGGAGTCACCTAAAAGGTGCCCTAATTTCATGCCGCTCCGCGCGGGAAAAGGATGAGATTTCATGTGGTTTTTCACCGATGAACACAAGATGCTTCAGGACACTGTGCGCCAATTCTCTGTCACAGAACTCGCTCCTCGCATCGAAAAACTGGATCACGAAGAAGGGTTTAATCGAGAAGCGTTTTATAAGCTGGGCGAGCTTGGGCTGCTCGGTGTTTTGGTCTCCGAAGAGGATGGCGGTGCAGGTCTCGATGCAGTCGCTGCGACGATCGCGATGGAAGAGATGGGAGCAGTCGACGCATCAACGACCCTTTCCTACTTGGCGCACTCGATTCTTTGCGTAAATCAATTCGGCCACAACGGATCCAAGGAGCAGAAGAAAAAGTATCTGCCCAAGCTCATCTCAGGCGAATGGATCGGCGGCATGGGGATGTCAGAACCTGGCGCAGGATCCGATGCTCTCGGCATGAGCACCAAGGCGAGAAAGCAATCCGACGGCAGCTATGTGATCACGGGCACTAAGACGTGGATCACAAACGGGCCCATCGGCGATGTGTTTTATGTTTACGCCAAAACCGGAGAAGGTCGCCGCGACCTTTCAACATTTGTGATTGAACGAGGTATGAAAGGATTCTCGACCGGCAAGAAGTTCTCAAAAATGGGGATGCGCGCATCGCCCACCGGCGAACTCGTGTTCGACAATGTCCTGGTCCCCACCTCTCACCGCGTAGGAGACGAAGGCGCGAGCATCAAGCACATGATGCGCAACCTGGACATTGAGCGCATCACGATCTCTGGGATCTCGCTCGGCATCGCACGCGCCGCGATCGAAGTATCGACTCAATACGCGAAGGAGCGTAAACAGTTTGGCAAGCCGATCGGGTCATTTCAGCAGATTCAAGAGCGCCTGACGGAAGCCGCAGCCTGGTACGAGGCCTGTCGCTGCCTCACCTATGATGCCGCAAAAATGTGGGACATGGGCTTGATGAGCGGCAAAGAAGCTTCGATGATGGCAGCGAAAGCCAAGCTTCAGACCGCGCAGATGGCGACACAGGTATCGCTTGATGCGATCCAGATCCTGGGCGGCTACGGCTATACGCGCGAGTTTCCGGTTGAGCGCATGATGCGCGACGCGAAGCTCATGGAAATCGGCGCGGGCACAAACGAGATCCTGCGCGTGATTATTGCCCGGCAAATGCTGGGAAGCGAGATTGCCGACGCTTAGTCGTCGGCTCGGCGACTCGGCGACTCGGCGGCCGCTGAGCCCACCTAGATTGCGCTAAACACGCAATCTGAGATGGCTCAGTCGGCTTGAGTCCGCTCAAAATGCGTGTTTAGCGCAATCTAACCTGGCTCAAGCCACGGCGGGTGCCCGAGTTGCAAATTTCCCCACGGACCGAGCTCAACGACCTAGCCGCTTGCCGACTATCCGCTCGTCCGAATCACCAAACAACAAACATTCGCCTCAATACAAGTGTGGCCGCCGCGAATAACTCGCGCGCGGCCACACTTCACTTCAAACTAGGAACCTAACCTACTTCAAGACCGAATCAAGCCAATGCACAAGTCCCGCAGTACCAAAGCCTGCAGCGCTCAAGAGACGGGTGACAGGCCGAAGCACCGGCACCATCGAACCCACGGTCATCGCCGCGAAAATCCCGCTCATGAGAATTTCGCTTGGAAGTAGAGCGAGCTGATCGCGGAGGATGTCGCCAAAAACGCTCTTCTCGTTCTCAGGTTTTGGAGCGAGCTTAGTATCGATCGTCATTTTGACCAGATCGAGGACCGCGATGAGAGATTCTTTAGAAAGCAAATCGAGCCTATCGACTACGCGATCACGAGCCTGTTCGAGATCCTTCTGGGTCGCGGCAAGCAGGGCTTCAGTGCGCTCATTCGAAGGAAGAGCAGCCACGATTCGGCGAGCTTCGCCGCGGAAATCGGCTTTTTTTAATGATTCCTTGAGACTGCTCTTCATGGATTCAAATCTCGTGTCGTCCGACACCAAGATCACCGCCCGAGCTTGGGCGATCGCAAACATGGAGAGATCATAGAGATGGCGCTTCTCAATGGCTGCGATTTCGCCCGTGATGCGATCCAGGGTGCTTCCCAGTCCGGGCTGCGTAGGAGCCGACGCGAATGCGACGGATTGTGAAAAAACAGTGACGGCGAGAGCCAAGGCGAGCAACTTCTGAGTCATGATGAAACCTTTCTCAATGAAGGGGGTTCTGTGTCGAATAGAAGCCTCGTCTTAGAGCCTCTCACCGGAGAATTCGAGCGCTTTATAGTAACTCAGCGCGCTATTTGAGCGAATTTTGTTTGTGCAGCTACCCTGCCCTGGGCATAAATGAGCGATGCATTTTGAAGAAACCCCCATCCAAAATGAGCTTCGCGAGCTGACTCGAAAGTTCGCAGAAAAAGAGCTCAGGCCCATTATCGAGGAAGACGAAAGAGTAGAACGCTTTCGCCCCGAGCTGATCAAGAAACTCGGAGAGCTGGGTCTCACGGGCATCCCAGTACCTGAACAGTTCGATGGCGCAGGCTTAGGCTACCAAGAGTACGCCGCGACGATCGAAGAGCTTGCCGCCGTGAGCAGTGCTTACGCAATCAGCGTTGCAGTGACCGGACTCCCGCAAGTGATTCTCAATACGTTTGGCAATGACAGGCAAAAGCAAAAATATATCCCGCCACTTGCACGCGGCGAGCACATCGGCGCCTTTAGCTTAAGCGAAGCCTCTTCCGGCAGCGACGCCGGAAGCCTGAGAACAACCGCGAAACGCGAAGGCGATCACTACGTCATCAACGGCACCAAGCTCTGGACCACTCAAGGTGATTCGGCCAACACTGTTTTACTCATGGCCCGCACAGGGGGCCCCGGACCGAAGGGAGTC
>CAZGCK010000165.1:2185-5715 GCA_964524175.1 uncultured Bacteriovoracaceae bacterium | reverse complement strand
CAAGGGCATCCGTCCCATGGAGTTCGTTCGTATCAAGAAGCCCAAAGTGCCCTTTATGATGGGTTGTGATCCCAACGAGGAGGGCAAAAATAAGGATGGACGGAGTTTGTGCTACAACGGTGAGATGCCCGCTCATCCGGTGCAGATCCCTTGGGATTTTGATATGCAGACGACCGAGGTGACTCAGGCTCAATGGTATGAAGTGAAGGGGACTGCTCCAAGTTATTTCAAGAAAGAAGAGAATTGCCCAGGTAACTACATTGCAGAGCTTGGGATCTGTCCCAATCATCCGGTCGAGTCCGTGAGTTGGTTTGATGCTCAGCAGTTCATCAAGGAGTTCAATGTGCTCAAGAAGAGTGAGCCCTGGGAGTACCGCCTGCCATATGAGGCAGAGTGGGAGTATGCCGCACGAGCCGGGACCAAGACGAGTTGGTTTTGTGGCAACGATCCTGGGTGCTTAGAAGAGTATGGGATCTATTACTACTTCAATCCAGGTAGGAATCCGAATCTACCCAATGGAACTGATGTACAGCCAGCCGACACAGGTTCATTGCTAGCCAATGACTTTGGCTTGTACGACATGCATGGGAACGTGTCGGAGTGGATGGAGAATGGCAACGAAGACGCTGCGTATCCGAATGCTCTCGTCACGGATATTACTCTGCCTAGAGAGGGAGATCTCCGAATGGTTCGGGGCGGATCTTTTGAAGGTGATGCAACTAGGTTGCGCTCCGCAAACCGCAATTCCGGCGCTACAACTGGACTTGGCAAAGGTACCGGTTTCCGCCTCGTGAAGATGCCTAGGTAGTTCTTAGCTCGCTGACCTTTGGACCCTGAGCTCCCCGATTTTTAAAAAGCATCCAAGGTTTTGTTTTTCCTGATCCGTTGATTCAAAAGATTGAGTTGGATGGATTCGACTTTACAGCTGCCAAGAGTTTGGACGCCTCTGCTGGGCGGTCCTTAGCTAAGCAACTGATATGATAAAGCGCCAAACTCTTTAGTCCCAGGTAGTGCTCGGTACGGCGCTTGCTTCAGCGGCCAGGCGGAGAAAAGCGCATGGCGTTTGATGGCTTTAAATTATTTACACGCGTGATCGTTCTAACGATCGGTCTTGGGCTGCCCCAATCTGCATCGGCTCACACGCCCCCTGAGCGGGTCGCTAAGCGGCTTTTTTCGCGTTTAACTGGTACTCCTATGGCTGGGCGAGATTCGAGATTGAAGACTATGTCCGAGCTTCTGAGCCAAGGCGATGACTTCCGGGCCGCGGAGATCGCGATGGACGATGAGGATTTTTACGGTGTTACGATCAAGCACTGGGCTAGCCAGATGGCGAACAAAGAAGAGAATCCGTTTGTTCCATTGGATGACTTTCAAGCTCTCGTGATCGGCATCGTTCGCGATGATCTGGATGCGAGGCTTCTTCTCACGGGAGACTTCACCTATGCCAAGAGCAGCTATGTTGGCAATCCAAGCGGATTTGACTATCTTATGTTCGATAAAACTAATTCTAGCTACAAAACTGATCTAATCAAAACTCTTCAAAAAACCAGTCCTGATGTGAAGCCTTCAGGCGTGCTTACGACTCGTGCTTGGGCCAAGGCCCATTATAGCGGCGGTACGAACCGCAGAGCTGTGCAGTACGCATTTCAAGAATTTTTGTGCATCCCGATCGACCAGTGGAAGACGCAAGGATTGGATGATCGTTTTGTGAGGCAGGACGTCGATCGCAAGCCCGGCAAGAATCCTCTAGTCTACCAAACCCAGTGTCGAAGCTGCCATGCGCCTATGGACGCCATGGCTGGGGCGTTTGCCCAAGTTGACTTTGATTTAGGTCGCGGCAGTTTGGCTGCCTTTCCGAGCGTTCATCCCAAGTATACCCAAAATAGCAACGTCTACCCTGAAGGCAATCGGAGCCTTGACGGGGAATGGGTGAATCTCCTGGCCATGAATCATGTTCAAGATGAGTTTTTTGGCTGGGACGAAGATGTCCCGATCCAAGGAGAAGGGATCCAGAGTTTTGGCCGGATGCTCGGGGCATCCAAGGCGTTTAGGACCTGTATGGTAAAACGAGCTTTTAAAGCAATTTGCATGCGGGATCCGGTCGTAGCCGATGACCCCTCCATTCAGGCCGTGAGTGAGAGCTTTGCGTCTCACAACTACAGTCTCAAGCGGGTATTTGGAGAAGTCGCTCTCTTACCGGCCTGCCTGGGAGCCAGAGGAGAGGCTCAATGAGATCTATGAAGGGAACCACCATGAATTTAAATGCAACCCGGTTCAAAGCTCTGTCTCTGGCTCTTCTACTAGCGGTTCTGGGCCCACTCAGCAGCACGACTTGGGTGCGCGCAGAGCCTGCCGCTCCTCCTGTCGAAACTGTAGGGATCAAAAACTTCGTTCAATATTTGAAGTCATTAGAAAGAGCTACTCTCATCCGGGCGAACAAAAGATCAGAGATCATGAAGTTCTATACAGCCAATGTCACGAGGTTCCCAAAGCTCGGTCGAGTAGAGGAGTTGAATGGCCCTACACTCATGACCTATACAGCGCTTGCGGGACTTTTTTGCAAAGTTCACGCAGATAGTGCTCTTCGATCTGCAAGACTCTTTGAAGGGACGCTCAAAGATTCGGATCTAGAGGATTATATTCGTCATTACGCGCATCTTTTTTTGGATCGTGATCCCACTGCTCAAGAAAAGAGTTCCTTGATGGCACTTGGTGCACAGTTCGGTGAGTCAAGCACTCGATCCTGGTTTTCTAAGATGTTCACGTCGGAGCCACAGCAGGAGACGTCTGTGAATCTCAAGATCGTCTTGAGCATTTGCACGGCCTACGCGGCCACCATGGAGTTCATTTCCATATGAAAAAGCAAGTGATTGATCATCATCATCCTAAGCCTGTCACAAGGCGGGATTTTCTTAAAACGGGAGCCCTCCAGTTTGGCTCGACTTTGGTGGCTCCTTCGATTTTGGCTCATGTGTTTGGGAGCCAGTGGGCGCGCGCTGACCAGTGTGCCGAGGGGTTAGGTAGCTCAGGCCTGATTCCATTTCTGGTCTTCGATATGGCGGGCGGATCCGCTTTACCCGGTAACTTTCTCGTGGGCGGCAAGGGCGGTCCAGAAGACCTTTTAAGCTCCTATGACCAGCTCGGGTGGAATCCTCGCGCGGGCAGCGCGCTAGACAAAAGCTTTGGTCTCCCTGTGGCTGCTCAAGCGAGCCAGCTCTTAGCTGGAATCAAGCAGGCAGCTTCTGCGGAGGCTCAAGCTCATCTTCGTATGGGAAGTTTTTGTAACTTCTCGCGCGACGATACAACTGATAATCCGCTTTCGGCGCTGACGTTGATTTCTAAGGCGGGATTCAAAGGTTCGTTCCTTCCTCATGGGCTTGGCAACCAAAATTCAGAATCAGGGGGAAACTCCTTTTCCGCACTGCCGGATCTGACGTTAAAACCCATGCATGTTTCAAGTGTGGATGATGTCGAACGAGCACTGAGTTACGGCCCCGCATTCGCCGACTTCTCAGATAGCGAACTCAAAA
>CAZGCK010000165.1:1911-2168 GCA_964524175.1 uncultured Bacteriovoracaceae bacterium | reverse complement strand
GGACCCTCCACGATATGAGCGCAGACCAGATGGCTCAATTCTCTAAGATGAATTTGGGCGACCAGATGGCCGCTCTCTCCAAATGTGCGCTTTCGAGAAACATGCAGTACGGGAGCAAGATCGCGGGGTTGAATCCAAAAGAGGATGCTGTTTTTCAAGCTGTCTATGGACTCAATCGAAGCGAACCGAATAGTGTGGAAGCGATTTCTGCTGCCGTTGCGATGAACGTCATCAAAGGCAATTCTGGTCCGGGCGCT
>CAZGCK010000165.1:0-1901 GCA_964524175.1 uncultured Bacteriovoracaceae bacterium | reverse complement strand
GGTGAATGCGACTACCATAATAAGGGCCACGACTTTGCTGACGGCAAGGATCGCGAGATGGGCCAACAAATCGGGCGTGCCGTCGAAGCCGCTCATCGACTTAAAAAGCCTCTCTTCTTTCAGCTCATCACCGATGGGGGCGTGTACGCCAATCCAGGTACCCGTGATTGGCAGGGCGATGCGGCTACCAAGAGCCTCACGGTCATTGGATTCTACGACCCGAAAGAGCCGCCGCGCCAGCGTAAGCAGCAAGTGGGTTCTTATGTGGATGGCCAGGCTGTGGATCAGACGACCACGATTGGCGGAGAGCCTGCCAAGGTGGCTTATGCGGTTTTGGCTAACTACCTAAGTGCTTGCGGACAGCTGTCCCGATTCAACGATGTTGCGCCTAGAAGAGTGTTCAGCGTCGAGCAAATGGATGAGATTCTCATTTTTGGGTGATGCGATGAAATCAATTTTTATACATTTATGGCAGATTAAAATAGCGAGAGGTCTGGCCGCAGTGTCAGTCGCGTTTTATGTCTTTCTCTCTCCCGCGTTTGCAGTGGATACCGCACGTTCAGAATCAACGGTTTGTGAAGCGGGTGTGGCCAGCTTTAGAAAGAACCTTCATCCTCTCTTGATGAAAAAATGCATGGAGTGCCACGATGAAAATGGCATGGGCCCAACCCATACCGTCTTGGATCCCGTGGCGTCCTACTCAAAGATTAGAAAGTATGTTGATTTTATGAGCATCCCGAGGTCCATGTTAGTGACCAAAGGTGGCAACTGGCATTGTCGCGGACGAGCGGGCTCGCCCGATTGTGGATCGAGTCCAGAGGCTCTCACTTCAGCGCTCCAAGCCTGGTGGGATGACGGAGAAAAAGGCTGCGCTCTCAAAAATGCGCTGATCACAAAGGCCCAGCCCTTGCCCAAGGATCTGCCGGTCAGCGATAGCCAATTTACGCCGATAGAATGGGACCTAGGAGATGTTAGGCCTGCCTTAAAAGGAATTATCTTCAAGATATTTGTCCAAGGGTACTCTCAGCCTTCGGCAACGACCTCTGAGGCCTATCGGTTCCGCAGTCCAGAAATATATTCAAAGACCGCGCTACCCGGCCGGTCCTTTGAGGTCAAGGGGATCAAGGTCCTGATTAACGGCGCTTTTGACCCGATGGCTGATAGCTATGCCCGCCTAAAGGTGCACACCGATGATCAAACGATGACGCCTTTTCTTCTCTCGACTCGTGACCTGATTGTTCTAGATGATCAGGGTGCGAAGGCTGATCAAATCTCGATCGCCTTCGAAGAGATTGCGATCCGAAGTCCCGTCGAGTGCCGCGATGTCAGCACATTTGTCGCTGTGATGTCAGAGACACAATTGCAATGCACGTCAGGCTGCCACGGTAGTCAGGACTCTCCGGCTGCCCAGGCTTGGAACCTCAAGGATTCACCTAAGATAGTCTGCATGCGGTACTTGACCCGGATCAATAAGTACTTTGTCGCACAGTCGCCGCTGGTTCAAATGGCCTTGGGTCGCAATGGGCATCATGTGGTCAACCTGGATACTACTAAAATGCTGAATCAAATACGAAAGTGGATGGAAAAAGAGCCAGGGATCAATGAGTACTGAACCTATAGAAAAGGCTCCTCTGATTGCTCTTCTAGGGATCACTGCCGCGAGTTCGTTCGCTCTGGCCGATCTTTCGTTGACCGAGGCTCGCGCGCTGCTTGCGAAGATCAAGGGCATCCGTCCCATGGAGTTCGTTCATATCAAGAAGCCCCTAGAGCCCTTTATGATGGGTTGTGATCCCGACGAGGAGGGCAAATATTCGAGTGGAAAGAGTTTCTGCTTCGACGAGGAGATGCCCGCTCATCCCGTGCAGATCTCTTGGGACTTTGAGATGCAGACGACCGAAGTC
>CAZGCK010000164.1:0-6064 GCA_964524175.1 uncultured Bacteriovoracaceae bacterium | reverse complement strand
ACAGCCCGGTCAATCAGTTCAGCTATGGGCATCCCAACTTCAGATTTCAGGAGTCGATGACTTATTACTTTGGAGACCGCTATCAATCCAATGTCTCAAGTTTGGGTTACCTGGTCGCTCCTGGACCGATTCAGATTTATGCTCATTGCATGGACGAAGACAACGCATACTTTGTCCGCTACAAAGACAGCAATGGCGCGGTTGTCGAAGAAGTCTGCTTGGGTGACTCGACGAGCACCCCAGGGGCTTCGCTCGCAGACGATGCTTCAGTTTCCGTGCATGAGCTTCAGCACGGGGCGACGGTGGATCTCTACTCTGCGATTCAGAACTTGAATCGCCTTTGGTACGATGAAGCCGGCTCATTGAATGAAGCCGTATCAGACTTCATGGCAATGACGTATTTGCAGCCGCTGCTGACGCCTGCATTTGATGGTCGTCTCTTCGCGCGGTGGGCGCTCGGGACTTTTTCTAGCCAAAGCGGAGTTCGCGGCGCGCACAAGTGCCCTGCCTATGACCCAAGCTACCCGAACTGCGCGCAGTTTCCGGCGTTCTCGGCGACGAACAACACGATCAGCTACGTTTATCCCGACGGATTGGGCTGGCCTTACGCGAAGAACTTTGTGGGTCCTGGTTACGCGAGCCAGGCCTTTGCCTCATATCCTGCACAAGAAGAAATCCACAACGCGGGGATGTTGTTCGAAGGCGCGCTCTGGGACGTGTACGACGCGATTCGCACCAACCATGGCGGGGATCATGGTTCGGCACAGGTCTTGTCGAGCAAGCTCGTCCTTGAGGTGATCAAGCATCTTCCTAAGCCCACTAGCTCGCAAGCCTCGCCGGTGACGTTTCGTGAGTTCGCTAGCCAGATGTTGACTTATGCAGGCGCGGTGGGCTTGACGGCAGCCGATCAGACTTCTCTATCGGATGTGCTGACGGCTCGCGGGCTCTTGGGTGGCGCATTGCTCCCTGCGAATTGGGCAGCCGTGGGTCCTGGAAATGCAGTGAGCCCTGGGCTTCAGATCCTCGACAATCCAACGAAGTTGAAGAGCTGGCTCTACAAGCTGACTCGCAGCCCGGAATCGGGTTCGCTGGTTCCGCAAGACATCCGGACTGGCCTCAACAGCCAGCTCGATCCGGGTGAGCTCGTCGCTATCTGGTTTGATATTCAAAACACGCAGGCACAGACAGCCGGTGGCCTACAAGTCACGGTGACTTCATTGGATCCTGATGTGACGTTTGAGCCAGGCATCAATCGCGGGACGGTAGGCACGGACAATAGTCAGATTCAGATCCGCTACGGCAAAGTCAACGGCTCTGCCATCGTGACATCGCTGACCTCAGCGAATCCTACCTATACAGTAGGGACTGGTAATAGCTATTTTCGGACGAATCCCTACTTTGACAACTCCTTCACGACAGCGATCTGGATGCGGGTCAAGTCGACCGCAGCTCATAGCAAGACGGTCAGTTTTCAAGTGGAGGCGTTGCCATCGAACGGAGCCGCTTCTGTGGTCACTTTTCAGGCTACAATTAACTAATGGCTCCTCAAGCTAGATCTAAAGCAGGATCAGCGCTCATCTTGGTTGTCATAGCGGGTGTGGGTGTTTTTGCTATGGGCAAGTATGTGGTGGGGATGTGGAAGGGGGAGTCTTCTGCGCCCGTTGCTCAGAGCGCGGCGCCTGCCGTTAGCAGCGCTCCCTCGCCTGTCGCGAGTGCTGCTCCAGTAGCAGCGTTGCCCAAGTCTCCTCCGATAATTTCTCTCGCGCCCGCGATCGAGAAGTTTCGCGAACGCTTTGGGCATGAACTCGTGGTCGAACAGGACCGCGCCGGGCAACGAGTCGTGCGCGTGCGTGGGGCTCCAGGCAGCGGCAAGCGCGGCTCGCCCTCTTTCTCGCCCGAGGATCCGCAAAAAGCGATCGCTCGAGCTAAGGACGTCCTCAAGGGAATGCGCGATCTCTTGGGTGTCAGCGAGGAGCTTCCGCTTGCTACGCCGATTGCAAAGACTGGAGCAGTGTCAGCGCAGGTTTATTTTAAAGAAACCTATCAAGGCGTTGAGCTTGGTCCGTCGGGAAGTGTCACGGTGGATCTTGGAGCCCAGGGTGAAGTTCTCAACGTAAACTCTGATTATGTACCTAAGCTCACGGTTGGCAATGAACGCAAGCTGGATGCTGAGCGCGCCAAGGTTTTTGCTCAAGCTGCGATCACCGACGCAGGACATGGCGGACTGAAAGCCAAAGGGGGCAACCCCGTCGTGTGGGTTGTCCCCGGTGGTTGGGGTGGAAGCCAAGAGGGGCTCCACGCTTATGAGTACAACGTCCAAGGCTGGCAGGTCATTGTTGATGCTGGCTCAGGCGAGGTGCTCTCGCGGCAAGACCAGCGGCAGCATTGATTAGCGCTGAATCCCTGCGGCGGCGTCTTTTTTTAGTGCACCAACGCATACGCGTTCGTTGCAGCCGACTTGTGCTTCTGGGAGCGCCTTATTGACGCCGGCTGGGACTCTGGCTACTGCGGGTTGCTTAGTAGGCGGAGTCCCAATGATGGTTTGCATTTCTCTCATTTTTTTATTCATGAGGTCGAAGTTCATCGACATGAAGTAGGATTCAGCGATAACGCTTGCTAAAGAACTATTCTCATTCTTCAGCGCGATCTCGACTTTCTTCTGAAAGCTAGCGTTCCGTTCACTTTCCGAGAGGGCCGGACCATAATTCTTTTGTGGAGCGGCTACGGCGACTCGATCGAAATGCTCCTCGATGGCCAGAACGGTTTCATTGGATCGAGGAAGTTGTGCGCAGTCTCTGCCTGTGCGGAAAGTGTATGTGAATCTTGAAGGTGTAGCGGCCTTAACGAAACAAATGTCTTTAGTAAAATCGCGAACACGCTCAATGTCGATCACACCATGACGGGTTAGAGCCGGCTTAGGCTTCCCATTCGCCTCCGCAGCATTCGAAGCGATCACAAAAGCCAGAGTTCCAATAGCGACAACAAAAGTTTGTCTCATCATGGGTTAATCCCTCCCTCAAGATTTAGTCAGTGAGACTAGATAGAGCAAGCGCCGTGCTAGGTCGGCACCCTCGTTGACTGTTGAAATCATTGGATTTTTTTATCTAATTAGTGTCTAAAATATAGACAGCTGCCAAGCTAACTGATTACCAGCTAGGTGGTCCTGAGGTCAGAGTTCGATAAACAGCTCTTCGTCCTGTATCCGCGCGCACCATGACCATGTAGCCTAACTGGCCGTCAAAATAGAGCGACGTGGAGATCGCGATGTCGCCCAAGGTAGGCGTACTCAGCGTCAGCGTCCTGAGGCCATCGCTATCCGTGCCGCTGTTCAGAAGCAAAAACCAATTACTGATTCGGTCGATGTTTTGGGCCGTACCCACTGCTGTAAAAATCATGCGGTCGGGCCTGTCGGCAATGAGACCCAGGTTTCCAAAATCGCACGCAAAGGAATTTGGGGCTGGGCATTGAGCGGGATCCGCCAGTCCGCAGATAAGCTCCCAGGTTCCTCCCCAAGATGCGCCTAAAGTGCCTACATTCACGGGTTTTCCTTGAATGGCTGCGAGTTGCTGCATTTCGGAGTCGCATCCCGTGCCGCCGACCTGCAGGGCGACGTTCGAGACCGTTACTCCGAGGCCGTTCCCGGAGGTCCCTGCGTCGCTGGCTTTGCCGCAGCCTACGGATCCAATGGACAATAGGACGAGGCCAGAAAGCATAAGAGTTTTCATTGAGGCGATCTCCCGTGAGAAGTTGTGAAGAAGCACTTAGAACTGCTGAACGATTCATCGTTTTTGCCGATGCAGGGGGTTTCGACTCCGGAGTGCCTTATAGGATTTAAGCGCTTTGCGACTTCTAGAAGAGGCGCATTAAGCGAGTCATTGACGACGGGTGGAGTTCTTGCGGCCAAGACGGCGTTCGGTAAGCAAATCATCACGAGCGTGCACATTGAAAACGCCTTGAAAGTCATACCTGCTCCTTTAGAAATTCAGGAAGGTAGGCTTCAAGTCTCGAGCCAAGCTAAAACGGCAAAAAACACAGTCTAAACTGAGCGCAAACTGTCTAACTACTTCACGTCCGTCAGTACGATCTTCACTCCGGAAGCGCCAACGCCGACACTCGATGTCTCGGGTCTGCCCTCAATGTCGCCTGGTTGCGTAGGCATCACGGATCCGCTTTGAGAGACGCGTGCTACTATCGAAAGCTGACCCTCGAAAGGAGTGTCTGGGATCATCGCGTCCTGTGCGGAGAGGCTGAACTCGACAGGAAACAAAATCGGTTGAGGGTACCGTTTGACAGCGACCGGAGGACCGGAAGTTTGACCTGCTCGACGAGCGAAAACATACAGAACCGCGGTGGGCTGAAGTTTTTTCTGAAGCTCCAGTGAAAGCTCGACACTGCCGGTGACGGTTTTTGGGGTTTCTTTGCAGGCAGTAAAGGATCCCATAGTCGCGGCCAAGAGGAGCAAGCTAGCGAGATTTTTGTGTATCATGGTGGTCGCTGAGTCTAGCCAAGGCTCGTGGAAGGGGCAAGCGCCACCTAAAGAAAGGTGCGCGATTTGACTTTTGCAGCCAGCAAACATACACAAAGCTTCGATGTTTGCTCAGAACGCACTCCATCTTTCGCTCTCCTCATCAAGCTTCAACGCCCTTTGCCCTCGCGCTTGGCATTGGCGTTAGGCTGCGGCTAGCCTTTCGGGTTTCCGTAGCCCTCCCTTCAATCGAATCCTAAACTTAGTATGATCAATAAATTTTGTATGCTGGACGATTGACGTGAGTTGTCATGTCGTTGAGTTCGCGTAGAATGATCCGACAGACTACCAGGAGCTTTTATCCATGAAGCCGACTTCCCTGAGCGAAATTCAGAAAACCCCGAAGCGATATAACTTTGTGCCCGTCCGTCTGGAGATGAGTGCGGACTTGATGACGCCCGTGACGGCCTACTTGCGATTGGCGTTGGCGGGTAAAAAGGCGTTCTTGCTGGAGAGCGTAGAGGGGGGCGAGCGTCTGGCTCGGTACTCGTTCTTGGGAGTGGATCCCTTTGAGTGGCTTACTATTCGCGAAGAGGGGGTACTTTACTCCGGGACACCTGACGATCCGAGCGGCAAGCGCGTGGATGGCAATCCTGTGCGGATGATGGGCAAGAGACTCAAGGCGTTTTCTAGCCCTGAACTGCAGGGAATGCCGCCGTTCACTGGCGGGGCGGTGGGATATCTCGGTTATGAGTGCTTCAGGCATCTTGAAAAAGTGTCGGCACCTGCTCATCGAGTGAACCCGTATGATGCTCAATTGATGATTTTTAGGAACGTGGTGGCATTTGATCATGTAGCGCAAAAGATCGTGTTGATCGGCAACATTCTCATGGACCGTGAGACCCTCAAGAAGGGTTATCAGCGAGTGGTGGGTGAGCTCGAGAAATTGCAAAACGCTTTGTTGACGCCTTCTCGCGAGGAAAAAACGCTCAGAACCGTGGGTGGAGTTCAGGCATTGGAGCCTAGCGAGTTTAAGACGGCTTTAGGTGTGGAAGGGTTTAAAGCCGGCGTCAGGAAAATTCGCCAGCACATCAAGTCGGGGGATATCTTTCAATGCGTGCTTTCGGAGCAGTTTGAGATCGCTCTGAGGGGGCGCACGGATTCGTTTTCGATCTATCGGACGTTACGACGCCTCAGCCCGTCGCCGTATCTGTTTCATCTCTCTTTTGGCGATGAGACTTTGCTAGGTGCATCGCCTGAGATGTTGGCGCGCGTGAGTGACGGAAAAGTAGAGACCTGTCCGATCGCCGGCACTCGGCCTCGTGGCCGCGATGAAAAAGAAGACAAGAAGTTTGAACGAAGTTTGCTTGCCAGCGAAAAAGAGCGGGCCGAGCACTTGATGCTCGTCGACCTGGGCCGCAATGACTTGGGCAGAGTCTCTGCTCCGGGTGAGGTGAGAGTGCGAAACTTCATGCAAGTAGAGCGTTTTTCGCATGTCATGCATTTGGTTTCTCTGGTGGAAGGAAAACTCGGACGAGGGCGCACGGCTTGGGATGCTTTGATGTCATGTTTTCCGGCGGGAACATTGTCAGGAGCGCC
>CAZGCK010000163.1:5640-6095 GCA_964524175.1 uncultured Bacteriovoracaceae bacterium | reverse complement strand
GCGCCTTACGCCGAGACCTCGTCCGGATTCGTGGACGCTGAAAACGACACGACCTCTGTTCGTGGAAGAAAGGTAGGCTAGCATGGTTGTCTACGATGCGACGACTAAACCGAGCCTAGGGATGCTCAAAGAGGTCAGACTCCTTCAGACGCTGAACGATAGCGAGCTCAAGAGTCTGGTCGAGCTCGGCACTACGGCCTCATTTGAAGCGCACGCCAACATCGTGATCGAGGGAGAGATGTCTTGGGGCCTCTACCTGATCCTCGAAGGTGTCGTCGGCATCTACAAGACAAACAAGCTCACGGGAGAAAACTACGACGTGGGCCAGCTCCGTCGCGGTAGCTTTTTTGGCGAAATGTCGCTCGTTGACGAGAACCCAAGATCCGCAACCGTCCGCGCTCTCACCGATTGCACGGTATTCTATATCTCAAAGGATCGCTTCGAGCAGTTTCTGA
>CAZGCK010000163.1:0-5526 GCA_964524175.1 uncultured Bacteriovoracaceae bacterium | reverse complement strand
CAATACCAACTATGGAAAACCGCCTTGAAGAAGGAGGCCGCCTAAAATGAAAAACATTCATGCACGCTTGTGCCAACTGTATAAAGGCTCACGCCAAGGGCGTACGCACCTCACCGCTACGCGCGATTCAGAGGAGGGAGCATGAACTTCTCATCTCTCCTCGGAGTCCTCACTGGCGTGGGCGTCATGTACGCCGCGCTCCACGCAACGACCGACAATCTCATGTTCTTCTTGGATCTGCACAGTATCCTCATCGTCGTCGGGGGTACCTGGGCTGCGGCAAGCATCAGCTTCCCGATACTTCAAGTCCTCGGCCTCTTCAAAGTGTTCTTGCTGCGCGTGTTGGGTCGACATCAGATCGACTACACCGCTGCGATTCAACAGATCCTAGAACTCAACAAGAAGGCCAGCATGGGCACTTCGGCACTCAACGATTCTCTCAACTCCATTCGCCACGAGTTTCTCAAAGAGTGCGTATCCCTTGTCGCTGCTGGCGTCCTGACTGAAAACGAGATCCGCACCACTCTTGAGCAACGCCTCAAGACGATCGAGATGCGGTTCATGCATGAAGCCAACATGTTCAAGTCCATCGGACGTTTCCCGCCGGCGTTCGGGCTCCTGGCTACGACACTTGGAATGATCGCTCTACTTCAAAAAATCGGTCAACCCGATAGCCAAAAACTCATCGGCCCTGCAATGTCGATCGGCCTCATCGGTACGCTCTACGGGATTGCACTCGCCAACCTAGTTTTCTTGCCCATCGCGGAGAATCTCACCGAGCGAACGGTCGAAGAAATGACCCTGCGCCGGATGATGGTCGAAGGCGCGATCATGCTTAAGCAACAGGTCAACCCGATCACACTGCGCGAAGGCCTCAACTCCTTCTTGCTACCAAAAGATCGCGTCACTCGAAAGGCATCGTAGTTAATGGCGCTTAAGAAGTTTTTAAAGAACTCAAAAGCGCTTCAACAGCAGCAAGAGGCCGAGATGGTCAAGCTGCAGATGAAGCTAAAGCATAGCAAATCAGGCCACGCCGGAGAGGAAGGCGAAGGTTGGCTCGTTTCTTACGCTGACATGATGACCCTGCTTTGCGGCTTCTTCATTATGCTTTTTAGCATGTCAAAGCTGGACGATCCCAAGTACGAGAAAGTCAAAGAAGAAGTAGCCAAGCAGTTCGGCGGCAAATACAAGTCACCCACCCAGGAGATGGGCCGCTTCATGACCCAGATCATTCAGGATGCTGGCGTCGAAAAACAAACTCTAATCAAGGTAGATGGTTACGGAGTAACGATCGTCTTTGAGTCAACAGTCTTCTTCGACACCCTGAGCGCAGACGTGAAAACAGAAGGACAAGCAGCACTTTTAAAAGTGATTGATGGACTCGAGATTCAACAAAAGAAAGAGAACAAACAATTCAAGGTTGTCGTCGAAGGGCACACGGATGGACGCCCCATCCTGGCTGGCGTGTTTCCGTCCAACTGGGAGCTCTCAGGGGCTCGCTCCTCTCGCGTGGTGAGAATGTTTCTCGACAAAGGCTACAATCCATCCCTGCTGACATCGATTGGATACGCCGACACTCGCCCGATCGCCCCTGCGCGCATGCCGGATGGGAGCTGGAACGAGACAGCGCTCGCAAAGAATCGACGGGTCGTACTGAGGATCCTAGAGCCCAAGGTGGATGCAATTCCGTTTCCGGATGCTCCAGAAAAAGCAGAGGAGCAGGCCGCGAATCCTACGCAAGCAAACCCCTCCCTTGTTGCCGATCAGATGCCAGCTATCAACCCAAGCCAGGCCTCCACGAACGCGACAACACCAGAAGCAGCGCCAGCGCAAACCGCGGCGACCTTGCCGCAGACTCCGGCAAATGCGCAGCCCCCCGGAGGACGCGCACCAGCTTCAATCCCGGTCACTACTCCTGCTAAATCTCCTTAGCGGCTCTCCCGACGACCTTTTAGGCATCCGCCACCTTTGGCAATTGCAGCACAAAACAAGTATTCTGAGACGAACCATCCAACTTCAGACTGCCATGGTGAGCATTCGCTATTCCAGTAGAGATGCTTAGACCCAAGCCAGTCCCCTGACCCACAGGCTTTGTCGTAAAGAAGGGCTGAAACAGCTTCTCCTGAACCTCTGGGGAAATGCGAGCTCCACTGTCTTTGATGCGGATCTCAGCAAACTCACCCCGATCAACCACATCTATTCGAATCCATTTCTCGTCTAGACCCAAAACAGCATCAAAAGCATTATTTAACAAATTTAATAGAACTTGAGACACCTGCACTGGGCGACACTTGATACTCAAATCCGGCGAGATCACCCCCACTTCGAGCACCACGCCATTTGTTTTCATTTTTTCTTGGCAAAAATCCAAGGTATCTAAAACGATGCTGCGAACTTTTGCCGGCTCAAAAGGATCGCTGTCTCCATCTCGTGCAAAAGACCTAAGACCTTTTATGATTTTAGAGATCCTAAAAATGACGGCAGAAACCTTCTCTGAGTATTCAAGTACGATGGACGAGTTCAACGCATTTCTTTTCGCCAAGTCTGTAAGATGACCCACCCTCCCCTGAATGATCGCAAGCGGATTATTGATCTCATGACAGATACCGCCTGCCATCTCACCCAGAGCGGCTAGCTTTGAAGACTCCATCATCTGGGCTTTCTGCCTCTCGATCATACTGAGAGCCTGCACCTTCTCGGTAACATCCCGGAAAACCCAAAGATGCCCACTATACTTGCCCGAGGTATAAACAGGCACATAGTCTCTCTCAAAGGTTCGACCGTCTATCAACGCTAGCGCCTCACCAGTGATTGCTTCATTGTTAGCCAGAATTTCGACAACTCTAGCTGGAAACTCTTCCGAATTGACAAACATATGCTTGAAAGAGGCCGCAGAACCCGAGCACTCCATTCCAATCATGCTTTCTGGGCCCAATGGAATAGAAAACATTTTGCAAAAAACGTTATTTGCAAAGATCACTTTCCTATTTTCGTCTGCGGCGAGAATGCCGGCATTGATGTTTTCTACAAGGGCAGCAAGCCTGCTGGATGTAAGTGATATTTCGGTTTCCTTGCTCCTGAGCCGCTCAATAGTCAGCTTCAAATCCTCGTTCGAGAGGCGAAGCTCCAGTTGAGCTACGACCTGTGATGCAAGGTCCTTCATTGCTGAAAGTTGCCAATCATTGAGTTGTCTAGGAATTCTGTCGATCACGCAAAGGGTACCTAAGGCATATCCGCTCTGCGTCACTAAAGGGGCACCGGCATAGAAGCGGATATGAGGATCTGAAGTAACGAGGGGATTCTCATTGAATCGCTCGTCTTGAGTCGCATCTGAAACAACAAAAACCTCATGACCCAATATAGCGTGAGCGCAAAACGCGTACTCTCGCGGGGTTTGAGTTGCGGATACTCCAACCTTGGACTTGAACCATTGTCTCGAATGATCCACCAAACTAATGAGGGAAATAGGAGTGTTACAAATTTTTGAGGCCAGTGAGGTAAGCGCATCATAAGAAGCCTCCGCCTCCGAGTCGAGAACCTTGTACCTTCGCAGCTCGTCGACTCTCTGCTCCTCCCACGTTGGTGCGCTAGACTCTGCCATAGTTCTTCCCGCTGTTTCTACCCCATGAAGGGATAAGTATGGATAATGATATATGTAAATTTTGCATACATTTACCCTATAGTGGGATATTATTATGAATGAATCAATAACGTAAATGATCGCGATTGAAGGTGGTTATGAGTCAACCCAGTGTATGTATAGTCGATGACGAGAAAGAACTGGCAGATACTTACTGTGACTACCTAAGGGACACTTATTCCGTTCGACCCTTCTTCTCCGCAGAAGAGGCCTTGCGTGAATTTGATAAGAACTACTCGCCTGACCTCATCGTCACTGACATCAAGATGCCGAAAGTTACAGGACTAGATTTTATTGATCGACTTCGAAAGAACAACGTCCATACACCTGTGATTGTCATGTCAGGGTATGCCGACAAGTCTCACGCGCTCAAGGCCATTGAAAGAGAAGTTTTTGGTTTTTTGGAAAAGCCTTTCGACCCAGAACAACTCCGAGCCCTCTTGGGCAAAGCATCTCATAAATTTTTGTCAAAAGAATCTAACGACAGCCTTCTAAGAAAGTACGGTGAACTGTCGAAGTTGAATTTCCAACTTCTCCGTCATTACCGAGAGAGATTTCAAACTGCCGAGAACGTTCTCTATGAGGCCAACATTTTACTTCAAAAGAACCCTATAGAAGTAAAACGGTTTCTAACCAGTATACATACCGAGGCAGCCCTGGAAAAAGACATCGAACGAGTTACCAAGGATATCCAGAATCTAAGTCAGACTTTTGTATTGGCTGGCGCCCCTTCAAGCTCACGCGGAAATCACGAGAACTAGAACCGGACTCCGCACGCGACAATCCGGTGACGAGTCGCCACTCTAGCATGCGCCGATCGCAGCGATATGCTCCTCGCCAGACCCGGCAAACCCTGCCCATTGACGAGAACATCGCCCGACTGAAATCCTGATAAGAATGGAGTGGACCTGCCCTCATTGCCAGACCTTGCTCGCATTTCCGGATGAGTCGGATCAAACCGCGCCAATCCAAGGCCCAAATCCGGGCTGGGTCTATGGCAATTGTTCTGAATGCGAAGGCTATGCGATGATCAATCGCGAAAGCACGATCGCGGTCCCCATTGCCAAAACACCGATTCAAGCAGAAGCGGACTGGCCTGAGCTTTCGGCCGAAGAACCACATGCCGAAGCGGTCGAAGTCCCAGATTCAGCCGAACCCGAGTTTGCCGAAAAGTCTTTGGATCCTGCACCCAACACCGAATCATGGGGGTCCCAGTTCGATCCGCATCCTGCGCTGTTGCCAGTGTTGGCCTTCGCGGTCGCTTCGGCCATCGGAGCCGGATATTTTGTCCGATCAGTCGAGAATCAGATTCAAGCCAATAAGACTCTGCAAATGGATACGATTAGAATGGCAGCACGCGCCCCTGTACGAGATGTCCATGAGCCCAAGAGGATTCCTTTTGTTCAAGAAGAGCCTCAACCAGCGCTGGATTTACAAGCCCGCGCCGTAGCGCCCGTCATCGAGCTTCGCGATGGCCCCGGACCTGACTTTAAAGTTCTCACGACCGCTAAGGCCGGAACGCTGCTCTCGGTATTGGACTGGAAGGGACGCTGGTTCGAGGTCTCGATGGCAGGCAAAGTCGCCTGGGTCGACTACGATTCGATTGAGCTTCTGTCTTCACCCGGACGGCAGCTCTCGTCCTCACCGCCCAAGGAGAAGCGTGATGGCAAACGATAATATCTACGTAATCCCCGGAATGATCCCGGGCTCGGCCGACTCCGACTCACCGGAGACCGAACAGAGCCCGGTTGATCAGATCTTCTCCGCGGTGAGAAGACTCGAGGGCGCGTTGATTCAAGAACGAGCCCGTTCAGAGAGATTAAAGAGCGATCTTGCAGCGCTGAACACGCGCGCGGCGCGCGAACAGCTTCAGCTTCACAAAGAGA
>CAZGCK010000162.1:3397-6174 GCA_964524175.1 uncultured Bacteriovoracaceae bacterium | reverse complement strand
CCCAACGTGGGTTGCCCTTGTTTGACTCCCACTCGTTTTGGATCTCATTGTAAGTCGCACGCCGACGACTTTGGATCACGGCCTCCATCAGCTCAGTCGCGGTTCGACGGCCCTTATTATCGTACTCCATTCGAGCCACAAGCGTCAGACGAGGCTCATCGGGCCTCAAGCTACAAAGATTTTCTGACAACGCGCGCGGCAGCATGTGAAACGCCCGCTCTGGAAAGTAAACACTCGTCCCACGTGAGCGCGCGTCGCGATCAAGGGCGCTGCCTTCACGCACGTAATGACTCACGTCTGCGATCGCCACCCAAAGCACGAAGCCGTTTTTTTCTCGCTCGACGAAAACCGCATCATCAAAATCGCGTGCCGTTTCGCCATCGATCGTGATGAACGGCACAGCTCTCAGATCCTCGCGCCCTTGCAAGTCACGCCCTGGAACTTCGAGGGTTTTTTCGCGCGCCTCCTGCTCGGCATCGGCTGGATGCTCTTCGACCAGGCTGTACTCAGCAGCGATCATACCGACATCGGCCGAGGGAGGGAGCTCCGGACCGTAAGCCTCGAGGATCTCCGCGGTGACGTTGTGCTGTCCTTGCTCATGAAAGGTCAGTTTCGCGCGAATCCAATCGCCTTCTTCAACCTTGACCTTGATCTCCGGGATGAATACCTCTTCGCGCGCCTTTTTGCGCTCGTAGATGATCCAACCCCCGCGCCCGACTCCCGATGGATGCGGCGCGAATCGCCCCGTCATCTCGCGGAAGCGATGCTGCAAGACGCGGATCTGATGTACTTCGCCTCGTCTGGAAATCGTGACTTCTACAAGATCACCATGAAATAGCGCCTGCGCATCCCGAGGTGGGATAAAGGCGTCCTCGTATTCGCGATTGGTGAAAGCGAGAAACCCAAAGCCCTTGCGATTCTTATCGACCGTAGCCCTTAGACGAAGCAACTCACCGTCACGCCGATCAGCCGGCACCTTCTCTGGTTTGATTCTGCGAGTTGAAATCCCGGTCTCTCCAGGCTGGGAGCGATGAGAATGAGGTCTCTGAGGTTCGCGACGACCTGGCCCGCGGCTACCTTCGCGATCCTTGCCTCGATCTCGGGTAGGCTCCTGCTCTTCTTTTTGCCCAGCTTTTTTGCCCAGCGTATGTACCTTGCCGCTGCGGTCCGTGAACTCAAAGACGCGACTGGCAACATCGAATTCTCTTCGATCATCGCCTCCACGCCGATCACCCTCGCGTCGATCCTCAAGGCCCTTAGAGTGGGAAAAACCTCTCCCGCCCCGCTTGCCACCCTTACCGCTTTTGCCGTCTCTTCCTGAGCGATTTTTCATCTTCTTCGCTTCGAGCTTAGCTCAGACCTAGGTATAAAATGGAGTTATTTCATAGATAAGGCCTCACGATTTTCAATTCTGTGCACTGCATTGTAACTTGCGACCTCACACATAAGGAAGAAACTAGCGATGATGACATCCCCTGTAGAAAAGGACTTTCTTGGATCTCTGGGCGAGAAGTCCTCCCAAATCTCTCAGTATGTAGTCGAGACTTTTCATCCCGAAGATCTGCTTCTCAACGAAGTTCGTAAACGCGCTGAAGCCAAAGCGATCCCGGCTATTCACGTCGGTAGAATGGATGGGCTTCATCTTGAAGTCCTCACTCGAGCCATTGGAGCACGCAACGCAGTCGAGATCGGTACTCTAGCCGGGTACTCAGGCGTCTGTATTGCGCGGGGTATGGGACCCCAAGGAAAGCTGCGGACCTTCGAGTTCGAGCCTCTCCATGCGGAGGTTGCACGGGAGACCTTCAAAATCGCAGGCGTTGAATCCCAAATCGAGATCTATACAG
This sequence comes from uncultured Bacteriovoracaceae bacterium, assembly GCA_964524175.1. Classification (GTDB taxonomy): domain Bacteria; phylum Bdellovibrionota; class UBA1018; order UBA1018; family UBA1018; genus CAZGCK01. The sequence goes on along the minus strand of CAZGCK010000162.1, from coordinate 4,330 downwards.
GGGCCGCTCTCCAACAACTCCCGCGCATCAATAAGCTAGGTCCTTTTGATCTGGTTTTTATCGACGCCGACAAAGTGAGCTACCCCAGCTACCTCAAGTGGGCCGCAGATAACCTACGCGTTGGCGGCGTAGTTTTAGCCGACAACACGTTTGCATGGGGATTGATTGCGGATGAGCACATCGAAGACCCAGAAGATGCGACAGCCGCGAAGGCCTTGCACGAGTTTAATAGAGAGATCGTTGGGTGCGGGAGATTCAGAGCAACGCTCCTACCCACCGGAGAAGGCCTCACGATGGGAGTAAAAATTAAATAGTTACGATAGGTTAATTTAAAAGGTTAATTCAAACTGGGCGACTTGATTGTTGAAATGCGCGGAGCGGCGTGACTTGTTGTAATAAATGGGAGTTTGCCCTTATGAATAGTTTTGATGAAGACCGGAAAAGCACTCGCGGAGAACCCCGCCTATTGCACTAACCTTTGTGCGCTCGATGTGATCTTTGCCCATGCCAGTCCCCGGAAGGTTATCTCGGTTCGCACTGAACCGCTGACTGAGGATAAGGTTTTGATGCTGAGGCAGCAAGCAGCCATCTGGCACTGCCCGATTTGGATGATTGGCGATGACCAAGGCATTGAAGAAGGCGTGATCCGTGAGATCGTCACCGGGAAAACTCACCGCGAAGCAGACGGGCCGATCTGTATGCGTTACCCGTGGTATCGGATTATGCGGTAACCTGATCAAACTGGCAAATGCCGTGGGAACTAGTCGTAAGCACGAACGAGCGTCTTCCCATTTTTCTGGCGCTTCGTCCAAAATGGACCGATATTTTCCAAATTTGAATAGTCGATGGGTTCTTTTTCCGCATCGACCGATGCCATGGCTTTTGCGCATTTGAGGGCCTTTTCACGCTTCTTGAGGTCTTCTCCCACATACT
>CAZGCK010000162.1:0-3387 GCA_964524175.1 uncultured Bacteriovoracaceae bacterium | reverse complement strand
GGTAGTCATGATCGCTGTCGCTTTCAAGCGCGAACTCTCGCTCGTTTCTCACGGAATCCCCGATGTCCCGGAGCATCAGGCGAAGTGGTTTTTCTCCGTTATTTTTACGTTCTCCATATTTCTTGAGCGACACTCTTTGGAACGCGTTATCGCAAGGAACGGCCCCAACATGCGCCGAGATGATCTCACCCGTTTTGGGACGAACTGCAATCGCAACACTTACCAGAAGACACTTGCTTCTCTCATAAGTGAACATCTCGTCGAACTGAGCGTAGTTCGTCTTGAATTCGCCGCTTTCACGCCTCTCGCAGCAATTTTGTTCCAATAACTCGCCCAAGAACTTGAGCTTCCGAAGGATCGTGTGGCGGGCCGGATGCCCATACCTTTGGAGAGCGCCCTGCGAAGCGGTTCATTTAGTTCAGGTAGTTCAGGGCGTTTCTGGTGGTAAGTCACCTTGAAGGTACTCGCCGAAAAGCTGTGCCGGCAATATCGGCACCGATAGCGCGAAATGAGATGTCCATTCACACGTTCTCTGAAGTAGCTCCACTTTTGATACCAGCGCGGCGGGGCCTTTTCCTTGTAGAAGTGACAGTTGGGATTGGGGCAATGGGTATATAGCGTCCTCATCCCCACCCTGACCAGATCTACTCTTTGCCTGTGTCATCTCGGACGGAGGTGGAAAGCAGTCGGAAGAGGAGAGCGATGAAATCACCTCGAAGAATTAAGACGCAGCAATGCTGAATTAGTTGGCTTGGTCTGGAAGTGCGACCAGCGTGCAGCTTTTTGCCACGCCACCGGAGTTTGGCACCTTATCGCAGTCAATTCTTACACGCGGAGTGGGCTGTAAGTTGCCATTTGGCAGCTTGATAGAAACCTTCTCCATCGAAATGTAGGGCATGAAGCCGATGTTCTGGTTCACCTTGGAAGCTTCCCAGCTTTCGTTGAATTTAGCTACCAAAGCTCCTGCAAGTTTCCCCTCAAAGACTTCAACTTCAGGTGTAGATTTTGAGAGGTTGAACGTCAGGCTGCATTCAGTGAACCCTTCTGTTCCAGCGAAAATCTCGGTTGAACAAGTCATCAGCAAGGCTTCGTTCTTGGACTCATACTTCCGAACAACGTGCCATATTGCCGAGTTGTTAGGATCAATGATGGTTTCTGGGTTCGAGAAGCCAATCAGAACCTTATTAAACCGCGTTCCATCGCCTTTCTGGAGCTTGATAGTGCGAATATCGTCCGCAACGGCCAAGCTAGAGCAAAAGAGCGAAACAATGGCGACAGCATGAGTGAACTTCATTTGGGCAAGCCTCCGAATTTTTAACAGCAATTAGTATAGCGATTCAAAAAAGTCAGTCCTTACCTAGGCAGGTTCACTACACTTCTAAGCTAGGCGCGCCCAAGCTCACCCTAGAGAATGTCAGAAAAATCCATGTCTACATGGCCTTAGGTGCGCTTTGAACTAAATTCTCTCAACAATCAAGTCACCCAGTTTGGTGTAATTCAAACTCTTTTAAAATTGACGCATCGTATTAAGTAAAGATAAACCCCTCCCTTTGGGAGGAACTTATGAAATCTCGTATTTCTCTACTTTTTGGTTTTTTGGCACTGATTGCTTTGAGCGCATCTCAACATTCAAGATCAGCCCTTACTGCAATCGAAGACTCTTCTGACTCAAAAACTGCATGGAACACGATACTCACCTGCGGCGAGGGTGATCGCTCGCTATCTCTTCAACGCCACGTAAACGGCTCTTTGCGCGCACAAGCCCGCGGGTTTTCGCACGATGAGATCAAGGCGGTGTCTGAGTGGATCGAAGTGAGCAAGTCACGCTCTCCCCGCGCTCACTCCTCCTACTACAACAACACCGCTAGCGGATTCTTGGCCGAGGTCATGGAACACCCAGAAATGCCACAAGGCATCCTGATCAAAGCTGCATTTGATGACGCCCATATCAGCGGACGTTCTGGCTATCTTTCTAACTTGAAGTGCTCGACAGCCGCGACAAAAGCTCGGACAGAGTAGCGTTTATGGCGGTTATTTTTGGCCGCTAAAGACAGGCTTGTCCAAAACCCAGATTCTAAGCTATATCCACCTCTCATCTAGCTGTTCGGGCATGGTGGAATTGGTAGACACGCACGATTCAGGGTCGTGTGCTTACCGGCGTGAAGGTTCAAGTCCTTTTGCCCGCACCAAAAGATTCAAGCAGTTAGACGATCCTAAAATTTTCACTGGTAGACGAATTTTGGCCCCAGATTACGTGCCCTCTGAGCCACAAAATCCAAAAGAGCGTCGCTCTGCTCGAAAGCCAGGTAGTACTCCTCGCAAACGGCCTTAGTGTTGCCCAGAAGCTTGGCAATCATTTCTATATTGCCCATTGCAAATATCCTTAAAAACTTCGACGTAATCAGACTCAGGCCCTCCGTCTATTTGGAAGAGTCTGAAGTTGAAACACTGAAGAAGCTTTCCTTTATTCAAAGTGTGTCGATGGCGGAGCTGATCCGCCGTGGGATTCAGGAGCTTTGCAAGTCGTTTTCTCAAGACCAAAGAGATGCGCTTTCGGCCCTTGCGGAGATCAAAGCAGAAGCGAAAGAAGCCGCGATAACTTCAAAGGCAGCCAGACGTGAGCGTAAGACGAGTCGTCGTTGATACGAATGTCGTTGTCAGTGCGCTAACGGCTGGCGGCACCCCTCAGAAAATCCTCAAGGCTTGGATCGCTGGTGTATTCCTCTCCGTGATGAGCGATGAGCTGCGAGGTCGCCTTGCTGTCATTGATCTTGCTCAGCAGCTTGGATGCGTCTCTCCTGACTTCCCAATGGTTGCTCGCCAGAAGGGGCGTCATCTTTGGACTTCATCCGCCCGCGTTTCCGCCCAAGATCTAAGGAAACGATATCTTCAGACTGCTTTTCTCACTCTCTTGGTGGATTTTCGCCGAGGCTTGGATGAATCAATAGTCATCCTCACGCCAAGGGCACCCATGACCACAAGAAGAGTCTTTGCCGAGGGATTTCCGTTTTCGGCGAACATCTTGTAAAGGTTTCGTCGGCTCACGCCCGATCTTCTCGAGACTTCCGTCATCCCGCGCGCAAGTGCAATCCGGTGCAGCGCATGAAGAAGAAGCTCCAACTTATCGGGTCCCTGGTACTCCCAGTTTTCTCTGAGGTATTCGGCGGCAAACTCAGGGTCTTTCAGGTGCTCGACCATAAGTATGTCTAAGCCGTCTAACTTCTTTTTCATTTCTGTTTCCTCCAGAGATAGTCTGTCCAGTATTCTTTGGCCTTCGAGATGTCCCGATCCTGGGAGCCTTTGTCGCCGCCCACAAGCAGGATAATGATTTCGTCACCATCGACCCCAAAATAAATGCGGTAGCCGGGCCCAAAATCCTCTTTGCGT
>CAZGCK010000161.1:4738-6229 GCA_964524175.1 uncultured Bacteriovoracaceae bacterium | reverse complement strand
GGTGTCGCAGGTGTTGTGGTTTGCATAGCTGCCATTTCAAGCCCGGAGCGAACGGAAGGTCCAGGCAATATTATCTGCGTTTATCTCGTTTGGCTTTGATTGCAGCAAGTTTCGCAGCTCGCTTGGCTGCGCGGGCCTGTGCGCGTTGCTCGCGCTTTTTTCTCATGGCACGGAAGAAATCGACGATGTAGTCTTGCGCCGACCACAGGCTGATGGCTAGCGAGATATAGAGCAACACGAGTCCTGCGGTGTTGAGTGGGATGCCCCAAAGAGTGCGCGTCATGAGGAAGGGAATCGCGGTCATCTGTGTCGCTGTTTTCCACTTAGCGGAGGTCGACGCTCCAATGATCAGTCCTTCAGAACTTGCTAGTGCGCGCAGACCGGTGATGGCCATCTCGCGGCAGATCAGCAGTATCACGACAATAGGGTGAATACGGCCCAGATGCTGAAGCATGATGAGTGAAGAGACGACTAAGAATTTGTCTGCAAGGGGGTCGAGCAGCTTTCCGTAAACGGTCTCGATTTTCTGTTTGCGAGCCAGGTATCCGTCAAAATAGTCGGTGATACTGGCAACGACGAATGCCCATGCGGCCATTTGATCCCAAAAGGGAGTGCCGATGAACAGGAGGGTGATCACCAGAGGGACGAAGATCATGCGCGCAAGCGTGAGCTGATTGGGAGTCGTATTGAACGTCAGCTCGTCTGCTTGCGTTTCAGGCTTTGGGTCGCCATTTTCCTGCAATTCGTATCTCCCACGTCCTTTTTGAGTCCGTTTAGCGAAAGTAAGGTGGAAGGCAGGGCTTTGTCCAGTAAGATGAGGTCATGGGCATGGTTTGGTGTTTTTCTGCGGCCGTATTCTGGGTCGCCGTTACGTCTGGGGCCTGGGCAGCGTCGAATCTGGCTCCCCGCCCGTCCGAGCCGACGGTTCAAGCGCCGTCATCAACTGCGATTCCTCCTTTGCTCTCGCCTTCGACCCCTCCCGCAATTCGAGATTTGCTGGAGCCTTCGGCTCTTCAAGCTGTTTTGGAGGATCGCGAGGTTTTTAAGAGCGCGACGCTTCGCAAGAATGTCTACTCATTTCGGGTAGCCACAGCGATTCGGGCGGAGTTGCCTCGCACTCGCCGGGTGTTGACCGACTACCGAATCTACTCGAAAGTCGTCCCCTTCGTCGACCGCGCTGACTACAGTCCGGTGAGTCGAATCTTGCTCATAGAGGGGGGTATTTGGAAGTATCGACTCAGATCCTTTGTGCAGTTCACTGAGGTGAGTGATCGTTGGATTCGCTATCGGATCGTCCGCGAGCACCTCACTGGCTTGGAGGGTAACTTTTATTTCGAGCCCCTCGGAGAGAAGGGTACCTTGGTTTACGTGGATGGCAGGATCCAGGGAGGTGACTTCCCTCCGGCTTTCGTGATCGAGCAGGGGGCGCAGATAGTCTTTGGTTTTACGGGCAACCGTATGCGAAAATATGTTGAGGATCGAGAAGACGAG
>CAZGCK010000161.1:0-4728 GCA_964524175.1 uncultured Bacteriovoracaceae bacterium | reverse complement strand
AGCAAGTCCCCAAGCCTAGAAATCATCTCTAGTTCGCCTCCTTCGCCTGAGCTTCACGCATCGGAGCGGCGCAGGCTTCCCCGGTTGAATCTGACGGGCGAGCATTTTCGCCACGCAGGAACAGGAAAGATTTTTGCGGTGACCGATCTTTCGGTTGAAGGGATGGCACTGAGAATTTTAGAAGCTCAAAATTTCTATTTGTTTCCTGTAGGAACCCAGTTTGACGGAACGCTCAATCTCAAGGGCGTGAAGCATGAGGTTCGCGCGCGCGTGAGGCATCTAGGACCATCCTCTGTGGGTGCGCAGTTTGAGTCGTTGTCTACTGAGGCGTCGCGTGCACTGCATGGATTCTTGGATCCTGCGGCGCTGGGCAAAGAGCTCAAGCCCATTCCTGCATCAGAGAATAGTACGCTTTGGTATCATGGCCCATCGGGGACGGATCTTTTACTCAAACGCAGCGCAGATGGTCAGTACCATCGAATGACTGTGTACATCTTAGGAAGTTACGTTCAGTGGAGCGAGGGGCCACCTGAGTCTCTTATTACCGGGCAGGTTCGATCGGCCGAAGAAAATGACGAATCTCGCGGTGTTTTGCGCTTTGAAACAATGCTTCTTGACGCGGATCAGAGCATAGATGCCGGCAAGCTTGAGGTTGCAAAAACCTTGATCCTGAGTTCTAACTTAGCTGAAGACTTCAAGAAATGGTGTGTTCGTAAGCTTGCCAGCTCGTGAAGTTTAAGCGCGCTCTCCGGTGGGGCTGAGTGCGAATCAGCTCGTGAATGAGGGAGGCAACCCAAAGATGGACCGCAATTTTGCGATGGAGTTTGTTCGAGTGACTGAGGCCGCCGCGCTTGAGAGTGCGCGCCTGATGGGTCGTGGCGATGAGAAAGCTGCAGATCACGCAGCTGTAGAAGCCATGCGCAAGATGCTCAATCAGTTGCAGTTTGATGGTACCGTCGTCATCGGCGAAGGGGAGCGTGACGAGGCGCCTATGCTTTATATTGGCGAGAAGGTCGGCAAAGGAGGCGGGGCTCGCTTGGATCTGGCGCTTGACCCGCTCGAAGGCACGACCATCTGCGCGCGCGGAGGCAATAATGCGATTTCTGTGATCGCGATTGCCGAAGAGGGTCAATTTCTCCACGCTCCGGACACCTATATGGCCAAGATCGCAGTTGGCCCGGATGCTCGAGGAGCGATCGATCTCAAGGCCACTCCGACAGAAACTCTCCAGCAAATCGCACGAGCTAAGAAGTGCAATGTCGACGACCTCACCGTAGTGATCTTGGATCGGCCTCGCCATGCTGACTTGATCACCGAGGTTCGTAAAACAGGCGCTCGCATCTATCTGATTGGTGACGGTGATGTCTCAGCCGCGATCGCCACCTGCAAGCGAGATAGTGGCGTAGATGTGCTCATGGGCCAAGGCGGTGCGCCCGAAGGCGTGATCGCGGCGGCGGCACTCAGGTGCATGGGGGGGGATTTTCAGGGGCAGCTGATCTTTCGCAAAGACGACGAGAAGGTGCGGGCCAAGAAGATGGGGATTTCGGACTTCGATCGTATCTATAAGATCGATGAGCTAGCGCGCGGCAAAGTGATGTTCTGCGCGACGGGAGTGACTCAGGGCACTTTCCTGAACGGCGTTCGTTTCTCTAGTGCTGGCGCATACACGCATTCGGTCGTGATGCGATCGCAGTCGGGTACCATTCGCTTCATTGATGCTGAGCACCACTTTGACCGGAAGCCGAGGTACTAAGGATCATGGCACAAGCCGAGATTAACGAAGTCCTGTCGGTCGGTATTGATAAGCTCTGGGACGCCATTGTGCGCTACGAGGATTATCCTTCATTTGTTGAAGGTTGCACGGGAGTGAAGGTAGAGCGCAAGGGACCTGGACAGGCGCGCGCGGCCTATAACGTCTCCATGATTAAAGACATCACCTACCAGCTCGATCACAAAGAAGATAAGCAGAAGGGATTGGTGGAGTGGACGCTTGTGGATAGCGATTTTATGAAAAAAAACAACGGGCGATGGATACTCAAGTCGCTTGGTCCTAATAAGACCGATGTGACCTACTCGATTGAGATCGAGTTCAATATCGCAGTGCCTGGGTTTATTCTGAATCGCTTAGTGAAGGGTAATTTGCCTGCGATGCTTAAGGGTTTCGAAAAACGAGCGAAATCGATTTAAATCCGGAGGTTCGTGGACATGGCCGTTGACGATCTCAAAAGCAAATCAGCAGACATCATGAAGAAGGTGCTCACCGTGGGGGTGGGCGCGATCTTTCTCACCGAGGAAACCCTGCGCGCGATGGTTTCGGAGTGGAAGCTTCCCAAGGAAGTGATCTCGGCCATTTTAGAAGGATCGCGCAAAACTAAAGACGAGTTCATGCAAAGCCTCTCGCAGGATGTGTTTGCGAAGGTTGCCGATAAGATCGATCCTGTGGCGCTCCTTCAAGAGTTCATCACACGCAATGAGATCGAGCTTCATATTAAGCTTGGGATTAAGCCCAAGGCAGAGAAGAAAGACAAAAACGAGTAGGGGTGGGAGCGCCCGGCGCTAGCTAGAGTTTCCCGCCATAAACAAGCACGAGCTCCTTAAAAAGCTCCGCATCGATTTTGTACATGAGCTTCTCTCTCATCAACTGAAACGCTTCAAACGGCGTGCGCGCTTTTGAGTAGCTTCGGTCCGTAGTGAGGGCGTTAAAAATATCGCAGAGCCCGACAATCCGAGAGTAGACGTGAGTCTCGCTCGAGAGTCGGCCGGTAGGGTAGCCCGTGCCGTTCTTGTCTTCATGGTGTTCGATGACAGCGCGCTTGGAGAGGTCACTGAGTCCCGGCTGGTCCTTCACAAGCTCAAAGCCCTCAGACGCGTGGCCACGCATCTCTTCCCACTCGATCTCATCAAGCGGCCCCTGCTTGTTGATGATCTCTTTCTTGACCTTGGTCTTGCCAATGTCATGGAGCAGGCCGCCCATGCCGGCGTTGGTGAGTTCGCTTTCGTCGTTGATGCCCAATTTGCGCGCTAAAATGATGCTATGAACGGCGGTGCCTACGCTGTGCTGGAGCGTGTAGGGGTCGTGGCTCGAAAGCTTGGATAAAAACAGATAGGCCTGAGGATCCTTCATGATGACATAAACGAACGAGCCCACGATCTTGACGCTCTTGGTGATGTTCTCGGGTGTAGGGTTGTTGAACAGATCTTCGACGCAAAGAATGGCCGATTTGCGGAGCATTTCCATGCGCTTCTCGACAGGGATCGAAGAAGGCTCCTTAGGGCCTGATCCTAGTGCTTTGCCTAAGATCATGTTCTCCGCAAAGGATCGAACAATGCCAAGGTCCTCCTCTCTCACCCAGATCGTGGGATTGATCGAAAGAGCGAGCGGAGAATAGGCCTGTGTTGGACCACGGATCTGGTTAGGCTTGCCGTCGGCCCCAAACTTAAAGAAGGCCACGGATGGCAGAGCTGGCATATTGACGTCGATCTTGTTGACGAACACGGAGGTCGGAATCTCGCAAAAACCTTCGCGGCGGATCACGCGACCTGCGTAGATTAGCTCAAGGGGCGCCGGCTGCGGTGGAGTCGAAATCGGGTTAGGCATCTCTTTATGATACCAAGCTTCTGAGTAATTTGAAGGGGCGCCCGAGGTCCAAAAGGATGCTTGAATAACAAAGCTTTTTTGGACTGATCCACATGACTTGAAAGGCTGCCGGAGCTTTGGCGAGTGTCTAAACTTTGGTCGATTTTTGAGAAATGCATCGTATTCTTTGCTTTAGCTATCGAGTCTAAATGTCAGATATTTAAGTTATAAATAGGCATTATTGATTTATGTCGGTGCCGCGATGCTTGGCACTTGGATTGCTCTATCTAAGCCTGTGAAGACCTCGGCTCGGATGCCCGGGGGATGTTGAAGCAGAGTGAAAACCGTAGAGAGATCTCTCAAGCCGAGAGCAAGGAGTCCTTCAGATGTCAGCCACCCGTGATAAGACCCAGAAAATTACCTTCGTCTATTCTAATCTATACGAAATTTACCGAAAAGGCGTTGAGAGAGCTCGAAACAGCGACTCAGCGCCTCAAGCAACAGTCACTCACTCGGGCGCGGTGACGTCGGTCGTGATCAAAGCGGGGCAGTCTCCGGGGCTTCGCACAAGTGCTGCCGCTCCCGTCGTGAATCCTTACACGCCGGCTGAGTTGATTGGCAAGCGAGTGGCCAAGCCAGCAGTGATTCAGGCGCCTCAAGTCGCTCGGGAGCTGCCTGTTTCCCCGGTAGAAGAGTTAAAGGCTAATCTCAAGACCTTGAACGACCTTCAGTCTCGTCTGCGCGTGATGCTGCGCGAGCTCGAAGAGCTGGTCAAAGAATAATCAGCGCTAGCCGAGAGGGCGTGAGCCCTTGGATCGCTGAGTCAGTGAAGGCGGAGGGTCCTCGTCGCTGGGGGCGCGATCAGCTTTGATCGTAGGCAAGTTGTCTGGAAACACGGGCCTTGGAGCTTTGGATCGCACGGGCCTTTCGGCGACCTTGGGCTTGTAGGGGTTGCTGTCTTTTTTGGGAAGCCTGACGGTGAGCTGATCTCCATCGAATTCCTTGCTCATGCGGGTGATGTCGACTGGGTATCCAAACGGAAATGCCTCAAGAAAAGTCTGAAACGAGTTGGTGCTGGCCGTGTGCCCCGGGGAGAGTTCTTGTTTTTCTTCGCTGCGGCGCTGGCCTGAGAGCACGATCTGATTGCCCCG
>CAZGCK010000160.1:0-6332 GCA_964524175.1 uncultured Bacteriovoracaceae bacterium | reverse complement strand
GTTCTCCGGTCTGATGTCCGAAAAATACTAAGTTGTCGGAAATCCAGCAGTCAAAAACGCCCTCCAAATAGGAAACATCCTTGCTCTCTGACTACCTAATGCACCCGCTCCCCCGTCGAACCCCGCACGCCCATCTCCCGACAGAGCGGACAATCGTCATCGTCCTCTCCTACAAAGAGCATCTCTCCGGGCTTTCCGCCCATCGCCTCGAACTGATCCATGATTCTTTGCAGCTCTTTCGAAGACAAGGGTCCACTGATAGAGGTTTCAAAAACAGGTCCTGACTGAGCTTTTTTGGATTTCTTTTTCATGACCGCCCCCTTTGCGAGGCTCATGCCAGAAAAAGAAGTCAATCTCGCCAGATTCTAGACGGATTCAGGACGGCAAGACTGACTTCCAAACTATCCGACCTAAACTATTGCCGCCAATCCGCGTAGACCGAAGCCAACCGCGGTGTCACGAGCTTGCGATAGCGATTAAACAAACCCGCACGAGACGGATCTTTTGCGGCATGCTTGGCTAAGATTCTCAAAGTCGTCAGATAAGTCAGCGCCTGGCAAAGCGTCTCCGCATGAACCATAAGCCCATCAAAACGCCCGGCCTCTTCCCAATACTCTTTCTTAAACACCTGGCGAATCCATCCGAGCGCTTCACCAAAGCCAAGCTCCGAGAGATTCTGATCCGGCTTAAACACACGCACGATCAATCCCGCCACGCTCTTTCTAAACTCATAGACCGTCACGCCCAGATCACGCTCGACTTGAGTCTTGCCGCTCATCAGTCCGCCAATTGGGTGACTTGCAACTAGTGCCTGCACAAACCCCTTGGGGTTCTTCATCATGCCCTTCACAAAATCCTTCATGGCCATAAGCGACTGGATCTCAGAAGTGCCTTCGTACAAGAGCGCGCCGATACTATCGCGATGCAGGCGTTCGACTTGATACTCGGTCATGTATCCATAGCCACCAAAGGCCTGAATCGCTCGCATCGAAAGAAGCGCATTGGCTTCTGAGCCGTAATACTTCACGAGCGGAGTCCGCTCTCGGCAGATCTTGGCTGCCTTATCGTGAATCTTAGAATCCTCTGCGGTCAGATCTCCGGTGTGGCGCTTCTTCAAATCGAGCCGCTGATAAACATCGTAGTGCGAAATCGTATCCACCATAAGCGCGCGAAAGGCGTCGCGCTCAGTTTCCCAATCCTCGATGTTGCGCTTGTGCAATGGTAAATCAATGAGACGCTTGCCAAACTGCTTGCGCTCTTCCGCATAGTCTCGCGCGAGCTTGAGCGAAGCTTCGATCCCGCCCAATCCTTGGAGGCCGACCGAGATGCGCGCTTCGTTCATTAAGTAGAGCATGTACTTAAAACCTTCGTTTTCCTTGCCTACCAATCGCGCAACAGTGTTCTCGTACACGACCTCGCAAGTAGCCGAGCCGTGCATGCCCATCTTTTCTTCAATCTTGGCGACCTGAAAGTTGAGGCGCTCACCGCCTTGCTCATCTTTAAGCACTTGCTCTGCAAAGAACATCGAGATGCCGTCCAGGCCGGCCGGCGCACCCGGGGTACGAGCCAAGATAAAGTGCATCCCACCGCTGGCGTTGGTGATAAAGCATTTTGTGCCGTTCAAGACGTATGTGCCATCCCCTTGAGGAACAGCGCTCGTGCGAAGCGCCCCTACATCGGATCCTGCATTAGGCTCAGTCAGGCACATGCTGCCGCTGATTTCACCCCGACGGATCATGGGAATGATTCTGTCACGGATATCTTCGTCACAAAAACGCTCGACCATATCTGCCATCACAGTATGAAAGCCGACATGGACACTAGTCGCCACGCAGGCACGAGCGAGCTGCACGCAAGCCACAAGCCCCACGCTGGTCGGTACACCCATGCCCTCGTACCGCGGATCGATCAGCATGCCGTAGACATCCATCTCACGAGCTTCTTGCGCCGACTTTCGTAGGGGCTCGCTCATCTCAATGCGCCCCTTCACAAGCGTGCCGCACCCTACTCGGTCTAGCTCAGCGGAACGGGGCCAAAGCGACTCGCCAGCCCATTTGCCAGATTGCGATAGAAGCTCTGAATAGAAGCCAATCAATTCATCTTTGTTATTAAACCCATCCGCGGTCGGGAACTGAACGCCGTACACAGAAAGAATCGTGTCCCAGTCGATCGCGTTCTTAAATAAGTAGGTCCATTCGCTTTCGTCAGAAAAGAAATTCATGAAATGCCCTCTGCGGCGGCGCCGCTGCTAGTCCATTCCCCTCGTGAAACCCTAAGTTTTACGGCAAAGCCACTAGAGAGTCCACGCCGAATCCCCTCGTTCGCTTGCAATGTAATCAAAGGGAAAAACGCCCTTGGTTAGAGAGTATGAATCACGTAACAGGTATGCTAATGCGGTTGGCCAACGTCGACAAGAAAGCGAAAGGATTCCCCATGCTTCTAGAAGTCCTGGATGTGAAAAAGTCTTACACACGAGGCCACCAAGCAGTCGATGCCCTCAAAGGCGTAACTCTTAAAGTCGAGAGAGGGCAATTTGTCGCGATTATGGGTCCCAGCGGCTCTGGCAAAAGCACGCTCCTTCACACGATTGGCGGACTGGATCGACCCACGAGCGGCACGGTTCGATTAGGCGGACAAGCGATCGAATCCTATTCGGATGATGAGCTTTCCGCATTCAGACGCCGCCGTCTTGGCTTTATTTTTCAATTTTTTAATCTTCTTCCGACTCTATCCGCACTCGAGAATGTTGCACTCCCATTGTTGTTGGATGGAAAATCCATCCGCGAGGTCGCACCCAAGGCCAAAGAACTTCTCAAACTCATTGGTCTCGAACATCGAATTGATCATCGCCCCGACCAGCTGTCCGGCGGCGAAATGCAGCGTGTAGCAATCGCGCGCGCGCTGGTGAGCGATCCGCTGCTCATCTTAGCTGATGAACCCACGGGCAACCTTGACACGAAAACCGGCACGACTGTGCTTGAGCTCCTCGCCCAGATGGCGAAAGAACGCGGCCATACCATCGTCATGGTGACCCATGATCCGCGAGCCGCGTCCTTTGCCCATCGCCTCGTGAGATTGCGCGATGGCTTGATCGAATCAGACGGCGCTCCACCGCCGCATGTCGATTCTGCGAACATCGAAGCAGGAGTTGGCGCTCGTGCATAAGAAAAAGCAAGATTTCGAAAACCGGAACTCAATAGGCAGGCGCTCAGGCGAAGAGAGCGCGACAATGCTGATTCATCCTCGAGAGTTCTGCTTTTTTGAAGTGGCCATCGCTACTCCTGGAGGATGCCTATGAATTCCGGACTCTCCAATCTTTTCCGCTTCGTTGGCTGGCGTCACCTGCGACTCAAACCTACGAGAACCTTGCTCACCACTTTGGGCGTGTCTTTGGGCATCGCTCTTTACGTTGCCATTCAGATCATCAATCGCTCAACACTTGCCTCCTTCAAAGAGTCGATCGACTCGGTTGCCGGCAAAGCGACAATCACCATCACCGCAGGCGAGAGCGGCTTCTCTGAGGAGAAGCTCGAGATCATCCAAAAGGTCCCTGGCGTAAAACACGCGGTTCCCATGGTCGAATCTCGCGCCTATTTCGCGAGCGACCATAAGTCCAACGAGACGCTCGTAGTCTTGGGCGTGGACATGCTCAAAGAACAGGGCGTGCGCACATATAAATCAACTGACGAAGAGATTATCGACGACCCGCTCGTCTTTCTCAACCAACCCGACAGCGTCATCGTCACTCACTCCTTTGCCAAGAGCCACGGATTCAAGCTCGACTCACAGTTCGAAGTCGCCACTGCAAGAGGAGTCCGCAAATTCACTGTTCGAGGCCTCCTCTCTCCCGAAGGTCCTGCCAAAGCCTATGGGGGCGCCATCGCCATCATGGATATCGACGGCGCACGCGTCACTTTTGGCAAAGAGAACAAACTGGATCGTGTTGACATCGTGACACGCGAAGGAGCCGCGATCGAAGACGTGCGACTCGCCATCAAAGCTGCTCTGGGCGCAGGATATTTTGTCGAGCGCCCAGAAACCCAGAACGAAGAGATGCAACGCATGGTCGCCTCTTTTCAGGTCATGCTTACGTTTTTCAGCACGCTCGCGCTGCTCGTTGGCCTATTTTTGATCACCAACTCCATCAATATCGCCGTTGCTGAGCGCAAACGAGAGATCGGCACTCTCCGCGCTCTCGGCGCTACCCGTGCGGGCATCCTTGCGCTGTTCTTGTCCGAAGCGGTCGCTATGGGCATCATCGGAGCGTTTGGCGGAGCTTGGATTGGCAGGCTTCTCGCCTCGGCGATGGTAGATCTCGTCACGCACTCGATGTCGTCGCAGTATCTCACTCGCATCGAGGTCGCTACGCTCCAGTTCACTCCCGATCAAGTCATCATGGCCGTCGCACTGGGTGGAGTCGCTGCTTTCGTCGCCGCACTTTGGCCTTCTCTTCGCGCAACGATGATTCAACCTCTCGAAGCCATGCGCAATCGCGAAGTGGGCGAGGGATCCAATCGTCTAGGACTGGCTCGGTTCACGCCCCATCTAGGGTTCTTCATGATGACCGTCATGGCAGCAAACACTCTTGCCGGCGTCCCCTCCATGTATCCGTCCATCGACCCCATCAATCAGTGTCTCGCGATGGTCGGCGCTGCCTTGCTGGGACCCGCGATTGTCGCAAGCCTCATCTCATTGACCAAACCACTGGTACTTAAGTTCGGGGGCACCATTTCCCGCCTTGCCCATGACAATCTTTTGCGCAACCCGAGGCGAACCGGAAGCAACGTCATGAGCCTCATGGTGGGCCTCATTCTCACGATCATGATCGCCACCGTGGCCACCAGTTTTCGTGTCACCATCGTTCAATGGTTCGACAAAGTCCTGCGCGCGGACCTGATCGTCTCTTCTTCGGGCAGAATGATCACCTACCAGACCCAACCTCTGCACGAAGAAGTAGCCAATGAGCTTGCCACGATCAAGGGCCTGAAACCTGGCCCGTCCAACGGTATTTATGGATTGCGTTTCGTGCACGTGGCCTACCAAGGAAAACAACTTGGCGTAAAAGCCTACGACGAACCCAACCCCGACATCAAATATTCAACTCTCGACGTGCAAGACCGTCCAGCAGAAGAGGCAGGTCGCGACCTCTACCGCTCACCAACCCCTACCTTGTTAGTCTCAGTGAATTTTGTAAACCACTTCAAAAAGAAGACGGGCGATACGATCGAGATCGAGACTCCTTCAGGCAAGATCCCCATGAAGATCGTAGGCGTGGTGGTCGACTATGCATCCCCCGAAGGAATTCTTTACATCTCGCGTCAGCATTACAGAAATTATTGGAAAGACCCGCTCGTGAACGCTTTTGGATTAGAAGTCGCCCAAGGCGTTGACCCCTCCTCTGTCCGACGCGAGATCGACGAGCGCTTTGGCCGCAGCCGCAGCCTGACAGTCCTCTCGAACGCGGAGCTCAAGCAGCAAATGGTCGAAACGATCGATCAAAGCTTCGCTTACACTAAGGCCATTGAAGCCGCGGCTTTGCTGGTTGGTTTGCTAGGCCTTCTCAACACTCTGCTCATCAGCGTGATGGAGCGAATGCGTGAACTCGGCATGCTGCGCGCGGTGGGTATGTCTCGCGGACAGCTCGCACGAATGATCCTGCAGGAAGCTCTAGTCCAAGGGGGATTTGGCGCGATAGCCGCCGTCGCCCTTGGAAGTTGGATCACCTACCTGTGGGTGACTCACAGCCTGGCCCACGTCCTGGGCTGGATGGTCCATTTTCATTTTCCTTGGGTTTCTGTGCTCACTACGGTGCTCGTGGGAGTCTTCGTCGCGCTCATCGCTGGCTTATTGCCTTCGCGACGCGCAGCCAAGATCGAGATCCGAGAAGCGCTCGAATACGAATAAAGCTAAGCGGACTATTGAGTGCTGGTGCTCGCACGCGTCGATCGATCGCTCGCTAGCACCATTTTAGGGGTCACGCGAATTTCGAGTTCGGCCATTGCCGCCCAGGGCAACCCAAGCTCTCGCGCTGCTTGAATATAGCCCGCCATAAAATATCGAGTCTGATCCCCAACTTTGGTGAAGTGCACGCGCAAGTAAGTCTCGAGGTCGAGAGGCACGAAAGCAGGCGCCAGATTCAAAATCAATCGCAACGACCAAGGGCGCACGAACTGAGCAACCCAGGCAGCCCGAGTCCCTTGCCGGGTCGCCACGACTTGGGCGGCCTCCCCGACGGCTCGAGAACCCAAGAGAAGCGCATCACTACTCTTTAAGCGAGCGAAAGACCAACCCACCCCTTCAAGCGCGGTAATCAACACCATCAAAATCGCGTT
>CAZGCK010000159.1:0-6510 GCA_964524175.1 uncultured Bacteriovoracaceae bacterium | reverse complement strand
GACCTTGAGCTTCACGGTAGGTAAGGCGGATCATCTCAAGGCTAAGCAGGTATTGGATGACCTCAAGGCGAATAATTTTAATTCAATGAAGATTGTTGAAGAGAAGAGCCTCGCCAAGGTCAGCATCGTCGGCGTGGGCATGCAGCATCATCCGGGCGTTGCGTCCAAGATGTTCGCGCTGCTCGCAGAGGCGGGCATCAACATCGTGTTGATCACGACGTCGGAGATCAAGGTGTCTTGCTTGATCGCTGAGGAGCATGTGAAGCGCGCTGTGGAATGTCTGCACAAGGGGTTTGAGCTGCATCGGGTGGAGTAATTTATTGAAATTAAGGGTGTATTTTTGCCTCCCTTTTGGTTGACCATTTTGGTAAATTTAATTATAGCCTAGCCATGTTCATTGGGCTTTCAGCGGTTATCATCGGCCTTTTTGCTGCTTCTGCAGCTCATGCCGGACAAGTCGAGCTCCCACCGATTGGATTGCCGGATGAAAAATATGGCGGGGATCCCTGGGTTGCGCCCCAGCTATCATTGAGTTCACTCAGCATTCCCGGGCTCATCGATCCAAGATGCAAGACGTCCCAGGATCAATTGAACGCGAACTTAACCACGGAAAATCTCCGTTTGCTTCTGGAGCGGTGCCAACCCGCAACGATTGACGACTTGATTCCGTTGCTTCCGGTGCGTCTGCGCTCAAATCCTCTTCTGGCTTTTCGCAGTCAGGGTCCCGAAAAAGACTATGTCAGCACCGACAATCCACGAGTCGTTTTATACTCGAGCGATGCGACATTTGTGCTGTCTTACATCGGTCCCCATGCGGAGGAGAGGCCGCGCCTTGAGCTCATGGAGTTTGATCGCGAGAAATCACGTTTTGTGCTCACGTTGATAGAGTGGGATCGGCCCAGGCCCGGAAAGTCCTATGTAAGAGTTCGTCGAAACCCGACTGCCTGTCTGAACTGTCATGGCAGTGATCCGCAACCGATCTGGAATTCTTATCCGACATGGCCAGGTTTCTATGGCCAAGACGATGACCGCTTGATTCGAGGTAGCGATGAAGAGCGGGCGTATCAAACTTTTGCTGAGAAAGTGGCTCCGCGAGTTGCCAGATATGGAGCGTTGCCTCTTTGGCAGGTCCGGAATGAGCGGTCCAAACTGGCTCCCTCAAAGCAATATGTCGCTAAAGGCAGAGTATTTCCTTACATAAATCCGCCTCGGGATGGCAACCGGCTCCGTCCCAATCTTCGCTACACCAACGCTTTGGCAGTTCTTCTCGCACGGCGAGCAGCAAGAATATTGATGGATGATCTCTCGCTCCAATCTAAAGTCGAACAGTATCTTCAAGATGTCCCATTTTTTGCCACGAAATATGATTATCGATTTGCCAAGTACGAAGGGCAAAGTCCCGCTTTCTTTGCCCGGCTGCGTGAAGAGGCACGAACTGAACGGGATGACTTCCTGGATCTCTGGATGTTCAGTGGAAGGGATAATCTAAAAGGAGATTCTCCATATCTCAGGCCAGGAAATCTCAGTTTTACCATCTCGCTCGCTAGCTCTTGGTTTCTGCTTCAAAAGTCTATTGGGTACATTCCTGACAACCTGTATTTTTTGCGAGCGAAGGATCGGCGAGTAAGCCACTTTTTTCTCGGTCTTGAGGATTTTGAAATGGACAACCTGCTTCGTGCTGCTATCGAGGAGCGAAGGCAGATGCCTGTTTCTATTCCTCCCAAAAACGATTTCCAATATACTGTCCCGGATTTTCCTCTTCTAAAAATAAGCTGCGATCAGTGTCATCATAAAGACCCAAATCGGCTAGGCCCTTTTGATTCGGAGACCTCGCTTAAAAACCTGTTTCTACAGTTTCCTTGGTTGAAAGAAGACATGCTTGAACGGCTGCGTTCGAGCGAAGACGAAATTCTAATGCCAAGCGATCATGTCTTGGTCGAACCCGCCATACGCGAGCTCGAGGCGTACATTCATCGAGTTGGAGAACCTGCAAATCGATAGGACTAAAACCGATATGCTCCCAACCTAAACGTCGCTACCAAATCCGCTTTGCCGCCCGCGACTTCCCTCAATCCATGGTGATACTCGAGCGTGCCCGTGACCGGGATGCTGAACGGCAGCTCGGTCGAGAGGCGCAAACCTCCGCCCGCCGAAGGCAATGTTCTCACCGCGCCCGTCGCGCTCGGAAACCAAGTCGCCTCCGTGAACACGAAGCCGTAGAGGTTATCAAAGAAAATGGGATACGTGCCAATCCCTCTGAAGATTCTAAAAATAGGAAACCTCAGATCCAGTGCACCCACCGCCACCGATCGCGAGTAGAACACGCGTTCGGGGTAGCCGCGAAATTTGATGCCATCGAAGATCCCTGAGCCCCCAATCGCAAAAAGCTGAGGGATATATCCTTCGACTACAGCATTTGCAGGCCCATAGCCGGAGTTAAACCCCGAGGTCCACTGTCCTTTGACGGAAGGGTTGAGCGTCACATGATGTCCGAGCGGAAGGAACTCGCTACCTTGAAACGCGGCTTTCCAAGTTTGCCGGCTTGGAGTCGAGTAGACGCGCGTGCCTACCGCGGTGCTACGGCCGCGTTCGTTGCCGACTGCGAGGGATGAAGTTTCTGCGTTGGAGTAGTAGAGCGCGAGGTCAGCGCTAGGGACGTACAGGCTTCGCGCTAGCACATCTCCATTCGTGGGGTTAAAGCCTGGGATATATGCTGTGGTGCGTCCGGCGTTGACCCCAAAAGTCGGCGTGAGTCCTGAGAAAGTCCATCGAATGGGTAGAGCCAGAGTGAGGGTGTAGTTTTCTTCGCGTGTGTAATCGATGATGTCGAGGTCATTTGTGTTGATGCCGGTGGTGCGCTCGGACGCAAGAAGGGTCAGCGTTGGACCAAAGGATCGATTTGAATAGATTGCCGCGTAGTCGAGTTTGGGGATTGATGTATTGTATCCCAAGGCCACCAGATAATTGTGCCTGTCTACCGCATCGAAGCCCGCAGCTTCGGTCTGGATGTAAGCGCCGTTCAAGTAGGGAAGCGCGAGCAGCGTCCATTGGCGTGGCAAGAGACTTGGAAACGCAGAATAATCTCGCGCCTCGTAGTCGATGGATGCGGCGTGGTTGCTCGATTTTTCGTCAGCTCTAGGCGCAGGGGGTGGATCGATCGATACGTCTGTTGCGTCGACCGCCGTTTTGAGAAGCTGGATGCGAGACACGTTCCAGCCACGTGCAGAATAAACGGTTGCATAGGCCGGAGCATCGTTCCCGGTCGTCGGGCCAAAAGTCGGAAAATTCAGCCCCGTCTTTAGATTAGTCGCGAGCTCTGGGTGGGGGCTTCTAGCAACGGGAGAAACCTCCTTCATCGTTTTCTTAACTTGAAAGCGATCCAGGTCGTTTACATCTAAGCGGTAGAGATTATCCACGCCGCTTAAGTCGGAGACGAAATAAAGATCGCCATTGGGATGCACGGTCGGTGCTCGGTTCATGTGGCCGTTTGAAATAAGAGTCGTGGTTTGGTCTGTATCTAAGTCCCAGGCCATCAATTCTTCGGCGGGTCTCCCGTTGCGATGAAGCGCGTAGTAGATCTTCTGGCCGTCTATGCTCAGTTTAGGCGTGGAGGCACGGTCGTAAGGGCCTGTTGTCGGCAACTTGCGAACAGAGCCCAGTGTTGGCCACCCATGATCATCGCGTTTGAGGTCCGCAACGGCGAGGGTGGTGTACGAATTCTCAGAAATCGCAAATACAACGCGTGTTCCGTCGCGCGAAACATCGGGATCCCGGGCTCGCAGCTCGTCGCTCAGCCATCTCCAATTGCCTGAGGAGACTTCGTAGACGGCCAGATCCGTCCAAGTGTAGTAGAGATTCACGCGATGAACGGAGCTTGCGAGCAGCCATTTCGAGTCCGGCGTGAAGGACATCGAGGCGCCCGAGATCTTGTCGCTCAAGCGGCGGACCTCTCCGGTGCCAAGATTCCGGAGGTAGAGCCCAGTTCGCCGGTCCGGCGAGCTCATAGTATAGGCCAGCCATTGGCCGTCGGCAGACGCAGCCGTGCCCAACGCTTCGAGTCCTTCTTGCTCTATTTTTTCGTAGGAGGTGACGGGATTGGAGGTGATGCGCGCCAACTGCTTCTGCACTCGCGCGCGGGTCTCGGCAACCCACTCGTCCCAGTAGGTGTACCAATCCTTGCCCGTGATGTTCTCGAGATTGCCATTGATAAAGAACGGAAACCGGCCTGCCGATCGCCAAGACATCGTTCCGAGCGCATCTTCGCCGTTGGCAAGAGGCTGATCGAGATCTGCTGTCAGCTCGTCCTTGACTGGTTCTTGCGCGACGCGATTCATGAGCTGGTAGCCAAACAGGTAGGGGATCTCACCGCTGGGATGAAAAGGGTAGTCGCCATTGAGTCGATCCAATGTGACGTGGTCAGAGGTGGCCAGGCGATTTTCGTCGACCGCTGCGCGAAGGATCATTTCGTAGAGCGGGCTGCGGCCTCGGCCTAAATGCGTGTAGCGCGTCTCCATGTAGACAGCGAGGCCTTCGAGCATCCAGGTGGGCCAGAGCGTGTTGGGGAGAAAGAGATCTCCAAAAATATATCTCAAGAAAGAATAAACATTCTGAGTCGCATCCATGTTGAGGAAGTGCGTGTACTCATGGATGACCAGGAGCCTGAGCCAGTCGTCGTAGTAATTGGTGCTGTAGAAGGGCTCGGGGGGCGTGACGTAGATGACCATGCCCAATCGGCCCAAAGCTGAGGTCAACCCATTGGCCTGGTCTCCGTTATTGATGACGACGATCTGGACTTTGCTCCGAGGTTGCCACTTGAGCGCTTTCGACAAGAAGCCGTGGGCTTCTTCGTAATAGTTGGTGGTCTTGCGAGCGGCATCCAGTAACTCGGCTGGAAACGTGACCCGAAAGTGCTCGCTCTCGATGGTTTTCCAGTCCCAGTAGGGCGAGAGACCCAAAGCATCGCCAATCAGAGCCGAAGCGGGGCGTGGGCTCAGTGCTAGCATCGCCATCCCGAGAGCGAGCCATGCTGTCTGTAAAACCTTCGATCGCTTACGCATACGGAGCCACGCGTGTGACCTGAGCCCGGGGCCCGTCTTTTCCCACGCGTAACTCCATTCCTTCCTTGGCGTGGATTTTTCTCAGATAGGCAAGGCCTTGAAGTCCGCCGCCGGCAGTAGCGACACTGGTCAACTGGCCCACCTCAACCGGAGGTTCCGCTAAGTTAAAGAGAGTCTCTCCAGCGCATGCCGTTCCTACCCCCTCGATCAATGCAAGCCGCTTAGCCGGCGAGCCGAGCGAGATGATTTTTTCGATGACTTCTTGTCCAGGGTAGCATCCCTTGTTGGACGCGATCGCATCGGTCAGCCCTGCCTCGAGCGGGACGGTTGTTTCGAGGATCTCGTGTCCCACGCGGGGGCGGAGCGCGGCAATTCGCCAGCGCTCGATTTCTTCCAAGCTCACTTTTGGTACAGTTTCAGGCGGCATCATGCGGTCTGCCCATTGGGAGAGTCTCTCGGGTCTTCCCCAGGCACTGACCCAAGCACGGCCAAAGTCGGCGAGGCCATGGTGGCAGAGACGAATCTCGTCGTCGAGAGCAAGTGTTTGCTTGGGTTCAAGCCCAGGCGCGCCGAGTTTCTCGACCAGTGCGCGATCGTTTTCAGAAAAAAACCATCGGCACTCCAGCGCCGTGACGTCAGTCACAGTGATTTTCTCGGCAAACGTGTAGTGGTCAATCGTCGCGAGAAGTGCATTTTTCCACTGTTCCGATTGGCCGCTTTCAAATTCAAAAGCGTAGTCGCCCGGACCAAAGTTCCAGAGTGTGAAGTAGGCCTTCACCTTGCCCTGCGGGTCCAAGAAAAATCCGGGCGCACCGTGGCCCTCGAGCAAGGCGTTCACATGGACCGTAGTCAAACGATGGAGAAAGTCGCGTGCGTCGGGACCGGATAGAGTCACCCAGTTCCAGCTCAGCGTCGATTGAGGATTGAAAGTCAGCATGAGTCTTGGAGTCTCTTTCATAAATAAACCCTACTGCGGGAGCAATGCATGGTCTACGGCCGCGTCAAAAGAAGTCAAAAAAATCCTCAGGCTGCGCCCTCTCAGCTGCTGAGGGGGTGCCCTCTAAAAACCAAACTTGCCTAATGCTGTAGGCTCGAGGTAGGGTCCGCCCGTGCAATCCAAAACTCAATTTATTCGTGATATCAAAGACAAAGACCCGATCTCGACCTCTTTCTTGGTCAAGTTCAGCGCCGTGGCCACCGGTAAGAACGGCAAGCCCTACATGAATCTGATCCTCATGGATCGCAGCGGGGAGCTCGAAGCTCGTATTTGGGACGAAGTCGATCGTTACGCCGGCCAAGTCGTGCGCGATGCGTTTGTGCACGTCGATGGCCGCTGCCAGGTTTACCAAGGCCGTCGCCAGGTGGTGATCAATAAGATCTCAATCCTGCGCGAAGACGAAGTCACGCTCAAAGAATACTTGGCCGAGGGCACGCTCGATGCTGACGCACTCTA
>CAZGCK010000158.1:5775-6608 GCA_964524175.1 uncultured Bacteriovoracaceae bacterium | reverse complement strand
ATCGTCAACCCCTACACCCGATCCGTCCCAGGCATCGTAAAACTAAGTTAAGTGCCGTCGCTGGCGTATTGGCAAGCGTAACCCATGGCTTCGTCCCCCTAAGTAGCTTTGAGCGTGAAGACTTACTCTTTCTCGCCTACCTAGAACCGGCCTTAGCCACGAACTATCCAACGAGAATCGCTTTATTTTTTTTCCTTCCTGGCGGACAAAAGAGGAATGAAGAAGAAAATAACGAGCATGGGCCTTTGGATCGGATTCGGTTTGCACCTTATTTTTTCGGCGTATGTTTCTGCCGAAGTCATCGAATTTCGCATCGCGAACGGAACAGATAAAAACCCATGGAACACGGCTAATAGCCCGATCCAAGCGCGCCAGGGAGATGTGATTCGATTTTACAACGATGACATGACTGTACATCGCTTGCATACGAACGGAGCGCCGTGCCCTCATGGCCCCGATATCGCCGCTGGGGGATCCTGGGATTGTATTGTAAGCCAACCCTATAGCTCGTCAGCGAGCGGTGCGTTGTATGACCACTATGTGGGGCCCGAAGCCCAAGTGTGGATTGAAGCCATACCTTAAAAAGCGCACTTTTTTCTGCGCCGACAGACATAGCGCCTAGTCACTATCATAGGCGCCATTATCCCTGCCGGTCCGGTCGCGACGATAAGCGTTCAGTCGAGCGATCCCGTCACCAAAAATCGATGATGGATCGTCATCCACCCCATTCAGAAACCGACGTTATCCCCACGATCCGGCCTCGGCGGATTCACCGGAGTTCCCGGCGCATCATCAGCTAGGTTCGCGAATAACGTATACTCCGACAACCAAGC
>CAZGCK010000158.1:0-5765 GCA_964524175.1 uncultured Bacteriovoracaceae bacterium | reverse complement strand
GGCGCGGTGCTTAGCAACAATGAGCTCAGCGATGCCTTTTTCTTCGGTCTCTTTATTATAAACTTCGTCACGATAAATAAAGCAAACCATGTCGGCGTCCTGCTCGATGGCGCCCGATTCACGTAAGTCCGAAAGCATCGGCCGCTTATTAGGCCTGCTCTCAACGCCACGGTTGAGCTGAGATAGCGCAATGATCGGCACCTTGAGCTCTTTAGCGAGGTTCTTGAGGTTACGGCTGATCTCCGAGATTTCGCGCTCGCGTGAGCCGTCACCCTTCTGGGCTGCTTTGGATCCCTTCATGAGCTGAAGGTAGTCGACTACGATGAGATCGACTTTCTTCTCGACCGCCACCAAACGGCGGCAACGCGAGCGGATATCCATGACAGTCAAATCGCCCGAGTCGTCGATAAAGATCTTCGATTTCGAAAGCTGATCCGCAGCCCCAGCCAAACGTTGCCACTCTCGATCGGCGATGCGCCCAATTTTAAGCCGCTTCGAATCGATTCGAGCCATCCCGGACAGAAACCTGAGACCCAACTCTTCTTTCGACATTTCGAGCGAGAAGATACAAACGACTGCCTTCGCACTGGTCGCCATATGCTGGGCCATCGACAAGAACATCGATGTTTTGCCCATGGCAGGACGAGCAGCGAGAATGATGAGCTGACCGGCGCGCAAGCCCCCCGTCAATCGGTCATAACCCGAGAACCCAGTGGGCAAGCCGATCACGTCGCTTTTGCGAGCCGCAAGCTCCTCAATCGCATGCATATTGGCAACTAGGATCTCCTGCATGCTCGCAAACGATTTTGTCAGGTGGGTATCCGCAACTCCCAAAATCCTGCGCTCCGTATCGTCGAGAAACACTTCCGTATCTTCGATCCCGCTATAGGCTTCAGCCGAGATCTCCGACGTCACCTCAATCACGCGACGAAGCAGCGCCTTTTCGCGAACGATTTTGGCGTAGTGAGTGACGTTACCGATCGCAAACGTGTCCTCAAACAAGCTCGTCAGAGCGGCACTTCCGCCTACCGCTTCGTACCAACCCTTGTCGCGCAAATGTGCCGTCATCGTCACCAAGTCGGCAGGCTCACCACGACTGGTTAGATTAAAAACAGACTCAAATATTTTTTGATGATTCTCTCGATAAAAGTCTCGGGCCTCGAGCCCTACTTCCATCACACGGTGAATAGCTTCGTTGTTGAGTAGACACGCACCGAGCACGGAGCGCTCGGCTTCCAAATTATGAGGTGGGATGCGGCCGATCGGGTCTCCGCCCATATCGTAACCGCCACCATCGCTGCCGCCATAACTGCCCTGGCCGCCACGCTTCCAGCCGCCACGATCTCGATCACCGCCGCGCGAAGAATAAGGCCCTTCGCCTGAGCCGCTGCCCATTGCCATGGCCTTCCCCCCGGTTGCCCCGACTAAATACTGGTCCGCTCCCTGTCTCGACTCCGCTGGAGCAGAGCTGAGCGCCTCAGGTACTCTTGGTGAGGCGTGTCCTAGCCAAGAACCAATTACTCTTCCTTAACGACCCAAACCTTCACAGTTGCAGAAACTTCAGGCTCGAGCTGAAGAGTCACGGGGTGCACACCCAAGGACTTGATCGGTGCATCGAGCTTGACCATCGTCTTATCGACATTGTAGCCAGCCTTTTTCAAGGCAACAGCAATGTCGTGAGTGGTTACAGAACCGAAAAGCTTGTCGTGCTCGCCGACTTTACGAGCAATCGTGCAAGAATAATCAGCTAACTTCTTAGCAAGCTCAAGAGCGCCGGCCTTCATCAATTCGCGCTTCTTCTCGAGAGTCTTCTTATGATGTTCGATCGCAGCAATGTTGCCGGCGTCTGCAGCGACAACCAAGTTGCGCGGCAGGAGAAAGTTACGAGCATAGCCATCGGTTACGTTGACAACTTCACCGATGCGGCCCAAATTTGCGACATTTTCACGTAGAACGACGAGCATTGCTAACTCCTTAAAATGAGTAAAAACTGAGGATTACGATTGCCTGAACTTGCTGCGAAAGTCAAACCAGAGGTCGAAGAATCCCAGGCTCAATAGCAGCGGCATCATGAGCAATACTGACGCTACAAAGCCTAAAACCCTAAAGAATCCGTTGATTCCCCATGCCTCAAAGAAGAAGCTCAAAATACTGAGCCCTTGGATGGCGTAAATCGCCATAAATAACCTAAAAAAACCAAGCGCCACATCCGAGGCTCGACCCATGTCGACAACGAGAAAAACCCCACAAAGCAAGGTCGGCCAGACAAGGAGCTCAGGGGCTTTCCAGGTGCGCAAAAAGGCGGCATCTAGCCCCATCTTTTCCCGGATAGCCGCTGGATTCGCCCGCAAAAGCGTCGCAAAATTGGCCCAAACCATGACAAGGGAAAAGACTAAAATCGCCGAGGGAAATTGAATTCTAAGATCTTGTTTCCATTCATCCAATTCGCCTGGATTCACAAACTCACCCTGCGAAATCGAGCTCCCTAGATACTCCACCATCTTCGCGACAAGCTGACGCCCTTCTTCTAAAGGAGTCACATGATGAAGATGAGCATACCAACTGATCACTAACGCTCCCGCGACACACATACAAAGGAGCGTAAGCAGGACTGTTTTCTCCGCCGAGCGCTTCAATTGTATGAACTCGCTTAGCGACAGTGCAAGGGTTCCCACAAACACCGCGTAGATCAACAAACTAACGCGACCAGCCACAACCCCGACAATGACCGCATTAGTGACGACTGCCAGCCAAGTCAGCGCACGCCCAGATCGAAACCTCAGCAACAACAAAGGCAGAGGTGCAAATAAAGCGAAAAGCGCGCTCAGAAAAAAGAACGCACTCAAAAAGAAGGGAACGATGCGAATCCACCACGGCGCCGAAAGCGGTGCTCCACCGGGCTTGCCGGTGGAGACATCGCTTCGCTCCGTCGGAGAGGTGATCTCCGTGGATTCCATAGATCAGTTGCCCATCGTCACGTAGCCGACCAAAGCAAGATTGCGCGCGCGCTTAACAGACGTGGTCAACGCCCGTTGATGGAGTGCGCAATTGCCGGAGATACGTCGTGGGACGATCTTGCCATGCTCAGAGATAAACGATTGCATCATGCGCACATCTTTATAATCCAAGACAAAGTCCTGGTCCGAGCAGAAGCGGCAGACCTTCTTGCGATGGAACCCACCGCGGCGCCCGCCGTCTCCATCTTTATCCATGCGATCGCCACCGCGGTCGCCACGATCTTCACGGCCTGAGGATTTTTCACGAGATTCAGTTTTGAGTTGAGCCATTTGTAGCCTCGAATTCTTTCAATTTAAAAAGTGATTTACTCTTCAGCGCTTTCAACAGCGCCCTGGACTTCGCCAGCGTCATGAGAACGCTCACGATAGTCGCGTCGACCTTCGCCCCCGTGATCGTCGTATCCACGACGCTCAGCCATGCGCTCTTCGCGACGAGCTTCGCGCTCTTCTTCACGACGCTTAGCGGCAGCATGAATTTCTGCACGGCGCTTGCTGAATACTTCGCCGTCGAATTCGGTTTCCAAATTCACGGTCAGGAAGCGGAGGACGTGTTCATGAATGCGGAGATTACGTTCAATTTCGTGAACGACGTCACCGGTAGCCGTGTACACAACATAAGTGTAATGGCCGCGAGTTTCTTTGTGGATTGGGTAAGCGAGCTTGCGCTTGCCCCAGTCTTCACTAAGAACCACGCTTCCCTTGTAGGATGCGATGATGCCATTGACGCGCTCCTGAAGAGCTTTCAGGGCGTCGTCCGACATCTCAGCGCGAGTGATAAAAGTGGTTTCGTAACCGGGCAGAATGCCTGCCGCGGCGGATTGGGTCGCCATAGGGATCTCCTTGTGGATATTGAGGATTTCGTCCTCAAAAGCCCAGCCAGCCGGTTCTTTTTTTACCGCTTAGCGTGAGCAAGGTTTATGTTCAGGGGCCGGAAATAGCACAGGCCCCCTATGATACCCAAGTAGAATCTGGGTAAAATAGAAGGCTTTGAACCCTAACAAGCGGCTAAGGCCTTGATTTACCTACTAAAGCGTTCTTCTCAGCGTCCTGCTCAGCCTTCTCTCGAGCAGCAAAGCGCTCCGACTTCCGAACCCCCAACCACTGAACCACGTAGATTGAGCACTCATATAAGAAGATGAGTGGCACACCCAGGATGACCATCGACATCGCATCCGGCGGCGCAAACAACGCAGAAGCGATCGTAATAATGATGATGGCTGTCCTACGCTGTTTACGCAAAGTAGGAGCATCCACCAAACCTAAAAACCCAAGCAGACAGATGATAACGGGCAGCTCAAAGGCCAAACCAAAGAGCAACATCAGCTTCAGCACCGTGCTGTAGTAAGAATCGATCGTCAGCATCGGAACATCGGTGGGCGAACCGTAATGCACGAAATAGTGGAACCCCACCGGCATGAGAACGAAATAAGCAAAGCACGCCCCGCCGACAAAGAAAACCGTCGCAGCCGTCACAAAAGGCAGCACAAGCTTGCGCTCACGCTGATAAAGGCCGGGCGCGATGAACCCCCAAAGCTGGTAGAAAAAATAAGGCGAGAGCAAAAACAGCGACGCATACCCAGAGATCTTGAGGTGCGTCAAAAAGTTCTCAAAAAGATTGGTGAAGTAGAGTTTTTGCTGCTCAGGAGGAAGAGCATCAAAGAGAGGCTTCTTGAGAACATCCAAGATGGGATCTGCAAATGAATAGCAGAGAATGAAGCCACCAAAAAATGCGTACAAACAACGCATGATGCGAACACGCAGTTCGTCGAGGTGCTCATAAAAGCTCATATTTCGCGGAGATTGTTCTTGAGTCATCAGCAACCGAGAGGGATAGTTGCGCTTAAACTATGCGCCAGCGTGTCCTGCCCTTCGTCTTTCTTCTTTTCATTGTAGCCTTGATCTTTGCGGGCGTCATCTATACTCGCAACCGATCTGCACAACCTGAGGCGGGCTTGGCCCAAGCCCCTGCCCCAACAGCGGCACCTACTTCTCAAATCGATCCAACCCCACTACCGAGCGTTGAGCCTAGCGGCGCACCCACTCCTACTTCGAACCCTAGCCCTGATCTTTCCGCCGATGACAACGGGCTCTCTCGAGCCACCGTGCTGCTAACCACTTCTAAGGGCCTTGTTAAGTTCAAATTCTACCCAAAGGATGCTCCTAACACCGTTAGGCGCATCGGAGAGCTGATCACCCAAGGCTTTTACAACAACCTGACCTGGCACCGAGTTGTTCCAGGATTCGTCGTTCAAGGCGGAGACCCTCAGGGGAACGGCACAGGGGGAAGCGGCCAGAAGCTCGCTGCTGAATTTAATGAACGCCGCCATGTCGAGGGCGCAGTCGCTATGGCCCGCGGTTCGGATCCAAATTCAGCAGACTCTCAATTCTACATCGCTTTGGGCACTTTACCCCATCTGGATCGAAGCTATACGGTTTTTGGCCAGGTGATTGAGGGAATGGATGTCGTGCGAAAGCTCCAAGTTGGCGACAAGATCATTTCCATCGTCATTCAGTAACCCAATCCGCGCTGCCCCTCATTTGACAACTTCTCTGTGAGGGGTACACTGATGAAGATTTTCTACAATAAAAGGAAAACTCATCTATGGGCCCTACTCGCGGTATTCGCCGTTTGGTTGTTGTCCTATGTCTCTCCTTTTCAATCACAGGCGCCGCGCACGCAGTAGGCCGGCCAAATAGAAAGATAGCGTTTCCTGACACCGGACGGTCTTTCCCGTTTCGGTCTGGCAT
>CAZGCK010000157.1:1717-6627 GCA_964524175.1 uncultured Bacteriovoracaceae bacterium | reverse complement strand
CACTGGGTCATGGAATAAGCCTCCCATGAAACCCAGCCGCGAGATTCATTACCGGACTCTGGGTGCATCCAAAAGATCCAGAGAGACAAAAGCACCCCTACTGCCCAAAATGGAAGTGAGCGATTAAGTGCTGGCTTAAGTCGCTCTAATCCGCCCCCTGGCAATAAAAACAGCTCCGTCACAACGATCATCGCTGGAAGCGTAATGCCTTCTTCCTTGGATGCGACCGATAGAAAATAAAACAGCAAAGAGAGCCCAAGCCAGCGAAGACCGTGATCGCCACCATCCCTCGACCGAAGGTAGAAGCAATAAGACCAAAGGTAAAACATCGCGCACTGGAGTGAAGTCGTAGCCGAGATGTAAGCGACGCACTCCGAGCAGGAAGGGTGAACTGCAAAAACTAATGCTAGAAAAAACGCGCTCCATTCAGGCGTTAAGATGAAAGTACGACTGACTTTGGGAAACGTGAGATGCAGAGAGCGCACCGGAAACCAGCCAGGCTGAGACCAAAGCTGTCGCCAAATCACAAAGAGCGCGAGACACACGCTAAGGTGCATCGCTATTTTCATGAGGTGAAAAGGCCAAGTAGCACCCTGACCCATTAGGTAGCAAAATGAATAGAATGTGTAGACTAGGGGCCGATAGACTCGATTTTCTGGAATGAAGGAGGAAGTCCTGGGATCGGTCCAGAAGCTTGGGATATTGTACAGAGATCGAATGGCGATATTGGACTCGACGCTATGGGAATCATCAAAATGATAGGACCCCACAAGACTGCGCGCCCATACCAGCGCAATCACAATCCCAAGCATCCAGACTACCTTTCGCAATGAGAGCTCGAACTCGGGCTTAGCACCGCGTGGGGACACATTTTTCATGGATCTACTCATTGTCGAGAGCAGCTCCTGGGGTGTCAAGTTTGGAACCAAAATAGCGGCACACGGACAGAAATTTAAATGTCCGAGAAAGCGCCAAAAGCTTAGGCACCGTGGTGTCTAAGTTTACATAATGAACCCACGCCTCCCAACCATAAATGGGCAGGCGTGGGTGCCAGGGATCAAGCTCACGAGGATGAAGGACGACCATCGGTGGTCTGCGCGCATTCAAAGCTCTTGATAGACCCAACCTCAGCACCGAAAGCGGCGTAAGCCTGAAAAAGGCTCCACTTGAGAACGGCGCCCGAAACGGACCGAGCGCCAAAACAGTGACGGGAAGTCGAAGGATAGCGCCCTTCCAGTACGGACCGAGCGGACCTTGGGGCGTACCGAAAAGAGGGGTTCTAACAGGGAACTCACTTGAATCATACTTTGCGCCTTGAGCTTGAAGCTCCTCGCAAAACCAAGGAGTGAGGCGATCATCGGCCGACCAGCTCGGAGCACGAAATCCAATGGGCCGCTCTCCTGTCAGAAAACCAAGCTCCGTAAAACTGCGCTGAATTGCCTCGCGAAATCGTTCGCGCGACATTTCTCTAACCAGCTCATGCGTATCACAATGTGAAGCGATCTCATGCCCTGCCTGATGAAGACGCCGAATGGCTTGAGGATAGCGCCTGGCGAACTCACCCAGAACAAAGCACGTACTACGAGCACCCGATTGAGCCAGCAGATGAATCCAGAGGTCTGTATTGGCATCCATCGCATAAGCGCGCTGAGAGCGCTCGGAGGCTAGCTGGCTCCCCCGACCCTTAAGCTGACTGTAATTGGCATGCTCCCAATCTTCGACATCCAAAGTGAGAATCGCACGAGGCAGCTGATTCAATGAGTTCGCTCCATACCTCGATTGTACGGGTTCCCTAACGCATGTTAATCTAAATTTCTTCATGGAAAAACGTACTGAACTCAAAGCGATCGTTACCGATGGACTTTGGCGAAAGAGCTTAAGTGCAATTCGCTCGCTAGGAAAAGCAGGCTTTGAAGTCACAGTCATGGGAGGATCACTTGCGACGACAGGGTTTTGGTCCCGGTATACAAAAGACAAGATCATCGCCCCTCTCGCATCTCAAGATCCAGAGGCGTTTGGACTGAAACTTTCTCAAGCGCTCGAGGCCGCCCCAAGTTCCGTCGTGTTGCCCATGGAGGATGCCTCGCTCATGTGGGTCTCAAAAAACCGAGAGCGGCTTGCGGGACGTTTCTTGCTGGCGCCCCACTCATCCCTGGAAACCGCTCAAGACAAGGGAGCGACCTTGAAGCACGCGCGAACGCAAGGACTCACGTGCCCCAAAACCTGGGAGCCCGCCAACCCCAGAGAATTTGCGGATCTCGCTGTTTCGCTCACTCCTGGGCATTTTGTAGCCAAACCACGCACTGGAACTGGCTCAACGGGATTAAATTATGGTGAGACAAAATCATACGAAGAATGGCTGACCCATTGGCGCCGCTACGGCGCAATGCTCGTGCAGGAGCGACTCCCCCCGGAAGGCAAAAGCATTGGGGTGAGTATGTTAATGGACTCCTATGGCGAGTGCGCAGCAGCGTTTGCCCACGAGCGACTGCAGCAGTTCCCAACGAGCGGGGGACCGAGCACAGATCGCCAGGGGGTGCGCGCCCCTGAGCTCATCGTGTTCAGCACGCTATTACTCAAGAGCCTAAATTGGAGAGGAGTGGCAATGGTTGAATGGAAGATCGACTCTCGCGATGGGACACCTAAGCTTATGGAGATCAACCCAAGATTCTGGGGGAGCCTCGAACTGGCAGTGCGATCAGGCATAGATTTTCCGACATTGTATGCCCGCGCCGCTATAGGTGAAAAACTACCCCCAGCGCACCCCTATCTTTCAGGACTGCGCTGCCGATGGCTGATGCCAGGCGATATCTTGAGGTATGTCACGTCTTCAGAACGCGAGAGCCTGCGAGAATTCCTGCAAGGGCTTCCAGCGAGCGCAGAAGAATGGGATCGCTCCGATGTCATGGGCGCCGCAGCCGCTGTGGTTTGTACCGCGGCTCACGCGCTCAATCCTCGTTACTGGAAGTACGCACGGAAGAGAGGCTAGACTGTTCCGCGCCTCGCTCGAGAACCTTTACACGGGCTTCTAGCAAACCGATTTGCTGAACAAGCACTTGCTTGTCGCTCAAAAGACTACTGATGACCGTTGAAAAGTGAACCAAGATGAGAAGCATGAAGAAAACGATCAACAGAAAAAGCGCGGATGGCGGGTAATAGACCCCGACGAGTTTCGCGAAGTCATCGAGCCAATCTCGTCTCAACGCAAGTGCAAGCAAAACACCCGAGGTCAAGAACCAAAGGAGCGCATACTTTTCTTTAAGACGATTGCGCCTTACAAGCTCAATCAGAGAAAAAATGAGAACAATGCAGCCAAAAATTGCTAAAAACTCGATGCGATCCGAGTATTCAGCGTGGATCGGAATATTTACCAAGGGAGACTCAGCTCCCACCTGCTCCCCCTACCTTTTCGGTAAACCGAGGAGGTATCACTACTTCGTGAGTTTGCTCGGGTGATAGCTGGGTCAGCTGCGGGCGACGCTCCGGAAGTTTTCGATAGTTATCCATGATTGTCGCAAGCCCTACCTTGACCATATAGTATGCCCCTCTGAGGGGAGTAATACTCGAAGAGCCCGTCATGCGTGGACGCATCTTCACGCCGACCTCTCGGATCTTAAATCCTCGGCGAGCGAGCGGCACATAAGCTTCGACTTCAGGATAGTCGTCCGGATAATATCGAGAAAGAAATTCAGTAGCTTCTAGGCTAAACGCCCTAAATCCGCTGGTACTATCCTTGATTCGTAGACCCACCAATGCCTTTAAAAGAGCTGAGAAAAAAGCTGTTCCAAACTGTCTCAGACCACTCGAGACATTGCCCCCCGCCCCTTCAACATAACGAGACCCCACGACGACGTCGGTTTTTCCCGATAAAATAAGCTCTGCTATCCGTGGAATCTCACGTGCCGGGTGCTGCCCGTCTCCATCAAGTTGAAACGTCACATCAGCTCTGAGCCTCAATGCGTACTTGAATCCCGTCTGCACGGCACGACCTATTCCCAGATTAAGCGGCAACTGAATCGCATGAGCGCCATAGCGATCCGCGATTTGTTCGAGAATCAGCCCAGTGCAATCACTAGAGCCGTCGTTCACCACGATCGGGTGAATCGCCCAATGGGGCTTTATTTCGCGAATCGAGTGAATCTCACGAAGAACGTTCTCTATATTTTTCTCTTCGTTGTAGGCAGGAATCACGACGGCGACACGAGGGTGAGGAACCGCCTCAGAGGGTACAAGTTTTAATTTTGAGCCGGAATGATCTTTAGGTTTGGTCATACTCCACCTGATTTCCCTATCGGTCGACGGGGACCTACCCTTTAAAAATTATCTATAAATCCTATAGTTTAGGCTACGTTTGAGGGATCCAAAAATGGCTTGCAACTCGTAACGCGATGCGTTAGCATATTCTTAGTAGCAATTAACAAAGTTGATATAAGATCTTAAAGACCTGTAAACGTAAGTCATTATTCAGTTTTTTGATTTAGAATGCTCGCGTTATTTTGAAAATTTGAACAGTTTTGCCGGATTTGGTCCAGGATGGACCGTTTGAAGAGGTGGTTTCATACACCCCTTTTGAAAAAGGCAAACCGATCGAAAGATCGGGACGCAAAACCACGGGGCTACGGACTTGACTACCCCGACAAGTCCTTGCCAGCCGGGTTGCCAAGAGGAGCAAACGAAGGGCCATTTAGGAGGCCTAACTAAAGCGTTTCAAAGGGGGGTCCCCGAAAAGGACCTCCTCTTCAATCTCCAGAAGCCCGAGCTGCACGAATGCGGCTTGGGCTTCTTCTTTTTTGGGGATCACGGTGCAGGCACCGACTGTGGTACTACCTCCGCGTCGTGGCTTTTACTGACTTGCTCGTAACTGAGATTTTTCACAGCCTTCAGGGCGAGACTTCGCTCAGTGGGGTACC
>CAZGCK010000157.1:1137-1707 GCA_964524175.1 uncultured Bacteriovoracaceae bacterium | reverse complement strand
GGCTGCAATTTGCGATGCACCTACTGTGACTCAGCCTATGCGTTTAAGGGTGGCCAGAAGATGACAATTGGGCAGGTTCTAGAGGCAATCCGCCCTTACCGCGTAAAGCACGTTCTGTTGACCGGTGGTGAGCCTCTATTGCAGCGACAAACGCCCGACTTGGTCGAGGCATTGAATCAGGCGGGTTACCAAGTCAGCATTGAAACGCACGGCGAGGTTTCAATCGCGGCTGTGGCTGGTCGAGCGCGGATCGTGATGGACATCAAAACGCCTTCGAGCGGAATGTGTCGGGGCGGATTCGAGAAGAACTTGCCACTTCTGCGCGCGACGGATGAAATCAAGTTCGTAATCGCCTCGTTAGATGATTATACCTGGGCGCGAAAGATAGTGGAGAGCGGCGTCCTGCCTACCCATGAAATCTTGTTCTCTCCCGCTCAGGCGGCACTGGGTTCACCCGGGGGTTTTAGAATGCCCGTGGATGGGCGATGGCTAGCAGAGCGAATTTTGGAAGATCGATTGCCAGTGAGGATGCAGATACAGCTACATAAGCTACTATGGGGAGCGGACCGT
>CAZGCK010000157.1:0-1082 GCA_964524175.1 uncultured Bacteriovoracaceae bacterium | reverse complement strand
CACATCCTTCTGGCCACGCTCAAGCTTCTTTACCACTGCGATGAGGTGGCCAAATCGTGTACCCACGTCCACACGAAGCAGGAACCGTCGCTCATCGTTTGAGAGCCAAACCAGATTGTTTTGATTGGCAATCGGCTTGCCTTGAGAGTCCAATTTTTCTAGGCGAATCTGCAATGCTTGCATCTTTTCTCCAAGGACATCGATGAGATCGACACCCTGAACCCGCGCGAGCACTTCGATCGTATTGCCTTCGGAAACGACTGGAATACGATAAGAATCCTCGACGGCTAGCGGTAGGCTTCGGAGGAAGTACAGAGCAGAGAAAGAGTCTTGAGCGAACCGCTGAAAAGGGGCAACCAATTGCGTGGTTTCGAGAGCACTGTCTTTTTTCTGACTTTGGTTCCGGAAAACAGTCTCGCCCTTCACGTGATCATGATTTTCCCAAGAATCGCGCTTAATCTTTGTCTCATCTTGAACCAAGTGCCAGCGATGAGAGAATAGGCCCTCAGAATCGAACCAGGTCTCGACTCGATCATTCAAACTATAGAAGGCGCTTGCCAAACCTGCGAGGCGAACTCGACCCTCAGCATGACTGGATTTGCGCCCATTCACGATTTCGTGAGGAAGAACTTCAATCTCGACATGTAGACTTTTGAAACCCAAAAACGAGACACTTAGCTCTTGCTTCTCTCCCACCCAGATGGGGTCGACGGTAGGACGACGCACAGGAAAGACCACCTTCTCATCCGCCTGCACTACTAACGCAAACGACGATAAGAGCGTCAATATGACCACGAAAACCAACCATTTAGGCTTTTCTAGTATTCGCATTCTAACTACGGATCGGTATTTCGACTGAAATGATTCAGCAGAAAATTCACTCTCAGGACACTGAAAGAGACAGTATGAGGCGTTTAGCGAAGAAATTCGCCTAAGTGGCCCTATGCATCTAAAGCTGTGGATTGACAAAACTTGTCACCACTTGGTACCCCTGTAAGTCACTGGCTTCGACGCTGGGGTGACGTGCCAGAATGGCTAATAGGACGGTTTGCAAAACCGTATTTTGTGAGTTCGATTCTCAC
>CAZGCK010000156.1:0-6671 GCA_964524175.1 uncultured Bacteriovoracaceae bacterium | reverse complement strand
AAGTGGGCAAGTGGGCAAGTGGGCAAGTGGGCAAGTGGGCAAGTGGGCAAGTGGGTCAGTGGGCAAGTGGGTCAGCGGCTGGCATGTTGGGGCTTCAAGTCCGGTGCTCTTGAGAGGGGTTCGTCTCAATGACTGTTGATTCCTAAATCAACTCTTGACTTCAACACTTTTCGCGCTTCGCTGGCACTGGATTCGCAAACCAGTTGCTCAATCCCTCATATAGCAACAGGAGTCGTTGGTAATGGCACTCAATCTCTTCAAAGACACAGGCACTCCACTTCAGCATCAGAAGTTCACCCTGCGTGAACTTATTCAAAAGTCGCTTAGCAAATTAGACGATGACGTGTTTACGCGAGTGAGGGTGATCCCTATTAACGGAATCGAGCTTGAGGCCCTACGCTTCAGTCACTCGTTTGCTCGAATGAATCGCGAACTACAGCTCTCGCTGGCTCGCATTCGTAGGATTGAGACACCTTACCTGACTCAGGTCTATCGCTTCGGCTTGCTCGAGGCTTTTGACCACATGTATCGCTATGCGGCCCTCATGGATCGGTTCGAAGGAAAAGACGCAAGCAATATTCTTCAAAGTTACACGGACATTATTCCGAGGCGCCCTACCGAGCAGGAGCTTCTGGCCACTGCGCAGAATTGGGTACGCCAGCTAGTTCTAGGTCAATCAAACGCTCAGAGAGAAGCGGCCTGAGTCGCTGGAGTAGATGAGGAATATGATTTGCAGCGAGCCTCTGTGAACATCCAAAATATAGAAGGAGCAATTGCATGATGAAGAATATGAAGACTGACGTGGCCGAAGGAAAAATGACCCGAATGGTAGAAGATCAAACGGGCAGAGTTCCAAGTCTTGCCTACCTGGGATTTGCCGTGGGTAGCATGGTGATCTCCGCATCTCTTGCTTTCATTTTTAAGAAGCGCGACTGGGCTAACTTCGTCGGGACATGGGTTCCGTCGATTCTTATCATGGGACTATATAACAAAGTCGTCAAGCTTCAGCACGAACAGAGCGGTGAGACTAAGAGAATAGCGGCTTAGGTTCGCTAAGGTAAGTTTGGTTAACCAAGACGTGGGCCCGAGCAACGGATTGTTCGGGCCCAAATTCTTATGCACAAGTTATTCTATGTTGGGATTAGCCGCCGCCGCTCTCTGCGGTTGAGGCAGCATTGTTTACTGTAGAGACTCCTGCTTTCGTGTTTGATCCCGCCGAGGAGGGAGTGCCAAGTCGGCTGGATTTGTGACTCGTAGAAGATGAGTCAGGTGCGCTTGAGCTTGCCGAATGGTGTGCCTGGTTGTCGCGCCTCTTGGTGTCTGAGGCGCTCATTTCGTCGCTTGATGTGGGCCGGGTGTCTGAGGAATCGCCCGCCGTACCGGCCCTCTCGTTTGAATTCATGGCATTGTTTGAGCTCGTTGCATCACTGGACGTCGAGTCATAGTAGCCAGAAGTTTGTGAGGGTCTATCAGACGAGTCGTATCGGTTACTCCCTGACACAGGCGGTGGACATTCGGCCGATGTGCCGGCAAACGCTGGGGCAGCAAACGCCAAAGCAACGGCAGGCGCCAATAGACGCACTGAGAATCTTCTCGCCATAGTTAAGTCTCCTTTTTGAGGTTGATCACCTCAATGGGAGCAATACGTGAGCCAGATTCTGCGCTTGCTTTGGGAGGTGTTTTCTAAGTGCTCTCCAGACTTCGTCAATCTCGTAGCTGTTTGGAGGTAAAGCGAGGCTCGAATTCCCGCGACCTGATTTTTTGCGCCGCATTGACGTCAACAACCGGGTATAGTGCCCGTTTATGTACCAGCTTCGAGACTATCAACAGGCGGCTGTCGACAATGTCGTCCAGTACTTCAAGAAAAAGCGCGACCCAGCAGTCGTGGTTTTGCCAACAGGTGCTGGCAAAAGTTTGGTGATTGCAGAGCTTGCACGCGTCGCCAAGGGACGCGTACTGGTCCTTGCTCACGTCAAAGAGCTCGTCGAGCAGAACTATGAGAAGTACGTTAGTCTCGGACTCTCGGCGGGGATTTTTTCGGCAAGCTTAGGAAAAAAGGACAGGACGCATAAAGCGATTTTTGGGAGCGTTCAATCGATTGCCCGCGCTTCGGATGAGTTTTTTGAGGACTTCTCTTTGCTAGTGATTGATGAGTGCCATCGTGTGGCCGACGAAGGGGCGACTCAGTATCAGGAAGTCGTGAAGAAGCTAAAGACAAGAAACCCCGGAATCTGCATCCTGGGATTGACCGCGACACCTTACCGGCTCGGCCTGGGTTGGATCTACGAGTACGCGCAGTTGGGAGAGCTTAAAACTGAGCAGCCTAGGTTCTTTAAGCAATGTGTCTATGAGTTGCCGCTTTCATACATGATCAAGAACAAGTACCTGACGACGCCTGTAAAGGTGGATATCCCGGTTACGAGTTATGACTTTTCGGAGCTGAGCGAGAAGAACCGGATGTACACCGCCGCAGAAGTCGAAGAGATCCTCAAGACTCAAAAACGGCTGACTCCGCTGATCATCAAAAATATCATGGACATCACTGAGCGCTACGATCGGCAAGGCGTGATGATTTTTGGAGCATCGGTTCGACACGCAGAAGAGATAATGTCCTATCTGCCTGAGGGTGATAGCCGCCTCGTGGTGGGTGATACTGATATGTCGGTGCGCAATCAGGTGATTCAAGACTTTAAACATAAGAAGTTTAAGTATTTGGTGAATGTCTCGGTGCTGACGACCGGTTTTGATGCGCCTCATGTGGATGTGATCGCGATTCTGCGTCCAACTGAGTCCAATAGTTTATACCAGCAGATCGTAGGTCGCGGACTGCGGCTCTCGAGTGGTAAGAAGGAGTGTTACGTTCTCGACTATACGGGAATGGGACACGACATCTATGCTCCCGAGATCAGCGACAAGCGGCCGGCAAAGGACACCGTGCCTGTGAATGTGGCCTGTCCACAGTGCGGTTTCGAAAACATCTTTTGGGGATACGCCGATCAAGATGGCATAGTTCTCGAGCATTTTGGCAGGAAGTGCAAAGGCGCTACTCAGGATCCCGGGACCTATGAGATCAGTTCTTGTGGGTATAGGTTTAGGCTCAAGCTATGCCACTCATGCGGCGCAGAGAATGATGTGACGGCTCAGGCCTGCGAAAAGTGCAATGCCGCATTG
The DNA here is from genome assembly GCA_964524175.1 of uncultured Bacteriovoracaceae bacterium. Taxonomy (GTDB): domain Bacteria; phylum Bdellovibrionota; class UBA1018; order UBA1018; family UBA1018; genus CAZGCK01. The sequence continues at coordinate 3,500 of CAZGCK010000156.1, read as the reverse complement.
ATCGATGCAGACGCGAAACTGAAGCAGGCTAAGCTTTCTAAGAATTCGCACGTGTTAACCCCGGATCGAATCACTTTTGATGAGCGTCTAGATAAAAACTCCAATCCCTATTTGGAGATTCGGTACTACGACTACGATGGTCAGTATATCAGCGAAGCGCATTTCTTTAGTAATCCAACTTCGATTAAGAAGTTCAATATCAATTTTCTTCGCTCGCACCTTAGACGTCCAGAGCTAGCGTGCGAATTCAACACAGTCAAAGACGTGATTCGTTATCAGAAGCTCTTTAGGCTGCCCGCGTTTGTGATCGCTCGCAAACAGGAGAAGTTTTGGAAAGTTACCGAAAAGGTGTTTTCGGAGGAGTTGTGAGGGTCAGCCTCTTTAGGGTAAGCTTGATAGTATAAAAAGTGCCGCTTTCGGGTTTGTTCTGAACAGAAAGCCTGCCTTTCTACCTTGTGCCGCTGATTGTTGAGCGCGATCTTTGCATCGCTCATGCGACATGCACTATCTTGCGCTTGCAACTGACTATGACGGAACTCTTGCTCATCACGGTCAAGTAGCAAAAACCACTTTGGACGCATTGACCCGTCTACGCGCATCTGGCCGCATATTAATGCTCGTGACTGGGCGCGAGCTCGATGATTTGCGTCGCATCTTTCCTGAAGCTGATCAGCTCTTTTCTCGGGTCATCGCTGAGAATGGAGCTCTGCTCTACGATCCAAGTACTCAGCGCAAGATTCAGTTAGCTCCCGCAGCAAATCAGGAGTTGGTAGAGCATTTGAAGAGAAAGAAAGTTTCGCCGCTATTTGTCGGCGCATCAATCATCGCTACTGAAGAACCCCATCATATCGAAGCCATTAAGGCCATTCAGAAGCTCGGTCTTGAGCTTCAGGTATTTTTTAATAAGGGATCGGTCATGATCCTGCCATCCGGCATCAACAAGCAGACCGGCCTGATGGCTGCTCTCGAGGACGTCGGTTTGTCCTCTCACAATGTCATTGCGGTTGGAGATGCCGAGAATGATCATGCTCTGCTTCATGCTGCGGGCTGCGGAGTGGCCGTTGAGAACGCACTGGATTCACTCAAATCGGAGGCCGACTGGGTCACGGGGCGTCCGCATGGAGAAGGTGTAGTAGAACTCATTGAGCGTTTACTCGCGGACGACCTCATCTCGTTGGATCGCAAATGCTCGCGGCAAAAAGTGGCTATTGGAAGAATAAAAAGGGGAAAAGAGTTTCGCATCTTGCTCCGTGATGCTGCAATGCTGATTGCTGGGCCTTCGGGGAGCGGAAAGTCCACGGTGACCATGTCCGTGCTCGAAAAGGTAGCTGCTGCTCAATTTCAGTACTGTGTGATCGATCCCGAGGGGGATTACGAGCATTTTCCTGGCTCGATTTGCCTAGGAAATCCTGCGCATGTTCCTTCAAGCGAGGAAGTGCTGCAGTTGCTTGAGAATTTTGACAACCCTGTAGTGAATCTTCTGGGGATCTCTATTTCCGATCGCCCGCGCTACTTCAATAACCTGCTCAGCAAGATCCAGGAGCTCAGGTCTCGCACAGGTAGACCTCATTTGATTGTGATCGACGAGGCACATCATCTATTGCCGAGCGAGTGGTCGCTCGCCTCGATTACCCTTCCTATCTTGCTCGATGGCACCCTGCTCGTGACAGTGCATCCAGAAAAGGTTGCGACCGAGGCGCTTCGTAAAGTCAATTTGATTCTGGCTGTGGGCGATCGTCCCGATCAAACCATTCGGGGATTTTGCAAAGCCGTAGGCGATCCGATACCGCGCACCCCCCAAGATGATAAAAAGAAGCTGCATGTCGTTGCATGGAGCCGCAATCAAAAGAAGAGGGAGAACCCATTCCGCTTAAGAATCTCCGAAGGAAAAGCTGAGCACTCGCGCCATCGCCGCAAGTATGCTCACGGCTATTCAGGATATGGAGCTGGCGGCGGCCTAGGTCTAGTGGGGGTACGAATGTTGCTGCCAATGATTAAAAAACAGGCGCTATGAGAGGCTCATCGCCGAATCGACACAGTATTTGGAGGTTCAATGGCTAGCAAGAAAATCGCCATCTTAGTGGGAAGCATCAGAAAAGAGTCCCTCAATCGAAAGATGGCAAACGCGCTCGTCGCGCTCGCACCGAAGTCGCTTGCTTTTGAGTTTTTCGAGATCGGCGGCCTGCCGCTTTACAATCAGGACCTAGACGAAAGTCCGCCTGAGGCATGGACTGACTTCAAGACCAGTCTTCGTTCGGTGGATGGAGTGATTTTTGTTACTCCCGAGTACAATCGATCTATTCCGGGAGTCTTAAAGAATGCCATCGATGTGGGTTCAAGGCCCTATGGGCAGAGCTCTTGGGAAGGTAAGCCAGGAGCTGTGATCACGGTCTCGCCCGGATCGATCGGCGGATTCGGGGCAAACCACCACCTCCGGCAGGTATTGGTGTTCTTGAATGTTCCCTGCATGCAGCAACCTGAAGCCTATATGGGCGACGCTGGAGCTCTGTTTGATTCTCAAGGCGCGATCGTAGACGAGTCGACGAGAAAGTTTGTGATTGTTTTTATGAAGGCATTCTCCGAATGGGTCTCAAAAACGTCAAGAGCCGCCCCTCAAGAATCCCAAGCAGCGTGATATCTAGGCAGCGGTGTGGGATTGCGAGTAGATTCGGTCACAACCGAGCCGACACTAATCGCTTAGCCGTGCAGGCTCTCATGGTCGGTGTGCTTGTTTGGGGGTTCGCTGTCGTGCTCAGAAACCAGCTCCGATTGAGTGAGGGGAGTGATCGCAGGATGCTATCGAAATCCGGAGGCTAAAACTGGATTTGCAGGCCAGCACCGATATTCTGATCAGTCAGCATGAGTCCTACGGCCCACGACCAGGAGGGACCATACATCAGAGATATTTCGTACTCCAAGTCGTGTCCAAGATCATGCGCCTGTCCTGGTCTCCAAACCAGATCCAAATCCGTAAAGATCGTTTTCGTCCATTGAAAACGCTTCTCAATATCCAAGCGAAGCTTTCCGCGATGGTCAACCAATAGGTGAGTTTCGATGAGCATCGGGAGCAAATACCCCACGCCCACGGCGGCAGATGCTCGCTTGTCAAAAGTGATTCCTCCTGCCATGAGGTGAAAAAACTGGTTGAACCACCGATGAAAGAGTAGGTCGCCTTCTAGCTCCCAGGGCTCATTGAAAGAAAAATTTTTGCCGTCGGTATTCCTGCCTTCAAACCTGGCTTCAATCACGTTCCAAGTCTGAGAGAGCCTAAGGTTCGCTTGCGCATGGTTGGTTGCGGCTTCCGCATTTCCATAAAAATACCAAGGATCATGGAGATGATGATCTTGATTCTGCAGGTGCTCGATTTCGTGCTTGGGCGTAAAGCTCGAGTATTTAATGACCCGTGCCATGCCTGTGCTCATGTGGAAAAGGTTGTGGCAATGAATCATCCACTCGCCCGGCTCGTTGGCTAAGAACTAGATCGTTCTATTTCCATGCGG
>CAZGCK010000155.1:0-6807 GCA_964524175.1 uncultured Bacteriovoracaceae bacterium | reverse complement strand
GTACGCCTTCTTCTCTCCGTATGTATTTGTTACTTCTAAGACACCGCAGACAACAGTGTCGTGTCCGCCGTATCAAAAATAAAATGCAGCAGGGTTGAAACTAAAGCCAAGCGTACGCATATGCGCCACAAGTTCCACCCGATCGATCGCGGCAGAAACTCCCTTGGATTGGGCATAGGTGATGACGGCATCTTTGACCTCTTGGGCGGTTTTTCCGGGCCCACCAAAGATATAGTCTTCTGCAACGAACCGGAAGACTTTCCAAAACTGCAGCCCAAACAATCGACTTCTCGCGCTCAACTCTGAAACCTCATCCAGGTCGAGACAGAAAGAGAAGTAGCGATACTTAAAGGCGTGCCGAGTCGGCCGACTCCTTGAGTGCATGACTTCGCAATCGTAGAGGCGAGAAAAGCACGCCGATCGACTCAGCCGGGCCTCCTCACTACGGCCTCAGAGGCCATGAGTCCCGAAGTCAGGGCATCCTCGTGAAAACCATACTTGAAGTAACTGCCACAGAAATAGATACGACCCGCCTCATTGAGCGAAGCGAGCTTGGACTGGGTTTCTATGGACTTCACCGTATAAAGCGGGTGGTGGTATTCAATTTGCTTGATAACCAACTTTGAGTCCAAATTTCCTGGATCGTTGATCGAAACGAAGTAGTTTTTCTTCTTCGATACTTCTTGCAGGCTATTCATCCAGTAAACGGTAGACGGCCCTCCCGCATCGATGCGGTAGTTCCAGGAGGCCCACGCTCGCTTCGCCCGAGGCATGACGGACTCGTCCCCATGCAAGGTCGCGATGTTTTTTTGGTATTTCCAGGCTGATAGGAGCTCCTTCTGGAGATCCGAAGGATTCTCTAAGAGGCCCAGCGACTCATCCGCGTGAGAGGCTAGCACGACGGCATCAAAGACCGACTCGTGGCCGGAGACGTCCTTTACGATCACTTTGCCTTCTCGCTCGAGGACGCCCGAGACCTGGCGGTTCGTCAAAATGCGATCTCGAAACGGCCTGATGAGCTCATCCCTGTATCTTTGGCTGCCTCCAATAACTGTCCTCCACACAAACTGCCCGTTCAGCGAAAGAAAGCGGTGATTGGTAAAAAAACGAACCAGCGTCGACGCCGGGAAATCAAGCATCGCACCAGGTGGAGAGCTCCACACGGCAGAGCTCATGGGCACGAGGTACTGATCGCGAAACTTCTCGGAGAACCCTCTTGCCTCGCAATACCGCTCAAGGGTCATCTCAGCGTAGACGGGGTCGGTCAGCACTTCTCCACAAGTTTCGTTGAAACGATTGATCTCGAGCAAAAATTTCCAATGCGAAGGACTAAAAACCCTCCTGCTTTGGGCAAATAAGCCGCCTAGCCCTGTGCCGGCGAACTCGAGGCCCGATGAAGTGTGCTGCAGACTAAAAGACATCTTCGTTGGTTTGGTCGGTACTTCAAGCTCCGCGAGAAGCCTCGTCAAATTTGGGTAAGTCCCCTCGTTGTAGACCATGAAGCCCGTATCGATCGGAATGCGCACGCCCTCCTCGTCGACTTCAACCGTATTGGTATGGCCGCCCACGTAGTGATTTTTCTCGTAGATGGTGATGTCGAACTTATCGTTGAGCCGAGAAGCGCACGACATGCCCGCGATACCCGTGCCGATGACGGCTATCTGTTTCATGAGCCCGCCTTCTTGAACAAGTAGTGACTCACTTGCCACTCCTTTCCATTCGAGTAGTTCCAAAGCTCGGCACAAGCCATGAAATAAACCCGCCAACGAGACCACCACTTCGAGACGCTCATTCTCGTCCATATTCTTAAGCCAACACTCGGCTGTCTTTCCGTAGTGGGTTCCTGGAACCACCCATTCATTCTCTATCCGGAACTCGGATCTGAGCTTTCGATAAAGGCCGTGGCTAGGCATCATCCCGCCGGTAAAGAAATGCCGAGCCATCCAATCGGTCGCGTCCTGATCCTCGAAAAGATAGGCATACTTATGATGGGTGAAGATGTGCACGAACAACTTGCCATCCTCTTTGAGCCACCCGTGGATGCGAGCCAGCAGCTCCTCGACATTGCGCATGTGCTCGAACATCTCGACGGATACGACACGATCAAACTTCTCCTGGGTTCCGAACGTATTCATATCGCAAGTGACGATTTCGACGTTGCTCAAGCCTAACTCTTTGGCCCGGCTCATGATGAACCTTCGCTGACTTTGAGAGTTGGACACCCCAGTGATTCGCGCGTTTCTGAACTTCTCGGCCATAAAAAGCTCAAGGATCGACTGGCCATCCTTTAGATCGGCTCTGGAGCAAGTCAACGAAAGCATCTTCTCTTCGGCCTCGCCCAGCGACTCGCTGCCGGTTTCGAACAGCGCGCAGCTATACTTCATCCTAGGTCCCAGGGCTCTCTCAAAAAACTTCGCTGGAACCTCGTAATGCTGAGAATTGGCGGATTCTACCGACACGGCCACAGCGGCTCTTCTCATGCCTTCGATAAACGCGTTCTGGTCAGACCCACGCTCTTGGACAATTCTCTGCTTGAGAAGGCGCCTGATCTGAAAGCGGACAAGCGCATCGGGAACAAGCTCTTTTTCAAGAAGTTTTTCAGCCAACATTTTGCTCTCCTTTAGGAAACCACGGAATGAACTTGCTCGTTGTCAATTGGTACTTTCGGTAAGCCTCTCCTCGCGATTTGAGCGACTGAGCCTCCGAGGGAGCAACACCCGTAACGAATAAAAGCAAAAAGAGCATTGCGAATGGGCAAGCAAGAGCGAGCCAGCCCATGGGCGCTCCCACCGCCATGACAGCTACCCCGCACCAAATCATCCACTCAAAGAAGTAGTTTGGATGGCGCGAGTAACGCCAGAGACCGACGTTACAAACTTGTCCCCGATGACTCGGATCCGCCTTGAATCGTTTGAGCTGGGCATCCGCTATTGCCTCTCCCATGACTGACACGACAAAAATCACCAGGCCAGCTATCTCACTCAGCTGCAGCAGAGGATCGGGATCGGATACGATTGTAGCAAAGGGAAACGAAAAAAATGCCTGGAGAAATGCCTGAAACTGAAAGAATAAGAAGCTCTTCCAAAGAAAACCGGAACTCCATCCTCGCTTCAACTCGACGTAACGCGAATCCTCTTGGGGATAATGCGCCCAAAGCCTGGTTGCCAGATGATATCCGAGACGGAGCCCCCAAAAAAGCGCCATGCCTGCCGCCAGGGCCGCACGAACAGGATTGGAGTGCGAAACAAGCGCATAGCCCGCGCCGCACAGGCCGATCCCGATAGCCCAGAGTGCATCGACCAGACTCAAGAAACGAATTCGAACGGCTGCGAACCAGGCAACTGTCATCACCCCAGCGCAAATACCCCAAGCACAAACTGCCATGAGGAGAGGGCTATCTTGAATCATCGTATGCGCTCCCTATAATCCAAGGCCCAAGGTAGATCATGATAGAACCTCGGTTAGCTTTTGTCTTCGGTACGAGAAAATCCGATGAACGTCTCGCTTTACTAGAGCAGACCCAAACAAGCTTCCGACCTTTCCACCCGGCAAACGATAAATAACCAAGTCGCGAACCAATGTGCCACCTGAGATCTCGGTGAAGCTGTGCGTGTGATGCCACTTGGCGTAAGGCCCTTTGGTTTGGCGGTCGACAAAGCGGTTTCCTGGATCCCAGTTCTCGATCTTGGACTGCCACGCAACGGATACGCCGTGAATCTTGAGCTTGTAATCAATGAGTGTTTCATTGCCCATCTCAGCGGTCGAGACCTTAACGATGTGGAAATTGAGCCAAGGAGGCGTGATCGCCTCGAGGTTCTTAGCCTCGCTAAAAAACGCGAATACTTCTGAAATCGGACGCGGAACAAACTGAGCTTCAGAGAGCTTGAGCTCAAGTGGAGCTGGAAATATCTCCGTCAACGCAGAACTGAGCTCTGCGTGTTCGAACTTGAATCCCAAGCGCTCAGCCCTTTTGGGCAAGGCTCGACAGCTTTCAAGAACAATGGCTGCCATCTCCCCCATGACGAGCTTGAGCGACACTTCCGGTGCCTTCAGCACGCCGATCGCGCCCGTGGCCTGAGCATAGAGCTTTGTGAACTTGGTGTTCGTGACGGGATTGGGAGCGGTCAGATTGAAAGCTCCATTGAGATCAGAACGCATCAGGATGAACTCGATGAATCGAACCACGTCATCTAAGTGAATCCAACTCATCCACTGGCGACCGGAGCCAAGGACTACTGGCTGCATCTTTTCAAGTGCGCCGCCTCCCACGCCTAGCACAATGCCTGTTCTCATCCGCACGACCCGTAGACCCAAAGCTTCGGCCTTTGTTGCTTCTGCTTCCCACGCTCTGACGACTTCGCTCAAAAACCCATCGCCCGCCACGGAGTCTTCAGCGAGGATCTCATCTGCCCGGTCTCCGTAGATCCCGGTCGCTGAGCCCGAAATAAGAATCTTAGGACGCTCGCCCGCCGGTAATGCAGCAATTGCTTCTACGAGCTTGCGGGTTCCGTCGACTCTTGACGATCGGATCGTACTTTTTACCTGATCAGTCCATCTTGATTTCGCTATAGGCTCTCCAGCCAGATGAACAACTGCATCGGCCTGCCTCAAAGCGGAAATCAAATTGGCTGGATCGTTCGTAGAGGGGTCCCAAACCACGCTCTTACAAGGAAGACCAGAAGCGGCGCCACTCCTGCGAACGACCGCGGTGATCTCGTGGCCCTTAAGCGCCAAATGAATCAAAGCGGCCTTGCCGATAAAACCTGTAGCTCCAGTTATCATGATCTTCATGGCCAAGTTCCTCCGACGGCATTCCTGCAGCATAGCTCGCAAAGGTGCATTCAGAGACAATACGCGACACCTGCCCATTTGGATCACCGGCTCAATGTTTTTTAGAACCTGCTCGAGCCGAGTGATCCAAAAGCGGCGATCCAACGTATTTACGGGTATGAGCTTGGCTTATTTGACTAGACAAACAGCTCAATTGAATCCTCAGCCATTGTATGGTATTGTTTTCACTCATGTTTTGAGGAGAGCACGGGTGCCAAATGTCCGGGGAAACACCGATTTTGACCAACTATTAGAGCGCGTGAAGCGCGACCGATGCGAAGAGTCCTTTCGAGCGTTGTTTGATCATTTTTACTCGAAAGTCCGATCGTACTTCCAGCAGGGCGGGGTAACCGGACAAAAGTCCGCTGATCTAGCTCAGGAAACCTTGCTTGCAGTCTGGCATAAGGCTTCTTACTTTGACCCTTCTAAAGGAACTTGCAGCACCTGGATCTTTACTATCGCTAGAAACCTCCGGTTTGACCATTTTAGATCCGACAGCAGGGACATTCTCAGCATCGGTGCGGACGATCTCTACGAACAAATAGAAGACCCATCGCTTCAGATGGATCAAATAGCTCTCTCGGGCGATTTTCGCGTGCGAATCGAATCACTCCCACCGGAGCAAAAAGACGCAGTTCAAGCGATGTATTTTGAGGGCTATTCTCATGGCGAGTATGCTGAGCTCAAAAAACTCCCTCTCGGCACGGTAAAATCTAGAGTTCGCCTCGCCTTGGCCCACCTTAAGAAGGGATTGGAGGAGTCGTGAGTTTGCATCATCCGTTGCCCGAGTTGCTAGAAAGCTTTGCAAGAGCGGATCTCGACGGATCCCTGGCTACTATTGTCTCCGCCCACATCGAGCACTGCTCGCGTTGCCGAAAGTCCGTCAAGGACTTGGAGCAAAGCCTGTCGTTTCAGCTTTTTGAGGCCGCTCCTCAGCCAATTGCGCCTCAGCTCATTGCGATGGATACCCGTGAGGCATGGCAAAAGCTTTGCTCCCGCCTTGAATCATCGAAGACCCCTAGCGCTGGCTTATCGACTCAGAACGAGATCCACGTCAATGGCTTGAAATTTGAATTACCTCGCGTGCTGCAGAAGTTTGCCTCGAAGCCAATCAAATGGATGCCGTTTGGAAAGGGCGGACAGATTTGCAAACTGGGCAACGAAGGTCGAAAGTCGCTCTTCTTAATCTACCTCTCCTCCAACGAAGAGGTGCCGCTTCATTCTCACGCGGGGGCGGAGCACAGTTACGTCATCTCGGGAAGCTACTCGGCCGATGGCCTGACGTTTGAGACTGGAGATTTTTCTTGCTCAACCGAAAGCATCACTCATGCTCCCAAGGCGGGAATCGAAGACGGATGCTTGCTTCTGAGTAGCGTGGAGAATCGCCTCGATTTTCTCCACGGCTGGCTTAAGCCATTGAACGGGCTTCTTTGGTGGATTTTGAATGTTCGCGTGAAACTAATCAAATGACCCTATATCTGGCAAACGCACTCTGCCGCGTCTGCTGAGAGGAGTTGAGTATGAGAATAAGTTGGCCTATCCTATCCATTTTGATGGCCTCGACAACATGTTCGTGGGCCAATCAAGTTGTCCGTTACAAGGGCGTCGCAAAGGATGGCGATCGCACTGTTTACATCGAGAAACACACGGTCGAGTACAGCGACACGGGCACGCTACTGAAGGCGACAACCGAGTATGTGTCTGAATCAGGAAAACCTATCGCGGAATTAAAATCAGACTTCACGACAAGTCTTACCGTACCCACTCACCTGACAAGAGACTTGCGAACCGAAGAAGTGCAGGGCCTCCGCCGCGACGGAAACAAGGTCGTTCTCTACTTCAAGGAAAAGGACAAACCAGAAGAGAGCCGTGTTCTATCTTCTGACGACGAGGAAGACCGGATCCTCGTCGGGTGCCAGGGCCTCAATTACTATCTCTTGGGAAATCTGGGCGCCATAGACCCTGAAAAAACACTCC
>CAZGCK010000154.1:0-6835 GCA_964524175.1 uncultured Bacteriovoracaceae bacterium | reverse complement strand
GAGACGGAGTTGGAGACGGAGTTGGAGACGGAGTTGGAGACGGAGTTGGAGACGGAGTTGGAGACGGGGTTGGAGACGGAGTTGGTTGCGTTACACCCAAATTATCGAAAATTGCCCTTCCAGGTGTCCGCACTGACTGCGAGGTCCCTGTTCCGAGCTCTACATTGAGAGCAGTCACCGCAAACTGGGACCCTACTGTGTGCTGAGTCGTCCAGTTCACGCCATTTGGGCTGGTTTCCCAGTAAACCGTAGCTGAGGTTGCTGAGCGACGAAATCTCCACCAACTATGCTGAGAGCTATAAGGCATACTGACTGAGGTCACTATGCTGGCTACGCTTTGCTGAAAATAGAGCGTTCCACCCTGGACCATGAATCGAAACCAGTTAGCAGAATTGAGTGTCAGGGCAAAAATGCTTCTCGCCTGCCCACTAGCCGCTTGAATAAGATTCACAGCAAGCGACCCTCCTGTCAGATCCCAAGCGATTGCGGATACAAATCCATTGTAGTGATAGCCCGAAACATTGCTCAACGGAGTCAACTCAAGCCGACTATTCGCAACCCGAGCGGATACGGCCACGTCCAAATTAGAAGGGAGCGACGAAACTACACCAGTGCCCCATTTTGTCGCGTCGCGAGTACTGCCGTCGAAGTTGTCGTAGAATTCGATAATTGAGGGAGCCGCCAACGCATTGACGCTAACTAATAACATCCACGCAGTAGCCGCGATCCGATTTACCCCGCTCAAGTCCCTCATCGACATTCCCCTTTAAAGCAAAAAAAAGAGCCTTTCGATGGCTCTTCATACGTGAGCCTCGTTATCGACAATCAACTACGAACTCTTTATATACTTACTGTTTAATAATTTGACGCCACAACCAAAAGACTTCAATTAAGAACACACCAAGAGAACAAGCTGCCGGTGTCCCAGAAGACTGATATCATCTAATGAATCAATGCTCGAGGTGAGGCGTTTATCAACTTGGAAAGACGTTGAATCGTGGAAGAAACCATGGAGCGAACTCGCTAAGCCTCGTGTCGATTCTCAAGACCGGACACCCAGTGTATTTCAATCTTTTGAGTTTAATCAAGCATGGGTTGAGACTTACGCCCCAAAAAGCGAGCTCATTGTCCTAGGCGTTTTAGATAACGGGCAGCTGATCGGGATCGCACCACTTATTCTGTGCGACAAGAAACTGCCTTTTCCTGGCAAAGCGCTTCGATTCATCGGAGGAGCGAACTTCGCCTCGGACTTTTGCGCATTCATTCTACATGCAGACAGATCAAAAGCTGATCGCGCATGCCAAGCCATCGCGAACTGGATCGCAGCCAATCAGAACCTCTGGGACGAGCTCGACTTCGTGAACATGCTCGAGAACTCGCAGGAAACCCTAGCGCTCGAGGCTGCTTTTGAAGCCACGAGAATCAAACACGTAAAAAGACCGCTCTACGAGGCCCCAACGATCCTACTGGGAGATCCAGAAAGAGATAAATTACTCGTGAACAAGAAAAGCCTAAAACGCCACTTCAATTGGTTCAAGAATCAAGGCACTCTCGAGTTCAAGCACCTCGAGAATGCGTCCGACATCGAAGCCAGCCTAGCTGAGTTCTTTGGCCAACACGTCAAAAGAAGATCTTCCGCCGAGACTGCAAGCCTCTTCTTGAACCCAGAAAACCAAAGATTCTATCGCCGTCTCGTAGAGCTCGCATCCCCGCTTGGATGGATTCGATTTTTTCGTGTCACCTCAAAGGGCGTAGCCATCGCTTACCACTTTGGGTTTGAGCATGGAGGTCGCTATTACTGGTACAAACCTTCGTTCAATGTGAACTACTTAAAGAAATCCCCTGGAGAGGTTTTGCTCAAAACCCTCCTCGAATACTCGATCGACAAAAAACTGCGCGAGTTTGACTTCACTGCGGGAGGAGAGGCCTTCAAATACCGCTTTGCAAATCACTCCCGCAAGCTCTACCAACTAAAGGCCTTCACGAACCTTGCCCGCTACGCTTGCTTTGTAGCCTATCAGGGCCTGATATCGCTCAAAGGACAACTCAATCGGCTGCGTCGGCGGATTTCTCGGGCTGAGAATGATGCTCGAGCGCTCTTCTAATGCTTTTCAGCCTAACGACCCAGTCTTTCACCACAGGAATCGAGCGCACCACAAATCCCTCAGGAAAAGCACGAGTCGCAATCGAGACATTGGCTATCTTGCGACGACCCGACCAAAGTCGATCGAACATCGATCCTGGCTGTGAACAAGAATCAAAATAGGTGTGAAGGCTCGGCGATAGCATTCTTAAGCGCCAAAGCTCGAGCAAAAGGCCTGGGCGATACTTTGAGTACTCCTCGTTAAAGGCGATCTTAAATCCAAAGCTGCTTTGCCTCGCGACGAAATCGCACCTACAGGCAATTGGCTTGCCATCCAACTGAGACATCGACAGAATCACTCGTTTTGACCGCAAAGCCCATTGCACCACGCGATTCATAAAATCGCGGTCACCTGGATTTGTCCTCATCGCCGTGCCTTCTCTCCCTTTCCAGCCTCCCGCTTCTAAGCCAAAAAAGAACTCGAGCCACCGATCAACCTCACTCTCCGAATCAACTCGGCTGTATGCGTAGGTTCCCTCTTCAGATAACCGCTTTTCGAGGCGTCCCACATCTCGACGGTGCTTGCCCGAGAGAACTGTCTTGACGTACTCTTCGCCGTTGATTTCGCCTTCTAAAACCGCACGCTCATAACTCGTTCGGCGCACGACCCAGCCATTTCGCCTGGCTAGTTGCTCGAGCGCTCCATGCAAAGGACCATCAGCTGATGCCCAATTCCAAACAGTCAAGGCAGGTAAGCGTCTCTCCCGCAGCCATCCAAAGAACGCGACCCAAAACGTGGACTCAGCTCCTTTCGTTACAAGAGGCGTGCAAAGGTAACAATGCCGATACTGCCAGAGCTGCAAATGAGAAAGCGGAGCTCCTCGATACCTGCTCTGCAACTGAATCGGAATCACTCCCACAAGCTCCTCGCCTCGATAGACGAAGAGCACCTCAACGCCCTTGTCCTCGCCCAAGCACTCCAATGCAGGAATAAGCATCCAATGCTCATAGAAAGGATTGTCCTCAGAGGCGTTTGAGGCCAAGAGCTCCCAAGCGGCGACATGAGAGCGAAGTTCAGCTGGCTGCTGCACCGAAACGATGCGAACCACCCCATCACCCAAGCTCATCATCCCTCAGAGTCCGCTATAAATAGGCTTTTCGGCCTTTTGATCCAACTCTCAAATCCGCTGAGCTTCCAGGTAAAATGCGCGAAGTCATCCTTGAACGTGACACCCATTCGAGGCAATGCGTGAAGATGATCACGGTGAAAGCACTGAACCTGACCCACGAGTGTCGTAACCGCGGATTGATATCCAGCACTGCGTGCGGCTCGGTACTCACGCTCGGAAGCTGACTCTCGATCACCAAAAGGAAACGCCATATGATGCACGGGCCGGCCAAGCTTAGCCTCAAGCACTTTGCGAGATTCACTGAGCTCCGCTCCCAAAGCTGCTCCATCCAACAGACTCAGCACAGGATGCGAAACCGTATGCGCCCCTATCGTAATCAACGGCTCCTCTGCAAGGCGCAACACATCATCCCACGTCATCGTCGAGGCCGAAAAAGAGCGAGCGTCCAATCGCGATTGAGATCTCAACTCGCCTAAGCAGCGGTGCAATTCTGCAGGCGGCGCATATCGAAACAGATCATGCAGATTCTTGAACGCCCTTCTTTTGTTCCTGAAGCCAGAGGTATTGACCTTAACCCATCGATCTCCCCAATAAAATTCGATCGATTCCCGCGCGCGAATGATCTCTTCGATCTCATCCCACCAAAAAGACTCCAGAGCCCCATCCATCAATCCCGTAGTCAGATAGAGGGTAGCTGGCACGCCATACTGCTTGAGCACTGGCAACGCTAAATCTATATTGTCGCGATAGCCGTCATCAAAAGTTACCGCGACGCTTCGGGACTGCAAGGTTCCTTTCTCGAGCGATTGAACAAGGTCGCTGAGCGACAGACAAGCATAGTTCTCCGAAACAAACTTCATCTGCTGGGTAAAGTTCTTCAGCGAGACGCTCAGAGGGAGATTAGGAACAAAACGACTCAAATGAAGGCCGTCAGGCAACACGCGATGATAAGTGAGAATCGTTGCCAGCCCGCCCACATCGCTGAGTCCGATGGAGCTAAAGGGCTTGCGAATCAAAGCTCGTACGGCGGACTTGATCTTGGGCTTGAGCATTCGAAGAGTCTTGATTTTAACCGAATTTCTACCCACTTACCAAGAGGAGTTGTCTTCTGAGCTCAATAGATTTCATGTCGCACAAATCCCACAGCAAGGTTAACCTGGTCTAAATGCCCTTCCCCCCCCGCATTCGGTCTCTCAAGCGCGTTCTCTATGTTTGGCAAGCCCAATACCCCTGGGATGTCCGGGTCGAAAAGATCTGCAATTCACTTAAGCGCAATGGGATTGAAGTCGAGATTTTGGCGCGTAGAGGTCCCGGAGAGCCTATTACGGGAGAAACCCAGCCTCCCGAGCAAATACCGATTCACCGAGTTGGCTTTCAACGGTTTCGGCCGCTTTCGCTTCCTGTGCCCGGCAATCCGTTTTGGGAGCGAGGCATCGCCCTGCGAGTGAGAGAATTTAAACCCGATCTGATCATCGCTCGCGACATTCCTTTGGCGCTTCCTTCAGCCAGGGCCGCCAGACGAGCTGGCATTCCGATGGTTATTGATATGGCCGAGCACTACCCGGTCGCTATGCGAACCTGGAAAAAGTACCAATCCAATCCTGGCAGCCGATTCCTCGTGAACACCCTCAAGCTCCCAGACTGGATTGAACGCGAGTCAGTCAAGCGGGCCCAGGGTGTGCTTCCGGTATGCGAAGAACAAAAGCAGCGCTTGATCAGAGATTACGGAGTCGATCCCGATACGATCGTACCCATACTCAACACAACGGAGCGCGAGAGATTTCCAACTCTAAGCGCACAGGGCTTCGAACGAAAGGGATCCGTTTTTGGCTACCATGGCGTGGTCATTCAGGATCGGGATCTCCTCACCGTAGTTAGAGGTTTTGGGATCGCAGCGGAGAAGAACAAAGACATTCGACTAGTCATTGCTGGAAGCGGGGAATCCGTGGACGACGTCAAACAAGAAGCCGCCCAGAGCAAGCATCGGGATCGCGTGTCTTTTTTAGGCCCTTTTAAGCCTCATGAACTTGCTCAGCTCTACTCAGAAGTCGACTATGGGGTCGTGTCATGGAAGCTCAACGACTTCACGAACAACACGATCGCCAACAAGTTCTTTGACTATGCCGCTTTTGGAAAGCCCATGCTCTACACGCGCACGAAGCCCATGGTGAATCTCATGCAATCCATGCGATGCGGTGTGGGGTTCGATGGCGGTGATCCACAGTCAGTGGCCCAAGGGATGCTGGAGCTACTGGATGCAGACTACCCACGACTGGCTCGAAACGGACGCGAGGCGGTTGAGAAGCAATTCAACTGGGAAGAAGACGCCCGCAAGATGATCGACTTCCTGAGCCGACTAGTATGATCGTTCATGTCTTCAACTCAAGCGTCGTAAGTGGCCCTGAAACCCTCGTCATCCCTGCTCTTGCAAGCCTCTCAGAAAAGAAAGCTGTTATTTTCTTAACCGAGACTCGCTGTGCGGAAAAATCCTTGGGCCCACCCGCTTATTCAAGGTCCTTTGGAATCCAGACCATCGAGATCCCAGTTCGTTCGCGCTGGGACCTGGGAGCAATCAAAGAACTCAGGCAGACTATTGAACACCTAGCACCTACGATCGTGCACGCACACGAAGTCAAAGCCTCCTCCTATCTCGCAGCGGCCAAACATCACAATCGGCACTATCACCTCGTCACCACCAACCACGGCGTTCGCGCGAAGAAAGCGCCGATGCTAAGACTTTATGAGTGGATCTACACGCATTGGAGCATGCGTGCCTTTGACCGCGTCGTCTGCGTTTGCAGCTCGGATCGCGAGCTTTTGATTAGGCGAGGAGTGCCTGCGAGCAAACTACGCGTGCATCTCAACGGAGTCGACCGACCCAAGGTCGAGGCATCCCGGCGAGCTCAGGAGTCCAAGCGCATTCGACGAGAGTGGGGCCTTGCTGAGCGCGGCATCAAACCCGGCGCGATCTGCTTGGGTGTGGTGGGCCGGCTCGCTCCCGAAAAAAGACATGCCTATATCTTAAGATCCTTTTCTGAGCTGCGCCGCTTACGGCCCGAGCTAGATGTTCATCTCGTAATTTTTGGCATCGGCGCCCTCGGCGATACACTCAAAACCCAAACTGAAGAGTTGGGTCTGGGCGACCGCGTTCATTGGATGGGTTACCGCGGCACTATTGGCGAAGAAAACGCAGGATTTGACCTGCTCGTCTCGCTTTCCTTTGCGGAAGGGTTGCCGATCAATATCGTCGAGGCAGGCTGGGCAGCAACCCCAGTACTGCTCACCTCAGTCGACGGGAACCTAGATCTTGTCCCTTCGCCCGAGTACGGCCTATGCGTCGAGGTAAGCGCCCGCGAGCTAGAGATCGCAGAATTACTCGCTCGCGAGCTACTCAATCCCTTGAGGCTCTCGCAGATCGGAGAGGGACTTCAAAGGCGCATCGAACAGGAGTTTTCGGGCAAGAAGTGGATCGAGAATTTGCGCAGGCTCTATGCCACCCTGAAACTGGCACCCTAGCGTGTTGCTAGGATCGAGAGAGAGGAGTAATTGCTGAACGTTGGCGCTGGTTTTGCGTAGTACCCAGCCCATGAAGACGAGAATATCCGGTGTTTTCCCAACAAAA
>CAZGCK010000153.1:0-7063 GCA_964524175.1 uncultured Bacteriovoracaceae bacterium | reverse complement strand
GCGAACGCGCCCCCACAGCTTCGATCATCTTGCGAACTGGCGAACGACTGGGCGTGAATCCCCTCCTCATTCGCGATTGGATCGAATTTTCCTCTCACGCCGAGGCTGAGCAGCAAAGACGCCGCCACGAGAACTTAGATGCGACTTATGTACCTTTATCCGACGACCAGCTAGCAGGCGTTTCGGAGTGGTACCATTATGCGATCTTAGAGCTGCTCGACGTCGAAGGATTTGCCTGCTCGGCCAAGTCAGTGTCACGGGCGCTCGAGATCTCGCTTGTCGAGGCGCAGGGCGCGCTTAATCAGATGCTCAGTCTGGGGCTGCTCGTGCGCAGTAAATCCTGTGAGGTCAAAGCTTCGGGCAAGTCCTATTCAAGCATCGCGACCCAGGTTGGAACGACCGATGCGCTACGCAGAGTTCAGAGCCAGATCTTGGCTATGGCGGATCAGGCGATGCAAAAGACCCCCTTCGAAGAACGCAGCCAAACCCCCATGACCCTTGCCGTCGACTCGAGCCAACTCAAGGCGGCGCAGGAACTGATCAAAGAATTTAGGCGCAAATTCTCACACCTCATGAAGGCCAGCCCAAAACGAGATCGGGTATATCATCTCAATGTCTCGTTTTATCCGGTGACTCCCAAACTGACTCATCTCAAGTCATGGGCTTCTCGGGCACTTATGATGCTAGCATGCCTCACTTTTTTTAACGTGTCCGTATTTGCGCAAACTCCGCCCTCCGACGGCGGTGGCGGACAAGAAGGGGGCGGCGGCGGAGACATTGAGGCGCATTTCGGACTCCGGGCTCGAGAGGTCGCGGACTTTTTTGAGACTCATCCCGAGGCGGGAGGACAGGACAAGGACAAGGACAAACTCAAGCAGATCAACTGGAAAGAATTCAAAACCTATGGAACCAAAACCCGCGTCAACTCGGTCCCCGATCGCCCCATGTGCCGTCACCAGGACGGAAGCATTGCTGCTCGCGACGCGTGCTACTTTGTTGCGACCAAATCCGAGAGTGCGCACATCGATGTCTACGAGACTGGATTTATGGGCTTACCTCCGGCTCGGCAACACCGCTTGGTATCCCACGAGGTCTTTCGAGCAATGGGTTTGGGACAACTTGACGAAAGCTACGAGCTTTCAAACCCAATCTACGTAGCTATGCAGGGAAACTCTCCGCAAGGAGAAGTCGAACCAGCCGATACTGGAACCATCAGGGGCCTCATGCGCAACGGCGTTTATTCGAACTTCTACAATCAATGCAGTCTGAGACTCGACCAACCAGATATCGGCAACGGCGAAAAAGTGTTGGTCGTCACCTTTGTTCAGACAGGGAGCTTAGCAGAGGCCCCATGTCCTCAACTGCATGCATCCTTTGTATCCCAATGTGGGTCTACATCCTGTCGCGTCGAGTTCTCCATGAGACGAGCTATTCCTAAATGCTACAGACTCGATAGCGACGGGAGCTGCCGGATCCAGGGAAATCAATACGTCGATGACGAATACCTCTACGTGCTCACCCCGACCGAAGAGGGCAAACTGAATGTCCTTACGACGATCAGGTCCGGAAGGGACGGAAAGCTAGAAATCGGCCAAAGCAGGACTTATGTCGTCCAGAAACTGAGCCAATGATACGAAAAATCGGATCAGCCACCTGTATGATGCTCTTAGCGGTCGTTCCTTTCTTTAGCTCGAAAGCCGCCAACTGGTTTGCTCCCGACGCCGCCGAGGTCGAGATCCCCAACGGCTGGTTGGACGTGACGGGTGGGATTTTTCCAGGCGAGATCCTCGAAACCGAGCACGTCAAACGCTCCTCGATCATCCCCGCTTCAGGCTGCATAGACGGGCAGCACAACACCCAGAGCTTTGCTTATCCGTTGTTAATCCCCAACCGCGTCTATCGTCTCAAAAACGGCCGCGTACGGATCGGCAAATGCCTGGCATGGCTGCAAGGCGATCTTTACGAAGCGGATGGCAGGTACTATGATGCTGGCACCGTCAACGGCAATGGCTCCGTGCCAATCAGGATCATGACGATTTTTTCGATCACTGAAGGAGACTGCTCCGAAGAAAACTCCCGGATGATCGGTGACTCCGAGATCATCGGACCGCCTTCCGAATTATCTGGCGCCCACTGGAGCATAAACGGTCAACCCTATGGAGATTGCATCGGTCCCCGAGGTGATCAAGAAGTGGGGCGCCGAATGTGATCGGGCATCACTTATTATCCATTAGGATACCGCGCCAGCATCGGCCAACATAAGCGCGGTCGCAGCTTTACGTTGTGGCTTTCAAGCACCGAAGGCCGCCTTGCCTCTTTGACCCAGGAACTACCTCTCTAGGGTAGAGCAAATTTTGCCGCCCTAATTTTATCGGCTTTTCTACCGATAAAATACCGTGGGTTCTTACCTGACTCCGATCGCATTACTCCTGCTAGCCTTCTCAGCGACATCCTCAATAGCTCACGAATACTCTAAGAATTGCCTATCCTCTGCATTAGAGAATCCCCTGATAGACGTTGTCATCGACGCTAAAAATGAATGGGAGTTCTCCGTCTACGATCCTGAAAGCCTAGATTTCACTGGAAGTGCGAGAGGCCGCGCACGGCTCTACTTCACAGCCCGAAGAAACCTTCGAAACGAACTCGCTACTAACATGGACTGCGCGGCAAGCTGATAAATTCGGATACACCGAAATGCGCATCATCGAGACTCGAGGTGCTGTAGGCTCTTACGATAAAGTGCGAGTTCAGTTTTTTCGACCCGAAATACGCCCGGAAAAATTAACCCCTTAATTCTCCCAAGCCCACTGCTCGCACCACAATCTCACTCAAAGCGTATTGAGAGGACGGCAGAAAATTACTTCTCTGTGATGCGCGGCGTGCCAAATTCAACACCGGGAACGAAGCCGACACTAACGCGCCGAGCTGAATACATTCTCACATAAATCCCAGGTAAAATGGCTCATTTCGAATCAATAAAACCATAGCTATTTCAAAAAAATTATGTCAACTCGCGAAACTTATTAAATCCATTCATTGATGAGTCTTCATTATTTTCAATTTGAAGCTCTCAGAAGCTATGGATTGATTCGGTCTAATATTTAAAAACGGGGGACATCTAAATGAAAGCTTTTGTAAATGCCGTATTGTTTGTTGGGCTTTCGCTATCTTTGACAGCGAATGCAGCCGACCCTTCACTCAAAGGAAGCCGAGTGAACATTGTTACTCTCTACGGAACCGTAGACTACAGCTGGGCAGAGAAGCAACTTTCTAAGGAAGGCCTTGTACCCGTAAAAACGATTCAAGGAGCAAGAGAGCGAGTCGTCTCTGGATTGGTGTATTATGAAATCAAGGATCTGCACTCAACAAAACAGCCTGCAAAACGCATTTCTGGCGAGATGACCTATGCACCTATTGCTGCAAAAAAAGCTGGAGCCAATAACCAAGAGCCCGGATATTTCTTTGCCGCTCGATCCACCAATAACTCCGAAGTAGCAGAACTCCTGAAGCCTTCTGATGCTGGATTCGAGGTAGATGATAAAATGGAGCTCCGCTTAGATACTCAGAATCATACATCTACGTTGAAAGGCAACTTAGTCGCGTACATGGCAGACGCTCCGGTGGCTACAGAAGGAGCCGCGGACCCGCTGAATTCTGTGATGGTGATTCCGCAGCCAGTCGATATCGTAACTCGCGTTTTCACAGGTGGATCGTCAGTTTACGAGGTAATCGGGCACTACAAAAACGGCGATGTTCTGTATTCACGACTTTTTAATCCAAAGCGCGGTGACAAAATTGACATCGGAGCTTCTTCTGGCGCTTGGCAGAAATACTTCACTGAAAGCGGCTTTGAGCCGCTCTATTGGCTTTATACGGACCGCGCATCAGCCACAATCACTGAAGCAAAAGCTGTACAGTGAACTGAGCAAGACTTCATAGCACTGCTATTTTATCCTTGGCGCTGAGGACGACGAAAGATGATGATACCGAATCTAGATAAATTGAATTTAGGATCACTTATTCTGGCTTTTGTCTTTCAATCATCTATCGCGTTCTCAGCGCCAAGATATTCTCTTCCCAATCCGACTTGGCCGAAAATCGAAGCGATCCTCAGCAATAATCCTAACCTTAAGAGTGTAGACGACTTTGTTGAGAAACTACCCAGTGAATTGCGCTCAAACTATGCATTAATGTATCGAAGTCGAGGATTGGCAAAAGACGTTACCCACTTTGAAAATCCAAGAGTTATCTTATTTGGAGCTGGAGACATTTTTCTCTCTTATAACTCATGCGAGAAGAGCACTCTTGAGGTCAACCCCTTTTGCGAATCCATTGAAGTGATTTATGAGAAGTCGTTCGGAAAGCTGGACGCCAAAGTCATCCATTTTCCTGGAAAACACTCTCCTCCCTTAAGTAAGTTTTTTGTCACCGCTCCCGATGCAATTAAGGACTGCAAAGGATGTCACGGCTCTGGATTCAGGCCACTTTTTGAGCCTCATGACAGCTGGGTTGGAACCTACGGAAGCTTGAGCAATCAGAATCACGATGTAATGGCTGAAAACAGCCCTGAGCATATTGGTTACACAAATTTTATTCATCGAATATTCGAGCTCGAAGATGGAAAAATTTCGAAACCAAAACCGGGTTTCGAACGCTATACTCAGCTCAGTTGGAAAAACAGTACTCCAGTAGCCGCTGACTCCCAGCAAACCCTTGCAGTGCTACATGGCCGATCTCTTCGACCTAATGCCCTTTTAAATACTGAAGCGAATCGAGTTAATCTCAGAAGAATACTGAGAGACTTTGTGGACCACAAAAACGGGCTCCGCAATAAAGACTTTAGCCAGTTTCAATACGCCATCCAGTGGTGGGGAAAGTGCATGGGGGACATGGCCCCCATTTTTACCTACTATTGGGGAAGATGGTTTAAACAGCCTGCATTTGAGAAAGTATTTCCCAACTTGTATTTTCAGGGGTTAGCTCCCTATGAACAGATGCTCACCACCATGAGTGAAGCAATTAAGACAGGTTATCGAGCGCACCTGGATGAGATTTTCAAAGATAACTTGATTTCTCCCGGCACTTCGATCCTGTCAGAAAATCCCATCATTTATTATAACTCCTACGTTCCAACATTAGTCCGTCTCATGGAGCTAATGGGATTGCCCACTGAGGGGCTAAGCACCTCATTTGAAATGCAGCCTTTTAATCATGCATCTTTAGAAAGAGGAGTCGAAGAACTCCCGGGAATCATCAACTCTTTCTTCTCCGAAACCGCACCCGAGGTTTCTCAACTCAGCTGCGCTGAGCTCGAAAAACGATCGATAGCGGCGCTCGAGTAGTTTGCAAGTGCAGGAGGGTTCGCCCGATCACTCGTGCACGCACCTGACCTTCAAAAACTCAAAGCTGCCCAGTGCAGGCATTTCAGCACTTAAAAAGTAGGTGATGCGTGGAAGTCTTGATCTAGCCGATGCTCCTTTATGGGATCATCGGCGCATTTAGTAAGCCGCCTGAGCTGACTTTTTCACAACCTCTGTTTTTTCTATTTAGCAAAGAAAAGAAAGATCGCCATGAAGTGGATCAACTATCGTCATCTTCTCTACTTCTACACGATCGCTCAGGAGGGAGGAATTGCCAAAGCAGCTCGCAGGCTTCAGGTGGGCCAACCCGCGCTCAGCACGCAACTTAAGCAGTTAGAGCAGTCACTCAACTATCCTCTGTTTGATCGAGTCAACAAAAAGCTCTTCCTCACTGAGAAGGGAAGAATCATCTTCGAGTATGCTGCAGAGATTTTTAGGCTTGGCCAAGAAATGCTCGAAGCGGCCGACGATCAGCTTCCTGAAAAACAGATCCATCTCCAGATAGGAGCACTCGATAGCCTCCCCAAAACCCTGATTCATCAGCTGGTCGAGGCCGCCTATCGCGCAGGCCCATGTGTTATTTCGGTCTTAGAGGGTGAAGGAGACCGCCTCCTGCGCGAGCTCGTGGCCCATCGGCTGGACTTAGTGCTTACCAATAGCCCTGCCGCCCTAGAATCGAACAGTGCCTTCTACAGCAAGCGGGTCGCTGAGATGAAGGTCGCAATTTGCGGCGCGCCCAAGTTCAAGGGCCTTAGAAAGGACTTTCCGCGATCTCTTCAGAATCAGCCGTTTGTCCTCCCTACGGCACATAGCAAACTCAGGCGAGACACCGATCACTTCTTCGAGACTCATAAAATTCGTATCCGCGTTATTGGCGAGACTCAAGACATCGAAGTTCAGAAACTCATCGCCCTATCGGGGCATGGACTCATTCCTATCGCGTTACCAGCCGTCAAAGAGCAGCTCAAAAGCAGAGCGCTGGTTCAAATTGGAGAACTTGAGCATGTGAGCGAGCAGCTCTGGCTGACTTCGGCGTCTAGGCGTGTCCAGAATCCGATCGCAGCCAAACTCATCAAACAGTTTCACGTGAACTAACGATTCATTTTATCAATCATTATGTTAACAATTATCGATTTTAGTTATCAGCCAAAATAGGATATCTTCGATATTGTTGAACTTATTGAAAAGGAGCCTCTTATGGCGTGGATGAAGCGAATTTTTCTTTTTGCGGCCGTGAACATTCTGGTCATGATCACGATCTCTTTGCTGTTGAATGTGTTGGGAGTCCAACCCTACCTGACGGCGCGGGGGATCAATTACCAGTCGCTTTTGGCGTTCTGTTTGGTCTGGGGCATGGGAGGCGCGTTCATCTCGCTGGGACTGTCCCGCATGATGGCCAAATGGATGATGGGCGTTCAGGTCATCGACCCTAATACTCGCGATCCAGAACTTCAGAGTCTAGTCCAGCGGGTTCATCACCTTTCCAAGAGCGCAGGTCTTCCCAGAATGCCGGAGGTAGGCGTTTATGAATCACCGGAGATCAATGCATTTGCGACCGGTCCGACAAAGTCCCGAGCCTTGGTCGCGGTTTCAACAGGCCTCCTTCATCGCATGCGCGAGAATGAGGTAGATGGAGTACTGGGACACGAAGTTGCCCACATCGCAAACGGCGAGATGGTGACGATGACGTTAATTCAAGGCAT
>CAZGCK010000152.1:0-7090 GCA_964524175.1 uncultured Bacteriovoracaceae bacterium | reverse complement strand
GGGCAAGATGCCCGCCTGCGAGAGCCGTCAAAATTATAAAAACCCCCAACACAAAAAAAGGCCGGCTAACGCTCTTCCCAAACATTTGAATCTCTCCTCTGAATCGCCACTCTTGCCGCCTCCTTATTTTTATGGATGAACAAAGTAAAGTGAATAATAACGCTTAGCGTTATAAAATTACCACAACCCCTTGTTTTGCATAGAAAAAAACAGTCGAACCTACATCTTCGACTGCTCGGGTCGCCATGCAACTGGCGGCTTACACTCAACTTATGAAAGAATTTCTCCGTAAAGACTCTGAATGATCAAAACCTCATCGCCTCTATCCCCGTTGGGCTTTCTGGCAGGCCTTGGGCTAGCTACTTGCGGTTTGATCATTACGTCTGATCACGCCATTGCTCGAGAGGTCCGAAAAGACGAGCTCAAGCCTTTCGCAAGTCGTTTTAGCTGCTCTGATCCGTTCTTGCAGCGCATGTTCGATCGCCTAATCACCCTTCGCGACGAAAACGGCAAGGCGCTGAGAAAATCCCATCCTGATGAAAGATTACCTTTAATCATCGGCGCAGATGACCGGACAGGCAAGGGCGGCTGGCTTTATCGCGGAGTGACCAACACCCAGTTTAGCGAAAACCAGGTCCTCAAATTGATCTTCAATGACCGCGCAAGCACATCCGAATCGCGATGGTTGACGGATAAGATGTTCAAAACCAAAGTGGAAGGGCTCAATAGTAAAAGCGAAGATCAAAGAACTAAGACTGCCAAAAGCCTGGTGAGAAAAAGGGCTGATTTTCAGTCGCTGCCAATAGAGGAGCAGTGTCAGATCTTAGAGGCCTCCACGGGTCAGGTGCGCAAGTCGATTGAGAGCCTTCTCAGCACAGTCAATGACCAGACCGAACTCAACGCGTTTGAGGAGCACGTCAATCAAGCAAATGAATACAACAGCACTCCTGTGGCGATCCAGTTTTTGACTCCTCATAAGGAATTCGCTGAAAAATACGGGGAGTTTGTGCTTCATATTCGCGAAACCGTACCTCGCGGAATCGACGTTCAAAGATACAATTGGCATCTCTACGGTCGGCCACTGAAGGATATCTATAAATACGATGTGGACGAATACATGGTTCCTTCGCACATACCCCCTTGGGACGTCCAAATCGTAAAGGTACGGCCCGGGACTGGCTGGCTGAAGGAGGACTATGGTCCTCCAATCTATTATTTTAGCAAAATCACCGAGGAGCTGAACCCCTGCAATGTTGAGGCGATCCGAGTTGACAAGCCAGACCCTAGTGGGATCGACAGCCGCAGGAGTCCGGTCGGACTCATTCTTCAGTGCACTCAAGATCCATGTGAATCACATTGGGATCATCAATTGAGCCAGGCGGCTAAGGCCCGCCTCAAAAAAGTGATCGAGACGACGACAGTCAATGGCAACAAACTCAGGTACGTGCCTTATGCTGAATACCGAAAGGATCACCCGGAAATCATTCGAAATGAGAGCCTGACTTCAATCGAAAAGTTCTTCAAAGACGGAGTAAGCGACAAGATCAAGAGTGACTCTGCCTTTTGGCGAGAGGTCCTACTCGCTCAGTATCCAGATCACTTCTCAGCCAGCGTGCGATTGGCGCATCTGACTCAACTCTCCACCGACCCAAAGTTTGTCGAAGAATGGAAACAGAACTTCATCCAATTCATCCATTCCAAGGATTTTGCCCTGGACAAAAACAATGCCGCCGGGCTGCTCGAACTCTGCACTCTACTAGACATGGGGGGGTCAAGCGAAATCCTGTCTCTGCTCATCAAATCGCTAGAGAGCCCCTCTCACCGTCCCGCTATCGTTTCGGCGGTTGAACTGGCTTCCAAGAAGGACCCTAAGCTGGCCACGCTCTTCAAAGAAATTAAGAGCAAATTCCTGTCCTATAAGCAAATCACGCCTCTAAAAGAAATCGAGATCCTTCAGAGCGAGACGTTTGAATCGGCTTCAGTCAACTTGCCGGAGGTCGTAGCTAGAGGGCTGTCGCGTGAGCCCACTCAAAGACTTTGGAAAGTTCTCAAAGGGAATGAATCGAATAAAAGGGAGAGCATCGAATCGGCCCTCCTTTACATTTCAAGGCATCCTGGCCAGTTTCCTGATCTCAATAGTTTCGATCTCTGGAGGCGCCTGGCCCCGTTGCTTGAAAACTCACCCGGCCGGGAAAACATTCTGGGCCTTTGCATCAGCATCGCGGGCCTGCAAGGCAAGTTGTCTGGATTGCAGATCATGGAAGAAGTGAGCAAGCTCGAGCTCCCGAAAGAGCGAGAAGTGGACACGATCCGCTCGATCTGGGGCCGGATCAAGTCTACTCCAAGCGTGAACGCTTACGAAGTGTACTCAAATGCACTGGTCGAAAGATTCTACGACAAATTAGCAAATGCCCGCGAAACGCAGAAGGAACTCAAGAAGTCTTTCATCCAATTTTTTGGAGAGTCAATCAATCCTCCGCAACAGATCATCGGCTTCGCTGCGCTCAACAACATCAGGAAAATCACCAAGGACGACCGAATACTTTTGCTCCCCGAAGGGGATTCAATCTCTATCGATATCGATGGCAAGCCCATCCAAATCGACGGTGATAGCGTCAAATCAATCCTCGAAGGGAGCATAAGCACTTACTATTTGAATTGGCTCAAAGACAAACTCAAGCAAGAGAAAGATCCATCCCGACAGGAAGCAGTCAAAAAAACCTTGAAAGGTGTTTTGGATGCTTACGAGGACTATGCGCTAGGTAGCCTCGTTGAGGACATGAAGGACCCACAGAGAAGCAACCTCATTCGCCAACGATTCAAATGGAATCGAAACGAAGACGTTGCCGGCCTAGTTTTAATGTTGGCCGAGATAGCCGATGATGACAAAAAGAAGCGAGCTCTTAGAAAAGTGTCTGAAGAGATCCGTGTCATCTTTCCAGAAATGCGTGCCAAGTTGCCCGCAGTCTTTTCAGAAAAGAAAAACCCTGCCCAAG
Organism: uncultured Bacteriovoracaceae bacterium; assembly: GCA_964524175.1. Classification (GTDB taxonomy): domain Bacteria; phylum Bdellovibrionota; class UBA1018; order UBA1018; family UBA1018; genus CAZGCK01. The sequence goes on along the minus strand of CAZGCK010000152.1, from coordinate 4,094 downwards.
TGGCGGCATTTTGGCAACAGTCCAAGGTCCACGGTGAAGTGCTATCTTTAACCAAAAATCTCCCACCCATAACGCCAATCCTAGATGGACTCCAGTCCTTGCCCGATGAACTCCAGTCCTTGCCCAATGACCCGCAATCCATACCGGACTCAGCTGACTCGGACTCCGCGACATGCAACATTTTGTGTAGTCCCGAATGTTCGTGGGAATGCTCCGATCGCTGCCCTTTGGAGTGTTCGGGAGTTTTTCCTCCAATCACGGGAGGACCTACCTCAAGAAAAGGGCGGATCCGCATCATTTCTGCGGTAAGAAACCTTCCGTTTAAGATAACCGTAGGCAATGTCACTCGAGCTGCAGCCGCTTTTTGCGACGGGCAAAACAAGCGCAGATACAAAGTCTCCAACGAGCATCTCGGAGGAGACCCGGCTCCGGGCTGGAAAAAAAGCTTCGATATAAAATGGAGCTGCAGCAACCTCCGTGGACAAGTCAAATCAGTGAGTAGATCTGCGGATCAAGCGGATGGCGCGGTGTTTGACATCGAATGCCCAGACTCAGGGGAGATCAAGATCCTTGAAGCGACTTATGGGAAAAACTTGATGCAACTGACCGAGCTCGGGGGCAAAGAGAATTACACGCAAAAGGTGCAAGATCTTTGCGGTGAACACGAGATCTGCGCAATTCCGGCAGGGGTCAGCGCGAACCGAATCAAAGTCAGCTTTTCATGCGAAGACTCCGGTTCGGGCGAAAAAACAGTCGTCATTCCCAGCTCGGGTGGAGAAATCCGGTGTCAGCCTTAGAGCCTCTTAGATAAAATTTTGCTGTCTAAGCTTTAGACAGCTGCCTCGCGCGATCGCGGCACCGCCATATTTTATCGTTATATTTCAAATAGATAAGTTGGCACGTCTCCTGCCTTCTATGAGGTTATTAGGCAATCCAAAATCGTTTTTAAAAAGGATCTCGTGTGAAAAAACGCCTTCATCCTCTCTTTGTCGTTTCGGTGCCCCTCCTTACGCTCTCTGGGACGCTCTCTCACGAGACGCATGCCGGCACTCCTCGTCCCACCGACATTCATGGCCCTCAAGGGTTCTTTTGCGAGACTCCTCCCGAACCCGTATTAAGCGAAAAAGCGGATCTTACACATTCTTTAAAAGCCGTCCTCGCTGACGCTTCTTCCCCAAAGAAAAATCAGTGCAAATCGACTAATTCGGCCAAGGCCCCAATCAACACAAGCTGCACTACCGATGCTGGCGTCACCTTTGTTCGTTATCAAATCCCCAACGGGGGCCTTCTAGGGATGGGTTGGAAGGATACCCGACCCAACGGGAAAATTTGGTTAGATCTCACCGAGTCGTTTAAGGACCCGAAGGAAGCGATAGAGTATTGCAGCCGTCGCGGCGGACAAGCCCTTCCGAGCGAGCAGGATTTTAAATTCGCGGAGAAGGGGGGGTTCAGAGAACTGTTTCGCCATGTACGCGAGCCTTCCACGACCTTTGAGCGCAACTATTGGACAAGCACTCAGTACACGACCCTCTCCTTTGTTCCGTCTTTATCGACAAACAAGACCCCCAATCGCTCGGACCGCAATTACTACTTCAGTGGAGTGGCAGGTCTCACGCTGCCAGAACCCTTGCCACCCATGCCTCTACCTCAGATTCAACCTACAAAAAGGGTCGAAACCTACAAAAAGAAGAGCAGCTTCTCGGGCATGCTGAGCGATCTCTTCGAGTCCGATCAAAGGAAGACTGAACCCAAACCATTACCCTCGTACCAACCCTTGCCGCCTCCTCCCCCTTGGACCGCCCGAGCCTGGTGTGTCGCAACCGAAAAAGAAAAAGAAACTCCCAAAGAAAGTGTCACCTCCGAAAACACCGATCTCGCCAGGGGGACTGCAGGAAAAGCAGATACTTCGTTCCGCCGCTCATCTGGTCTGAATAGACCTATTTTTAATAGACCCAATTATTCTGGTCCTTGGGACGAATACTCCCAGGCAAAAGTCAATAAGGCCGGAACCCAAGTCCGAGGGGAGGTGCCGGATCAGATCGTCGAAAAATGGGAGAAGGGATACCAAGATGCGAAAAACATTATCGGCGCCGTTTCGGGCGTTCATCGACTCTACGATAAACTCTACGACACCCAAGCGGGCGTTGCAGAAGGATTTACGGTCCGTGAGCATTCTACAAGAGTTCTCAGCATGTTCGAGGCAGAGAGAGGCATATACAAACTCGACGCTATAAAAGGAAAAGAGCCGATGGATCTCACTCGGCTCATGAAGTTCGCGCTCGCTCTCCACGACATCGGTAAGCCGGTCGCAACGGTATTGCTCGGCGATCAAAGTCTTGAGCACGCGGTGACCGTCCCTCATCTCAAAGAAGTCCTCACAAAACTAAAATTTAGTGAAGGCGAGATCAAGACTGCTGTGGCGCTCGTTGAAAACAATGCGCTGGGGCGCCTCTTTCATTGTCGAGGCTATATGAACGACGAAGGGTGCAAAGGATCCATCTCCCCTGAGCAAGCCTATCGCGATCTGAAGATGCATGCGGATAGAACGCCGTTGAGCGTAAAAGATTTCTTTAAACTTCAATCGCTATTCTACGCCTCGGACGCAGGATCTTATCCCTCTTTGCATGACACGGTGTTTGTCCGAAATGCTTCTGGAAAACTTGTTCCTCATCGCAAATCATTTGCTCAGCTCTCCGAGCTGGTCGAGCGATATGGGGACCGAGACGCGCTTCCGCCCCTTCCTCAGGAGCAGGACACCCTTCGTGGCGCGACGGAACCATCGGAAAAAATCGATGAAGATAGAGACCGATTCCGGTCGGACGAAGACCCCGGCAACTCCCGGTCCCTCTGGTAAAGGATCGACTTCAAAAAGTCTTATTGTCGATTAAAGCATTGATTTATTTGAATAATATTTCTATTGCCTGTGTCCCTAGAAGGTGACATAAAGTTGACCTAATTAGACTGGTTAGGGAGACTGAGCGGGAGTACTATGTGGAGACCCATGATGACCTTTTCGAAATATCTGATTGCAGGCGCTTGTTTTACAATCTCTCTCGGCTTCGCGCTGGACAGCATGGCGGAAGAAACCCAATGCGCGACCCTTTATCGAAAAGAGAATGCAAACGACAAAAGCTCTTACGAAGTGATCTATCCTAAAAGCGAATATGCGGATTTGAGGGACATCTATTTATACACTCACCCAGAGCAAAACTGGGACAATCTCGCAATGTCCGCCAAAGTGAATGCAGGGTGCACGCTGACCGTGTTTCAATACTCAAACTACAACGTACACAACGAATTCGGCCAAGAGATGGAAGGCGTCAAACAAGTGTTGAAAGCAGACCGTAGTCCGCAAGTCTTCAACTTTGCCGCATTCAATCTGGACAAAAAGGTGTCGTCGCTGACTTGTTACTGCAATTGATCCTTACAGTTCAGAAGTTGCTGTTGGTCCGTCGCCTCTAAAACCTCTCCATCTTTGACGTTGCAACTGTAGGCGACTACCACACGCTTACCCTGAACGCCTTGAATGGGAGCCTTGCAACTGACATTACCTTCGCAAAGCCTGCGCACCTTCTCGGCCAATGCCGTGTCTTCTCTTTCTCCTGGAAGCAGAATCAGGTTTTTGCCGTAGGTCGCTTCTTTGACGACGATATTCTGCGACTCGGGGCATCGAATCTCAAATTTCGAATTCTCTGCCTCCATCGACGACCGATAGACTCGGTGGACTTCTTCAGATGACCCGCAACTCCACTTGATCTCAAAATCCTTTGCCTGTCCCGGCGCCGGATCTCCTAGAAACTTTGCACTCACTTTATAAGTAATCGCAGTTTTGCCGTTAGAGAATGCTGCGGCCTTATCGGTTACATTTCCAACAGTGATCGAACTCGGCTCAGTTCTTATCTTCGCGGAGAGAACTCGAATGGATTGAGGAGTATAGACGGGCCTCTCGCTTTGAGGCATAAAAATGGCGGAAACCCCCATGCGAGTAGTTGAAAGCCTCACTTGCTCCAAAATTTCTCGAGGAATGGGCCGAGACGAGTGGGACTTGTACTCCTTGAACACCTCTGTGGGCGGTGGACAGCTTTTTCCTGGCT
>CAZGCK010000151.1:6195-7277 GCA_964524175.1 uncultured Bacteriovoracaceae bacterium | reverse complement strand
ACAGGATTCGAGCTGAGCGTCAGGAAAGAAAAAGGGTTCGACTGGAGACTCGACAAAGATCTCGTAAATCGCCTGATTGAGAATCTGATCCAGAAAAACCTCGGACATCAAGCCGCTCCCTGTGTGAGGGAGACCAAAGATATGACCCAACTCGTGAAGAAGGGCGTAGTACAGAAGCTCGGGGTGCGTCCATGCGCGGTCGATCAAGGGTCCGGAGTTAGCATAGACGTGTGGACCCAGGTCCGAGCTGATATAGATAAAACCCCTGCCACGGAGCTGCTCTTCATCATAAGAAGTGCGGACCGCTACCCCAATGTACTTGGCGGGGTCTTTCAGGTAGCGGATCTCGTCGGTATCTAAGGTTCCATATCCAAACTTAAATGCGAGATCGACATCGGGTGTACATGGGACTTCTTCAAACACCTGAGTGGCTAAATCGACGTTTCCATTCGCTGGTCGCAGTACCGGCTTGTGAAACTCCGCATGCCAATAGCTGATAGCCTTGTTAACGAGGTCACGCGCCACTCGCGGCGAGGCCGAAACGGATTTCTCATCGACGGCGATGCAGTAGCGAACTTTTTCGGTATTGCGCACAAACCAAGGGTTCTTCGCGTCCTTAAAGAGCTCTCCACCTGAGGAGACCCAGCCGCCGGAGTTCGAAGCGGTCTGTTGCCCGGGCTCGCCTGAAGGAGAGTCGGCACGGTCCCCGACCTGTACGTGTTCAGGTTCTTCTTTTGCGCAGGACGAGCTCAGCGCGAGTAAGAGTCCCAAGGTCGCAAAGAGTTGAAGTCGACTCATTTTCGATTGATCTCGCGAACTTTAAAAATCTTTGTCCCATTCACTCGTTTGAAAAGGACTTGCGCGATCCCAGGCGTCTTAACTCCCACTTGATAGAGCCAGCTCAAGCTACGACCTGTAGGGTTGGTAAAACTTCCTTGAATCTCCCAGGAGGGAATCGTTTCGCCAGAAGCGAGTGCAAAGGGGGTGGATGCGCTACTTAAAATGCTTACGGTGCCCGTCATTCCCAAAAACACATCTAACGCCGCTAATTCGCGTCTCAAAAGATTTCCGCGTAATTGCTG
>CAZGCK010000151.1:0-6185 GCA_964524175.1 uncultured Bacteriovoracaceae bacterium | reverse complement strand
TGAAACTCCTCGGTGGACAGAACATCGATCGTGCCATCAGCATCGATGAGCGAGATTGAATCGGCGGAGCATTCGCCCGCAGTGCGCATGAATTCTTCGCGCGATGCTTCGCAGATGCTGCTGCACCCGTCCGCGCCACATCCAATTCTACAATTTTTATGAAAGATTCGAATCTTCGCGCTGTCGCCGCAGTGAAAGGCGTCAGCAAAGGAGACTTGTCCGAACTCTTGGTCAAGTTTGTCCAATACATGGGTGGGATCTTGAATAATCGCTGCAGACGCATCGAAAATCCAAAAAAGGCTCAACAGGAGTACAATTTTTTGCATACTTCAGGGCTAGCATGCGATCAAAAAAACCGGAAGGAGGATATCTCCCCCTTCCGGCCCTCGCAGTCGGCGATGTGTCAGGCACAGGGCGCCGAATTTCGGAGGCTATGGCAGACTAATATTCTGCTTGAATGGGTGCCAGGTAAAGGCATGAGTCGACGCCGTTGTCTCGAGCTTCTACGACGAGATATTCTGTGCCGTCGTCGGCTCTGTTACAAGGTGTTTTAGATTTGAACACGCGCTGAGTGAGGATGCGACGATTTGCGCCGCGTGCGTCTGAGCTTTCGATGGAAGAGACGAGAACATCGCCATTGAATTTGGCGTACTCACTTCTCTGAATATTGGTTTCAAAGGTGAGATAGTAGACCCCGTCTGCAAGAAACGCTTGGTTGGATTTTAGTGGGAGCCCACGAGCATTGCATTGGGCGTCGCTCAGTATGCAGCGTTGGCTCCAAGCAATCTGAATGCAATCGGGCTGAGTCCACGTGTGTTCCATTCCATCAGAAACATATTGGCCCGCAAATTGAGGGCATGCTGAAATGGGAGAAGCAGGCGTATCCGAGGGAGGTATAGATCGTCCTTCGCTTGGCGATCCCGCTGGAACGACGACGGGCTGGTCAGGCGCTCCGCCTACGCCCTCTACTTTTGCCGAACAACCTGAAAGCGAAAGAGTGAGAGAGATCAGAGCTAAGAGAGCGTATTGCGAGGTTTTCATTTGAGTAAGTCTCCTTATGCATCTGAGACTAGAGTTCTGCGTGCAATCTCGCGATCAAAGTCCACTGTAATCTCGTTGAATCCATTATAGCGGCGGTATAATTCTGGGAGATGCGCATCGCCGATCAAACCCAATATAAGGCATCGATCAAAGTCCGGCTAATGGAGCTGCAGCAGCTTCGTCCCGGGCTGACGCTTAAGAAGCTGGCCACGCAGATTCCGATCCAATACACCTATCTCTCAAAAGCGCTTAACGACTCGAGCACTCACCTCAATGAGGATGACTTGTTTCGGCTAGGACAGCTGCTGGAGTTTTTTCCGCAAGAAATCGAGTTTTTGCTTCTGCTGAGAGAGCACGAAACGGCCACCCTGCCAGCGCGGCGGGAGTTCGCCTACCACAAACTCGAAAAGGCACGCAAAGCGCTGGGGGTCCGGGCGGATGTGCGGGAGTCCGATATTTTGCAAGTGTCTCAGGAGATGGGATACCTGCTTGATCCTTTTTGCGTCCTAGTTCACGTGGCCTTGCACATTCCCGCGATTCGCAAGGATCCCCGCTCGCTTTGCGCTCATTTAGGCATCAGTCAGGCGAGGCTCAAGGAAATCCTCAAGAAGCTTTCGCTCGTGGATTTTATCGAGATGGATACGGGACCCTTCTCGGTGAAGAAGGTGAATCGGGGCAAACTTCACTATCCTAAAGAGCACCCGCTCATGCGAGTGCATCAGAATCTCTTCAAGATGGCCTCGCAAGACCAGCTCCTCAAAACGGCTGAAGAGCAGAAAGAAAGTTTTCAGGTCACGTTCACGGCCGATGCCGCCGCTTTCGAGAAGATCCGAGCGGAGTTTCAAGATTTTGTTCGCAAGGTCGAGGAGACTGTTAGACCCACCAAACCCGAGCGGCTCCTGCAGCTCGGGTTTGATCTGTTTTTTTGGGTGTAGGGAATGTCCTCAGCTGAGGACATATCCTAGTGATCGTTCGAAATAGAATAGGGGTGAATCGTTAGCTCTTTGCTATCTCGTCCACGCAGCTTGAGACTGGTGCGTGAGAACTTTCCATTCTCTGATTTTGTCGATCCGATCGCATACTCCGTTAGGTCAGCGGGCAGTTGGGCAAGTTCGGGTGCTCGAGCGTCCAGTCTCAAACAAGGGCGAGCGGCCGTCCCTTCAAAAACCAAGAGGCCCCTGTCGTCGACTCCTATTCCTTGGCCCAACCAGGGATCCACCGATCCTTTGGTGACTGCACAGCGCCGAACGAAAGAGGCGCTCGGTTCTTTTCCTGGCGTCAGCTTGTCGCTTGCATATTGACTGCGCCCAATTGCAAAGTCGATGACCTTTGCCCCTCCTGGTACGCGAGGTTTGATCTGCGTCACTGTATTGCTTGAATATCTCGTGACGTGCAGCGCTCCTGTGTCGTCGAGGAGGGCGCGAATTGAAGCTCCCTCCGCAAACTTGATTGCCATCTTGTTGATCTGAAAAGTCGAAGCCGTGGCAGTTGTCGTGGCAGCATCCAAGTAATGGAACTTCCCACTCCTACTCAGGCCATAGAGCGTATCGTAGAAGACGCCCGTGCCAGCAAACGACCATCCATCGGGGCGCTTAAAGTTTTCTGCAGGCTTCAAGCTGTTATTGCCGAAAAGGGTCGAGGATACTTGGTAGACATCGCCGCGAGCATCGAGAATGTAACGAGCAAACTTGGGGCCCATGGTCAATTTCGTGGCCTGAATGTCGCGCATGTCCCACTTCACTTTTTGAGCTACGCGCTTGCCGGTGGCTGGGTCCATTTCGATCACTTGGATAGCGTGAGCATTGTCGATGAAGTGAACTTCCGTGTCTCTGCCGTCATTGAGTAACGTGGCATAAGTGACTTTTGCGTCAGCACCTGCTGAATCGGTAAACAGTTGGACAGGTAAATATCCGATCCGCCATCCAAATGCTTTTTGGTCGTTTGTATAGATCGTGAGGCCGTTGTTGCTCGAGTAGTATTCAATTCGCTCAATGGTCTTGCCTTCGAATTGAATGGGAGCAGGTATGAGGTCGTTCGTGAAGGGATGAACGAGCCAGACCTTTCCTGCGCTGTCGAGAACAGCGATAAAGTCATGAGGAGTGCTGAGCTCGGCGGGTACGACGTTGAACCTCGAACCCAGGCGGGCAAGAGCGCCAGAGCGGAAATATTCGCGATCGGCCGGGCTGAGATCAGGACCAAACTTGGCCAAGCCGTATCTGAGCGAGGTGTCAAAAGCATAGGCTCCAGCATACTCATCCGTCCTGAACGCCTCGTCACACGCACCTTCTGAGAGAGCAGCGTCTCCTGATCTGCATCGAGTGTGCCCGGGGTCATTTTCTGAAGTGTGTCTTGCTTCATGAATAATCGTGACTAGCGAGTCGAGGGGGTCATTGACAAAGAAACGTGCTCCTAAGTAGACCTTTCCTCGACTATTATAAGCGGTGCTTCCGCTCTGAGAGAGGTCCAAGTTCAGCGTTGTTGTCACATCTGAGACATATTGGAGCATGTTTGGGAATACTGAGGGAGCCCCTCCTCGCCAGTCGTTGGGGACAGGTACCGAGAGGCGCTTGAGCACTTTGAGGATCTTGCCAAGTCGTACGCGCCAATCGGGAGTAAGAGCTGCACGACCCTTTTCCGTCAGGTGGACTTTCGCAAAAAGCTCGGCTTCTTCGGCGGCATCTGGGGCGGGCAGATTGTCATAGGAGTTCAACGATAGCGCTTGGGGAGCAATCGGGGGTGCGTCAGCCCAAGAAGCCGAAAACCCAATGCATACTCCAAACCCTACCATTGCTGAAAACGCCCATGCTTTCATCTTAATCATTCTTTTCTCCCCATCTTTTCAAAAAACTCGTCATCGCTCATTTGCGCCGCTGCAATGACTCTTGGATCTAATTGAGCAAAAGTGTTGGATCGAGCCGTTTCAGACCCGCTCCATCCCAGGCCCGCCATGCCTCGAAGCGCTTCTCGCTTCACAACCCAATTCTCGTTTGGATTATTTAGTACTTGTTGACTCAGGACTCGGAGCGACTCTTTGGTCTGCGGGCCGATGCCCTGCCGAGTGACACGAGCTATGGCTCTAAGAATGCCGATCCGTGAAGTGAGTTCATCTTGAGGGTCGTCTGCGTAAGGACGTGAAAAACGTAAGGTCAGATCAGCAAGCAATGAGTTGTCAGTCTCGAGATTCTGTTTGAACCGATCTGATGCCAGATAGTCGAAGAGCTCACCAGGCCTCAGGTTCGAAGTTTGGATCACCGGTTTTTTTACGGAGACTTCGCTTGAGGAAGTCTTAATCATTTGAGGTGGGGCCGCAGTTTGAACTTGCGGCTGGCTCATCGGAGTTTGAATGACCGGAGTCGGAGTTGCAGAAGTTTGATGCTCGCCTGGCTGTGGATTAGAAATCCAATTCAGCAGGCCAAGCGAAGCCGCCAATAAACCCAGAACGATAAGGTACTTACCCATGAATTCCTCCCCATGCCCTTGCCCGGGCGGAGGGATAGCATGAAGCGACTTAGTGTGTCAAAATTTCCCTTTTTAGCACTTTTACCCTCTAAAAATGGCTTAACTTCACTGGGACATTGACAGGGCAGCTTTATCTGAGTATTTTAATCGCATTATGCCTCCTCTAAAAAATCTCCTCACTGCCCACTTAGAAGAAGTGGACGAGTCCTACCTTGAGCATCTCACCCAAGCGACCAAGCTGAGCTCGATCATGCTAACTGCTGGCACGCTCTGTTTGGTGCACGCTGTGTTTCCGTTTGTCTTCACTCGTCGAGGGGGAGACATGGCGCTTGAGTTCGCCGAAAAACTCAAAAAACGCCGTGAGAAAATCAAGAAGCCACTCGAGCCTAAAAAGAAACGGTAACTCCAAACTGATGAGCCGTCGCAAGCAGCGGTTCGAGTACGCGAGTAAAAGAGTAGTCGGCTGAGATTCTTGGCCCGATCCAACCTATACCTGAGCTGTAACCTTTAGATCTGAGGTTAGAGAGAAACGGCTGGGCAGCGTTTCTGAACATTCCTGCGCGAATAAATAAATCCTGCAGAATGGGTATCTCAAGCCCCGCTTCGAGGCCTAAAAGGCCCTCGGGGGAGTGTGGCGTCCAGTGCGGATCCACGTAAAGCAAGACCAAGGATTGGACGTTGAATTTTGTACCCAAAATATACTCGCGAAAAACACCGCGAGATCGTCCCTCATCGCTTTCAAGCAGGTTGTCGATCACGGTCGCGACTTGAACCCAATCAAAAGGCACCCAGGTCATCGAAATAATCGAATCCCAAATCGGGTGGGGCGATTCAACATTGGGAACAATAAACTTGCCCCCGATTCCTAATCCAAACCTTTGAACGATGTTTTTGGAGGCGCCGATGCTGATGATTTTGCGATCCTCAAGGAGGGTCAATCCCGCGCCGGCTTGAAAAAGCTCAGACCTTCCATCTTGAAGCGAAAGGTTGACGTTGTGCCCGTGGATGTCCGAATCCCCGTCAGAGTTGGTTGGTCCGCCATAGAAAAGATAGTTGCCCGAAATACTATAGACAGGAAGAAACGAAACGAATGATGGATTCAGATAAATCGCATCGTTTAACATGGGGCCCGCATGTCCCGCGCCTCCCATGGCCGCAGCTCTTGCGGATTGATAGTCTGACGCATGTGAGCTGAGTGGCGTGAGAGTTAGCGCAGCGAACGTGAAAACAAAATGTAAAATGCGTGGTGTCAAGTTTAGCCTTTACATTAAAATAGGGGGTCGTTAAACGCATGCCCATTATGGCATTACGCAAGGAAAAGATCGAAGGCTTTAAGAGGGATCTTGTCTCTCGTCGTGAATCGATGGCGAAGGTGCTCGCTCAGGCGACACATGACTTCATTAACGATGAAGAAACCTACAGTGATACCGTCGATCAAGCATCTGCAGATACGGATCGCAGCTTCACTCTTTATCTTAAGAATCGTGAACGAGATACTCTCTGGCAAATCGATGAAGCGTTGAAGCGCATTGAAGCTGGAAACTACGGGCTTTGTGAGCGATGCGACGAATCAATCTCGGAAGCGCGCATCACAGCTTTCCCTTTCACCACTCTTTGCATCGACTGTAAGGCTGAGTGGCGTGAGAGTTAGCGCAGCGAACGTGAAAACAAAATGTAAAATGCGT
>CAZGCK010000150.1:2462-7386 GCA_964524175.1 uncultured Bacteriovoracaceae bacterium | reverse complement strand
GTTAACTCGATTGGAGGCCGGATTTCAAGAAGTGGTCTTAGCCGTCATCCAGACTTTTGTTGCTCCCTCGTCTTGCGCGTTCAATTGAACGGCTGTATCCGTATAAGTGTGGGGTAGTTGAACGATTCGCGGCTCCAGGAAGTTAATGGGCCAAGATCACCTAAGGATAGGGGGAAGTGTGAAACGTACGACAGGAGTATCGTTTTTAGGCCTAATGGTCCTCGCAATGACTGGGCTGAATCCAGCTTATGCACAGATCCTTCCTGACAATGATTATGACAAGGAAGACCAACTGAGCTTTCTGTCCAACATGGATGAAATCACCTTTAACGCAGTCATTGATGATGTGGTGGCGAAGTTCTTGCCAGTCATCGAGTCGCATGGAGGTAAGCTCAAGGTCATGAAGGATTGGCAAGACTCTACGGTGAACGCCGGAGCCAGTCAAAAGGGCAACACATGGGAGCTTTTTTTTTACGGGGGTTTAGCTAGACGCCCCGAGGTGACGGTCGACGCCTTTCAAATGGTGGTTTGTCATGAGCTAGGGCATCACTTGGGAGGCTTTCCGTTTAAGTCGCAGGCGACTACAAACGGCGAGCCTTTTTTTGCGGCGAATGAAGGGCAGTCTGACTATTACGCGTCCCAGGTTTGTCTTAGGACTCTGTGGGCTTCTGAGGTCGCTGCCAATGCTCAAGCTGCTGCTACTGTCGATCCGGCCGCTCAAGCAATCTGCGATGCAACCTACTCTCAGCAAGGTGAGCGCAATCTTTGTTATCGGATATCTAATGCGGCGATGCCTCTTGCGATGTTGCTTAAGCATCGGGGAGAGTCGGATCCTAGCTTTTCGCGAAAAGATCCACTTGTCGTTAGCAAGACCAAGGACAGCCATCCTCCTGGACAGTGTCGTTTAGAAACGTTTGTTGCCGCTGCTAATTGTGCGGCGAGTTTCGACCTAGCGGTCATCCCGGGGCGACGCCACGCGGATGGACAAGGTAGCGTGGCTGCCGAGTTCGCTGCGTCTCGGGTTTCCTGCACCCAGGTCTCAGGCTATACCGTCGGTCTCAGGCCGTCGTGTTGGTATTTTGCTCGGCTGTAGCGGGTGCTGAGGCGCTAGAAAGTTCGCGGTAAACTTGCGGGCGAGGGGCCGAGTCTCAAATGATTTGAGGCCGGCCCACGTCCTGAGTCTTGAGGGCTGACTGTCGATAATGCATCCTTGTTAAGCAAGTCAGCGTACTCGCGCTCGATCATGGATTGTATTTCAGGTGATTGCTTGATGAGCAGTGCGCGGGCTTGGTCAATCATTATTTGCGCAGTTGACCGATCGCCGGTCCGTAAAAATACTCGGCCGATCAAAAGCTTGGTTTTGGGACTGTCGCTTTGGGCTGACAAGAGTCTCTTGGCCATGACTTTGGCTTCATTCCACCGATTCTGCGACGAGAAGTATTGAAGCGTCTCCATCGAAAGCGCGTTGTTTGAGGGATCGAGCTCAGCAGCTCGAAAAAGCGCAAGCAGGGCCTCTGGATCTCTTTGGATTCTGCGGAGGATTTGGGCCATGCGATAGTAGATGTCGGCGGTGCCTTCGAATCGAGAGATCGCCGAGTTGAGTATCTCGAGAGCTTGGGTGTCGTGGCCAGAAAGCTCTTCGACCATGGCTGTGGCGATGGCTACGTCGGCGATGTCGACACCAGATGCCGCACAGGTTTGGGAGGCCCAATAAAGGCGGTCTGCCTGCCTCCCTTGATAGTAGGCGGCAAGAATCGCGCGGCAACCCCGGCGATCGTTTGCGATGTATTCGCGGAAGGGATGCATCGTTTCGGCAGCTAGGGCGCCATAACCTTTGATGAGCTGGCCTTCGGCTTTGACCAATGCCCAGTGCGAACCGGCGATCCACGTCAATTGAACGGTTGCGCCAATAGTGAGCGCAGCACCCACGGCAGCCCCTAAAGCGCGGCGCTTACTTCCCGCTAAGCTTTTCAGGGTCGTGGTCCAGGGCAGTAGCCTAAGGTCCATGAATCATTATCGTCCGTTTGAGAGGGGGACTGAATCTATTGTCCTCTCAGCACACAAATTTCTCCCAAATCATTAAGTTCATTAAGTTCGCCCAGCTCGTTTCCGATCAGACACTTGAGATGGACCGTAAAACGACGTTCAAAGACCGCATCAAGGGATTGGGAAAGCATAAAAAGGCGCTGGCTGGGGTGGGAGTGCTTGTTCTCTTGGCCGCCATTGGCTTGACGGCGTTTAAGTTCGGTGGCGCTCACTTGGGCTCTCAAGTCGGTTCTCGAGCCAAGCGAGCCGCCCATTCCGTGTCTCATAGTGTGGAGGTCCCAAGTTTGCTTGGGACCTACCAAAAAGCGTTGCACAGCATCGATCAGAAGATCACGGCTATTCGCTCCGCCGAAGCCGAAAACTCACGTTTGAGGCTTGAGAACACTCACTTGCGCTTGACGGTCGAAAACCTCAGGTTTGACTGTCATGCAAAGGATGGCAACGAACTCACCAAGGCCATCGAGTATCGCTTGGACAAAGAGACGGGCAGCCAGGTGGGTCGCACTTTGGCCAGCATCGCTTACCGCATCCCTAGCAATCTTTTGCCTCACCAAACCTATACGTTGGGCGTGTCTTACTTCAAAGCCAGGGAAGACGAGAAGGCCGCGGTCATCCTGACTTTTCTTACGGGCCTAGATGAGAATGACACGTTCAAATCACCCAAAAATTTTCTTATGACCGGAATCACTTGGTACCGGTTGGATAACTTCGACATCGCCGATCGCTATTTTGATCGCGTGTTGCGGGCGCCCGATACGCCGGATAATCGCCCCTCGCAGGCTCAGGCACGCCTTTGGAAAGCGCTCGTTGCGCAACGTTTGGGCAAGCACACGAAGAGTCAGTTTTGGTTGACGGAGCTGATCGATCAGCACCCACATGCGCGGGAAGCGCGGTGGATCAACGCAGGTAGCACGGAGGCCGAGCGTGGCATCGCGACCGAAGAAGAGTAATTGGATAAGCCTAGGAGCTGGCGTAGTGGCTCTGGCTTTCGCATTGGCGACCCTGAGCGTGCTGCTCTTGGATCGCATCGCGTGGGCGACGCCTGCCGAGACGGCCGAGTCAGTCTCTGTCCCGTGTGCGGTTTTGGAGGATTTTAGCGGCGATGTCGAGGTGCTGGACTCGTCTCGCACGCACTTGGTTTCGCTGTCCCGGAGAACTGGAGTGCCCTGCGGGGGATGGGTCGGCGTGGGCAAGGGCTACGCTAAGCTCAAGCACCGCGATGGGCATCGGGCTCACGTGGGTGCGGGCAGTTTCGTGCAAGTGCCTCAGGATAATGCGGACGGCAAGCGATCGGGAGAGCAGCTGGTCTTGTTCCGTGGGCAAGTTTACGCCCAAGCGTCTGGAGGCAATGACGAGCTTAGGATCATCACGGCTAACGCGCGAGCTCGAGTGACGCGTGGGACAATCATCGTGGTTTACAACCAAGAGGACGACGAGACTCAACTGGTAGCCCTCGAAGGCAAGAGCCTGATCGAGAATCGATTCGAGACCTCGCGTCGTGTGACGGTGAAGCCGGGCGAGGCTTCGGCGCTGAACTTCAAGCTCCTGCGCGTGGTGCCAAGCATCCCTCGAGCGGTGGCATATGCGTCACTCAAGCCCAAGTTCGATGATTTGAGAGTTCCTGAGCGCGAGCGTTCCCATGCGGTGCGCACGGCTCGCGAGCGGCAGGACCGCGTATTTGCCTCGGCTCTCGTGAAGGACAAGGACGTAGACGAAGAAGACGACGGCGAAGACCAATCCGAAGCTCCTGCGAAGGTGGCTGCAGCCTCTCAGGCCGAGAAAAAAGCTGTCAAAGCGGCAAAGGCAAAAGAGCTCGAAGCGATCAAAAAGGCAGCTCCCATCACAGAGTATGCTCGCCATCCGACTGACGGAAACGAGGGTGATCTGCGCGAGCACTGGGTCAACCGTATGGTTGCCGGCGAGAAGGTCGGAGAGAAAATCTTGTTTCCGGACAAATTTTACGGTCGTCCGAGAAAAGTCAAAGTTGAGGTCGAGGATATCGACGCCAAGTTCTCGCAACGCAAGCAAGAAGCTGATGTGGAGAAAGCGCGGCTCATCGAAGAGCTGTCGCAGATTAGGGAAGAGTGATGTCACGGAGGAGTTATGAAAAAGTGGATTTGGGTGTTGGGAGCGGCCATGGCATTTTTAGTAGCCATGCCTTCCGAGGCACTGGCCGGCGCGTTTGAGATAACGGGCGGATTCTTTTTTAATCAAAGCAATTACGGTAACTCAAGCTTCAGCTGGACCCGGCGCTGGACAGGCTCCATTGGCTACCACTTCAGCGAAGTCTCCGAGGTTGAGCTTTCGTTTGCTGACGTGGTAAACCGAACGCTGATCACCAACTACGAGGACACCACCTTCCATGATCAGATCAGCTCGATTAATTGGGTTCAGTCGGTGTTCGGTAAAGAAGCCATTTTCAATCCTTACGCAAAGATCGGTATCGGCCAGCTCAATCGCGATGCGACGGGAAGCTATGCTTTTGGTGGCTCGCCGACTTCTAGGGTGGATGCCCTCACTGCGATTCTCGGGGCGGGTGCTCGAGTTCGCATCGGACCTCGATTTGGGATCCGACTTGAGGCGGATACCTACCTTACAGGCGGAGCGATCGGCACGTGGCAAGACAACATATCGTTCAATGTGGGATTTTCGTTCTATTTCTAAGGCGGTTTGTCCTGTTTTTGTTTCTTTTTTAGCCCTGAGCCTCTCGGGCTGCTCTACGGTAAAGTATTTGATTCAGGCGACGCAGGGCCAGCTTGCGCTCTCCAATCGCGCGCGCCCGATCTCGGACGTCCTGAAAGATGAGCGCACTCCGCCACGTATCCGTCAACTCTTGGCAGAAGTAGAGCTCATCAAGAAGTACGGTGAGCAAAACGGG
>CAZGCK010000150.1:0-2452 GCA_964524175.1 uncultured Bacteriovoracaceae bacterium | reverse complement strand
TCAAGCCTACCAATAATTATACTGAGTATGTTCAGTTGGATCGATCGGCAGCGGTTTATGTCGTGAGCGCTTGCGAGCAGCTCAAGTTTGTTTCAAAGGAGTGGAAATTTCCGATCGTAGGCAGATTTCCTTATCTCGGGTGGTTTGACCTTGAAGAGGCCAAGAAGCTCGCGGCCGAGCTCAAGGCCGAGGGTTGGGATGTGGATCTGCGCGGGGCCTCGGCCTATTCGACCCTTGGGTGGTTTAGAGACGCCGTTCTTTCGACGATGATTCCTGAGGGTGAGCAAGCGATCGGGGATCTGGTGAATGTCGTCATCCACGAGTCGGTGCACGCGACTCTTTATCTGAGCGGGCAGGCCTATTTTAACGAGAGTGTGGCGAGTTTCGTGGCGGATCAGTTGACGGGGCCCTACCTGGATCGTCGTGCGGGGGCTGTTGCTGCAGTCGCCGGATCGCCCGGGCTAGAATCGATCGCGCTGGTCGAGCCAGGACGGGCCGTATCGCGCGAGCGATTGATTTATGAGAACGCAGAGAGGGATGGTGATCGCAGGCGCAAGCGGTTGCATGAGACCTATGATGAGCTTGCTGCGCTGTATGCCTCATCGGACTCGGACGCGCTGAAGCTAGAGAAGAAGAACGCGATCTTGAGCAAAGTGAAGCAAGAGTTGGGTTATAAGCACGAGATCAGCAACGCGACATTGATCCAGTTCAAAGAGTATCACACCGGTCAATCAGACTTTGAGGCCGTGTGGAAAGCGTGCGGTGGGGACGGGCAGCGGTTCATGAGGCACTTGACCCAGCATGTGACGGAGGATTCATTTAAGAACCCGCAGCAGCAGGAACTGGCCGAGGTGTTGGCGCCCGTGGCCGGGAAGCAGTGTTTGTGAGGGGTCAGTTCAACTGATCTGATTCTGATTACTGAGTCTGATCTGTATCGGATCAGAAACTGAAAACTGGATTCAGATCGGATTTCATAAAGCAGTCTCAGATCTGCTTAACGAACCCCACTCCCATTCGTGAACACATCAAACAGAACTTCGATGCGGTGGTAGGTATTATACACGGGTTGAAGGATGCATCCGCCTTGGTAAGGATTGCCGTAGCCGCGGCAATTGTCATACTGCGCGTTGCTAACCCTGACTTCAACAGGACCATGTCCTGGAGTTAGGCGATCCGAGAAGTCCAAGGTGTGGCTGGTGGCCGCACCCGCACAGTAGCCTACGCCGGCTGAGCCGGTGGTGCTCACGAATGCGGTCAATGTCTTGCCAAGAACTGTGACGTTCACTCTGTAGCAGTTGAGTCCGATCGTGTAGCCCGACAACGTCACCCCATCAGCGCGATAGCCAAACTGAGGAACGCCGGGGTTGAATTGCACGCGAAGCACGCTGTCTGTGAGTATGCCTCTTACGGTAGCAACGCCGGTATTGCCCGTTAGCACGTAGTCGTATGAGTAAGAAGGCACCGGATTAATGGGGCTTCCAGAGCCAGTTCCAGGTCCGGTGTTGCCCGTAGTGTTGCCGGCATTGCTGCCAGGGTAGTAGGTACCTCCGCCCGAGCTGGATCCGCCACCAGCGCTGCCGGTCTTGTCCTCTTCATGACTGCTCGTTTGTCCGCAGCCCGTGATCAGCGCGCCTAAGCTCACCGAGAACATCAAAGCCATGATTGTCAGCTTTTTACTTTTCATAAAATCATCCTCTCCACTCTCACTCTTCATCTCAGTCTTAGTGCAACGCTGGGGCCAATTCGCTCTATTGTTGATAACTCAGCGTTTTGTCTTCATCCGACTCGCTCGTCATTGAGTTTCTGTCGGGTCGTGAATGACATCTGTACAAGTCCTAAACATCAGTTTGCGTCGGTCTCCACGGTCAGGGTTCCGTTCCAAGGCTCGCCTGTTTGTACGTGGCTGTAAGGGCATCCCGTATATCGCTGCAGGCAAATCGCATTATTGTTTGGTTGTTGAATCGTGATGGTGACTTGTTTTGGGTCCCCGGAGATCGCCGAAGAAAAATCCATCTCAGGAGATGTCTCCGTCGTGCCGCCGTAGTAGCCATTGTAGAGCGGAGGAGTTGGCCGTGCGGCAGCATTGCCGACTTTGATATAAACTCCCAAAATCGAGTAGGGGAGTGGCTCTGTTCCGCTTGAGGTCGTGCCGCTTAATTCCTGCATGCCAGGTGAGAACTTGATCTTCAGTACGCGTCCCGCGATCACGCTGACAGTCGTGGAGTTGTAGCCTACGCCAGAGACCTTAAAAGTCTGAGCCCCAGAAGCGCTTGCGCCATGGCTTTGAGGGGTGCTGCTTCCGGAGTGTGTGTCCATTTCGTTACCCGATCCGTCTACAGTGTCGGTGGCGCCCTTTTTTGCGAACGCCCGGCCAGTGCCCTGTTGGGAGGGGTAAATGCCGCAGCCTGAGCTTGCGAAGGCTAAAATGATAAGGCCGAACACGACTCTCTTG
>CAZGCK010000149.1:1675-7489 GCA_964524175.1 uncultured Bacteriovoracaceae bacterium | reverse complement strand
TGGTAGCTCGTTGGGCTCATAACCCAAAGGTCGTCAGTTCAAATCTGGCCCCCGCTACCAATTATAAAAAGTTAAAAGCCGGTAAAACACCAACAGTTTTACCGGCTTTTATCGTTTGGAGCGCTGACTCGGAGGAAACTCGGCTCTTCCCCATATCGAGGGGCATGAGGATCGACTCAGGATGCTCCTTGAGGATTGCGCCCAAAAGCTCAAGCCTCGCCGGAGAGAGCATCTTGGCGACTGCCTCCAGGCTCGCAAAAATGATCATGCCGGGTTTCTGGATCGATCGGATTTCACCACGAAGGGCTTTCGCCCACTCGATCTTAGTGTCCTCGACCGATTGAACAACGATACGGACCTTCTTGAGCTTCAGCTCAGCAATGGACCTGCCTGACGAGTCTTTCAAACGTAAAACAGCGGTCTTTGCAGGGTTGCCTCAAAAAAAATGATCGAGTGAGCGACGGATCGCAAGATCTCCTACCCAATATTGTTGATTCGCCTTCCGTCCCGCTTCGAGACCGGCGTCTCCACGCCATGAATGAGCTTCACCGAGTAGCCCGGATACTCGCCCTCCTGAATCAAAGCAACAAACTCCTCGCGACTCATAACGGACCGCCTTTGCATGTCATTAAAGGCTTCGTTTCGACCCGTTGACGACATTGAAAGTGCGATCACCGGTTTTGGAATTCTTTTTGGGTGCCTGAGTCGATCCCGTAAACTCACGCCGGTCAGAGAGATCGATTATCAACTCTCCCCGCTTCAGCGCCTCGTGAATCAGCTTGAGCAAGCGCTTTCGGCCCTGCGTCTTCTTTCCGTATTTTCGCCCAACTCGATTGTTCCAAAGGTCCATGTTTCTGGAACGAGGGCTCATCGAATGAGAATACTGAGCTTCCGGAGATAACTCATTGAACAGGCCCAGCAAATTCGCGGTCCGTTCTCCATACTCCTGGGTAAAGACGCCGCTTGCGTAGGCGTGCCGAAATGCGTCGACATCGTTGTCGTCAAAGCCCGGAGCTAGGAGATCAAGCTTGCCATCCTTTCGCTTAGGCAGCGGCCGAATGTGCTGATCAAAGTAAGCATATGCCTCGTTTTGAGCCTGGCTCTTATGTCGATGAAATGGACTAATCGCCACGAGGCGCGCCTCTCATGATCTGAACCATATGCCAGGCCAGCCATGCCAATACAGCGAACGCCGCTATCAAGTGAATATGCCACCAAAGGATTGCAACACCGATTAAGGTGGGAAACAACATCGCCGCGACTAAAAACCGCCACCTGCTTCGCCAATCAAAAGCCGCGAACCCTAGCGCGAAATGACCAATAAAGGTCAGCTCGACACCGCGCAGAAAACGAACTTTCCATGGAAGATAGTGATCCATGTCGTAAATGAGCCAAAATCCATAGAGAGCAGAAATCGCCATGAAAAATAGAAGCAACTTACGTGAATCAAATCGAAAGCAACCGAACCATTCTGCGGTACCAGTTGACGCACCTCCCATCACTAAGCCGTCTCCTTCTTTCCTGCCGAAATCCCATCCGCCTTCTCAATCACCCAATACTTGATGAGCGACTGCCGAGTCATCCCGCGCCGGGCCGCTTCGTTGTCGATCACCTTGATCGCCCAAACAGGAAGATCAAAGGGCACGCGCTTCGTGAAATTCTGGTAATCGACGTGCTCGGAAAGATCGTCTTCGCGCTCGAACTCCTGATTGGTCAGCTTCTTTTTCGCCGTCGTCTTAGTTGCCATAATAGACTTCCTTCTCGATTTCTCGCGGTGGCCTAACCTAAATGATCCGAATCCCCTCGGGTCGGTACGTGAAGCAGACCGTCCAAAGCTTGCCCATCGCCCTGCCGATGATGAGCCAACGATCCTCACCCATCTCAGAGTTGCCTGGCCCTTCGATAGCCTCTGAATCGTTCCAGACTTCGCGAGCCTCCACAAAGTCGATCCCACGATGCTGCTTCGTCCAAACGAATTTAGCTCGGTCATAAGTTTCGTCAAACTTCATATCGAGCACAGTGCCATTTTAGCACATAAACAGCAATAAAATAGCAACTATGTTTTCTTTAATTTCATGTAGTTATAAGCATTGAGTTCAAATCCAGCCCCCGCTACCCATTATAAAATAGAAGAAGGTCTAACGTTTCAACGCGTTAGGCCTTCTTTTATGGAACAAAATGTTCCGTTTGTTCACGACGAGTTTTTGCACGTTTTGCCAAAGAGGTTGAACAATGCGATAAAACGCGTACAAATTTGAGCCAAGTACGAATGAAAAACAACCCGCCTGCTAACCACTCTCCTCTGGCGCCCATTCACTGGCAGCCTACCCTCATCGGATCCTCACTCCGCCTTCGCCCGCTCACCGAAAAAGATTTTGAGGCTCTCTTCTCCGCCGCATCCGATCCGCTGATCTGGGAACTGCATCCGGACTACCTCCGCTACACTCGCGAAAGGTTCGAGGCCTACTTCCGCTCGGGAATTGAGTCCAAAGGTGCCCTCGCAATCATCGACTTAAAATCTGGCCGGATCATCGGCAGCTCCCGCTACACCGACTACAATGCCCAAACATCCTCAGTCGAGATCGGCTTCACGTTCCTTACCCGCGACTACTGGGGTGGAACCTACAACCGCGAGCTCAAGTCGCTCATGATGGGCTATGCTTTTCAATTCGTCGAGACTACCTACTTCGTCGTCGGTAGGAATAACCATCGCTCTCGTAAGGCGATGACCAAGATCGGCGGAGTCGAAGTGACGAATGCACGCTCCACTCCGGTGACCGGTGACATCAGCACGTCCGTTGTCTACCAGATCAAGAAATCGGATTGGCTCAAGGAAGACTCGACGGTGCCATTGGATCAGCCCGGTCTGAATACGACCAGACTCACCCTGGATCCAATCACTGAAATTCACGCAGAAGAGCTCTGGGAACTCTTTCGAGATCCTGAGCTCCATCACTTCGTGCCGTTCGAACCTCAGCCGCTAGAGAAGCAGCGAGAACGCTGCGCAAAATGGGCAAAGCGCCGATCTCCTGATCGAAATGAAATATGGCTCAATTGGATCGCCAAGGACAAGAATGCCAGTCATGTCGTTGGGCATTTCCAGGTCGGCATCAAGCAGGATGGAGTCGCATCGATTGGCTACATCGTCGGCAGTGTTCACCAGAACAAGGGTTATTCCACGGAGGCTTTGGAAGCCATCTTCAGATACCTTCGCGACAGCCTCGGCGTCCAAGAAGTCAAAGCTTGGAGCGATACTCGAAATATCGCTTCTCATCGACTGGCAAGAAAGCTCGGTATGTTACAAGTCGAATTCTTCCACGATGCGGACTTCTTCAAAGGAGCAACCTCGGATGAATACGTGTTTTCAAGGAGATTTGAGCCCTGACCACCAGTATCGAAGTTCGTCTCTCAGAATCCAGTGACCTTCCCAGTTACTACGAGCATCTCAAGCGCCACGGAGCTGAGTCCGGCCTCGGAAAGAAGCTAATGGTTAGAGCCGAGGTGGAGGCGAAGACACTTCGTTGCACAAATTTCTGGCTTGATACATTCGCATTTCAGGCTCCGAGGTTCTACGAAAAGCTGGGTTACAAACAATTCGGAGAGCTTAAGGACTATCCTAAAGGCAACAAGCGATTCTTCTACACCAAACAATTGTCTAGGCGGGCCTTCCGATGATCGCCGCCACTCTTACACACGTCGCTGTCCTTGTGCAGTCTCTTGAGAAAGCTGTTCAATACGTCACCGGGCTCGGTCTTGAGATTAATCCTTTTGAGGAATTTGAACACGAAGGAACCCGATAGTGTTACGTCGGTTCTCCCACTAAGAGCGCACGCCTACTCTTACTGGAAGCGATCAAAGTCGGTCCTTATCAACGTGCCCTAGAGAAACGCGGGCCTGGACTACATCACTTAGGAGTTCAAATTTCGAACCTGGAGGACTACTCCGACCAACTCGGCAGCGTCGGTTGGTTTCTGCACACCAAAAGTCTTGTGACTGTAAAGAAGTCGCAAACAGCCTACTTCACGCGCCCTCTTATCCCATACTTGGTCGAAGCCTGGGAACATACGGCTCCTGCTGGGTCGCCATCAATCGATCGAATCCAGATTGGCAGCCGGGATATTACCCTGGATGCACGCACGCAAGTATTGGGGATCGCAAATACCGCTGTCTCTGTATCTCATGACAACTATGAGACCCAATTTATGATTGAAGGCCGCAAGATTCTACTGTCGACACTCACTGGAGTAACGACAATATGAAACCTGATTTGAATTCTATCTGCATCGTCAAATCCACCCATCATCTCTCCCAAAGAGGAACACTGGGAATCCATACAAAGTACGATCGAAATCACCTATGAGAAAAACGTACATAAGTAAATCCGATCACTGGCATAAATCCATGTACGACCACTACTTCGCTAGCACCACGATTGGGTCCAGGCGATTCAAGGAGCTTGCAAAAAAAGGAAGTTGATTTCCTGGTCTCAAAGCTCGGACTCAAACAAGGTGATTGTGTTCTCGATGTCCCTTGCGGCACAGGTCGGCACTCATTTGAATTTGCGCGACATAAACTCGATGTAACAGGAGTCGATATCAGTGACGCCTGCCTCAAGCTCGCTCGCCTAAAAAAAAGCCACAGGAACGTAACTTTCGCAGCGGAAATATGGCGCAGCTTTCCTCCCATCGTGGCAAGTACGACGCCGTATTCAATCTATTCAGCAGCTTCGGATACTTCGCCACCGACCAGAAAAACGAACAAGTTCTACGTGAACTCGTTTCTACTGTGAAGCCACGCGGAAAAATAGCCATTCACCTCATCAATCGGGACTGGCTCATGAAGGTATTCCGTCCCGTTGATTGGCGGGAGGAAGACGGAAAATTTATTCTTGAGGCAAGACGGTACGATCCAGAGACACACTACATCGAGGCCCAGATGGTCGTAGTCGATCGAAGAACGTCAAAAGCCAAGACTTATCACCATAGAATGAGGCTGTACTCGAAGCCGGAGATCGTAGCGATGATGAAACGTTGCGGTCTTAAAAAGATCTGCGTCTATGGGGACTTTGATGGCGGTCTCTATAAGAAGTTCGAATCTACCCACCCCATCTATGTGGGGGAAAAACCATGAAACTGATCAAACCCAAACCACTCAAACCCGGAGACACTCTAGGAATCGTAGCTTGCTCAACACCCATTACTGCGTCGTCTGAGGAGACGATTGAGCGGACTTATCAGCGACTGCGCGCATACGGCTTCAAATTGGTAGAAGCCCCAAATTGTCGAAAAACTTACGGCCACGCCGCAGGAATCACATATGGAAAACCTGTCGTCCCTGATTTTACTTGGAAGCACTTTGGAAAAGTAGTCATGACTCCAGAGATCCCATTTCGACTGACGGCCTCGCGCGAGTACTCGGACAATCCTTGGTATATGGAACCCGAGAAGCAGATGCGTTTTGAATCCAACCCAGGCTGGAAAATTTATCGGAAAGGTAAAGCTGAAGGAGCCATCATCGGCGGGAATCTAGGAACTATGCTCCTATTAGCCGGAACCAAGTACTGGCCAAACCTTCGAGGGAAGATTCTCTTCGTAGAGGACGACGAGGCGGAGAGTTCCAAGACGATGGACCGCCTGTTCACCCAACTCCGGCAGATGGGCGCATACGACCTAATCACCGGCATGGTGGTGGGACGCTTCCACCGCAATGTCAAATTCAACGAGAGTGACAGCATGGAAATGATTCTCGATGAATCTCTCAATGGCTACAAGTTCCCAGTGATTACCGGCGTCGACTTCGGCCACACCGATCCAT
>CAZGCK010000149.1:0-1665 GCA_964524175.1 uncultured Bacteriovoracaceae bacterium | reverse complement strand
CCGTGGACCAGTCGTTCAAATAGAGAAATCCTTTCCCATCGGCATCAAGTGCAGAATGGATACAAAGAAGCCTGAGATTGTCTTCTTGGAAAGAGCGGTCAAAGCATGAGCAAAGGAAAAACACCGACTCACGACATTGAACGCACCTTTAGCGGTGCTCCTTGGGAACCAAAAGTCGGCTACTGTCGAGCGATTCGGATGGAGAACACGATTGCGATCACGGGGACAATATCGCCGGAGCATCGACTTCTCCTCGAATCCTTCGTCGAGGCTACCGGCGGCAGAGAGATTGATCAGACGAAGCTCAATTTTAAGCTCGTTCAAGGCCCTTTTTTGCAAGATCATCGCTCGAGTAGAACCGAGCCTCAAAGTCGGAGGCCGTACTGTACTCTACGCAGCTAAGTCCAACTCAAAACCAATGGACTTAGCGATTGGCTTAATCCCATCCCGCTTACCCGTAACCTCAGCCAGCATTTTCACACATTCGGGAGAGGTCCAATGCGAAAACACAGGGCCCCGACTTAGGGGGACATGAAATGAATTTCATAATCACGTACCTCCTGGCGCCCCGACTTTTCGCCGGTGATCCCAAAACTCAGCTTCACATTTCGAGGGGCGCGGCCACCACCAGCCGCTACTTGCACATATTTAGTCAGGAGGACGAAGTCTCGTTGTTCTCCAGGCGCGAGCACCTCATTCTGCGGTCCGCTATCAAGTGTGAAGCCAGGAATCTCGGGCGCACGAACCGTGAGACGCTCGGTCTCGCTTCGCAAATTGCGCACACTTGCCTTGAAGCCATTGATGACCTGAAGGGATCCTCCGTCGGAGGAAGACACATAGGGTGGTCCGGGCAGACGCTTCAGATAGATCCAAAGCGGACCGCGGTGGCTCAAGCCCCACCAAAAACCTCCTGCCAAAACAATGATCGCCAAACCGTAAAGGAAGATTCGGGCCCGCGGCACAATTCGAAAAGGGCGCTCTCGACGTGCCGGATCCCGAAGCTGCGCAAAGGAGGTGTACCGAATCAATCCCGGCTTCTTGCCCAAATTGAGCATCACCTCATTGCAGGCATCGATGCAGGCGGTACAGGCGATGCACTCCATTTGAACGCCGCCCCGAATATCTACCCCCGTGGGACAAGCTTGAACACAATGTCCACAACTCACACAATCGCCGACTGACTGCCCGAAGGCGGCAGCTCCCCGTCGGGGCTCTCCACGAACCGCATCGTAGTCCACCACAAGCGAATGATTGTCCATCCACACCGTCTGCCAACGTCCATAGGGGCAGGCCACGATGCAAAACTGATCTCGAAACCAGCCAAAATCGAAGAGAAAAACGAGCGTCGACAGGATGAGCATCACGAGGCTGGCCCCCGCTTCGGAAAACCCGCTCCGGTAGCGGTCAAGCCAACCCGCCCAACTCACAAAATAGGCCAAGAAGGCGTGTGCCAAGAACGCGGAGATTAAGAAAAATATAATCCACTTCGTAGCCTTCTTGAACGATTTGCCCGCGCCCCAAGGAGAAGCATCTAATTGCTTTCGCGCATGCGAATCACCCTCGATCCATCTCTCTACCCTCGCGTAGATGAAGTCGATCGTCACCGTTTGGGGGCATGCCCAACCGCACCAAGCCCGACCCAGAACCGTAGTTAAACCCATGAGG